>NZ_JBJHHE010000001.1:0-301430 GCF_056378755.1 Thermanaeromonas sp. DSM 22490
ATACTATACATAAATACCCACTTACCATTGGAGACAAACAAAATCAAAAAAATTACCTAGCTCCACTTGACAGCTTCCTCTAGAGGGGCATTTTTGTAGATAATATAAAGATTGTGATACAATAAATTAGTACCTAGATAAAAGGAGCGGGACGAAGTTTGACCTATAGTGTAGAGCTTATGGCGCCTGCGGGTAATGAAGAGGCTTTAAGGGCAGCGGTGGCCAACGGTGCCGATGCTGTTTACTTGGGCGGACAACAATTTAATGCGCGGCAGTTTGCGGAAAATTTTACTTTGCAGGGGATACAAGAGGCTATCGCTTATGCCCATGAGCGCGGCGTCAAGGTTTATGTTACGGTAAATACTTTGCTCAAAAATAGCGAACTCGAAGAAGCTTTACGTTACCTTTATTCTCTAGGGGAAAGCCGCGTAGACGGGGTTATAGTCCAGGATTTGGGGCTGGCCTGGGCGGCCCGTAAGCTTCTACCCGAGCTTAAGCTCATTGGCAGCACCCAGATGACGGTAACCAACGCCGCCGGAGCAAGATTTCTGTACGAGATGGGGCTTAAACGGGTGGTGCTGGCCCGGGAATTGTCCTTAGAAGATATCGCCCTCATCCGGAAGGAATGCGATATAGAATTAGAGGTTTTTATACACGGAGCCCTTTGCTACTCTTACTCTGGTCAGTGCTTGTTAAGCAGTCTGGTGGGCGGCAGGAGTGGCAATCGCGGCCGGTGCGCCCAGCCCTGCCGGCTGCCTTATACCCTGGTGGACGAAAAAGGGCGAGAGATAGAAGGGGCAGCTGAGCACCTCCTCAGCACGCGGGACCTGTGCACCCTCGAGTTGGTTCCGCGGTTAATAGAAGCAGGGGTTAATGCTTTTAAAATTGAGGGGCGCATGCGACGGCCCGAATACGTGGCTGTTGTTACCCGGGCTTACCGGCGGGCCATTGATCGTTTCCTGGAAAATCCCCGGGACTTTGCTGTGAACCCTGAAGAAAGCCGGGATATAGCTCAAATTTTTAACCGTGATTTTACCACCGGTTATGTCTTAGGCGACCCGGGAGCCGAGCTGATGAGCTACGGCCGCCCCAGTAACCGGGGTATTTATTTGGGAAGAATCTTGGCCCAAGAGAAGAACGGTTTTTACCGCGTAAAATTGGAAACCCCTTTGAAGCGGGGCGATGGGGTGGAAGTTTGGGTCCGGCGTGGCGGCCACCCCGGCCTGGTGATCGAAGATATAAGGATTGATGGCCGGCAAGTAGAAGAAGCACCAGCAGGGTCGGTGGTTTCCCTGGCTTTACCCCCGGTAGCCCGGCCAGGAGACCGCGTGTTTAAAACCAGCGATGCTGAGCTATTGAGCAGGGCGCGCCGGAGCTATACTTCGCCCCGGGAGGAGCGGAAGATCCCGGTAACCATGGAGGTGTGGGTGGCACCGGGTGAACCTTTTAAGTTACAGGTGACCGATCCCCAGGGGAATGCAGGCGAGGCTGTTTCCGCTGTGCCGGCGGAAATAGCCAGGAAACACCCTCTCACGGAAGAAGTATTGCGGATTCAGTTGGACCGGCTGGGCAATACACCCTATGAGCTTAAAGATTTAAAGGTGAATCTAAAGGGCGAGGCCATGGTTCCTCTAAGTGTAATCAACCAGGTGCGCCGGGAAGCCATAGCCACCCTCGCTGCCAGGCGGGTGGCCAGCTGGCCTCGGCCGGTGCCGTCCTTTCAGGAATTTGACCGCGCTCTGGCGGTTCTGTTAGCCGAAAGACTAGGGCCGGAAGTTTCACCGACCGGGGTAAGGGAAAAGTGGGAAGTACCCGCTTTAGCTGTCGCCGTGGGCGATCTGGAGGGTGTAGCGGCCGCCATAGAAGCCGGAGCCAACCGGATATATTTAAGCGGAGAGGTATGGCAGGGTAAAAAGGCCCCGCACCCTTCAGAACTGGCTCAGTTACTAAAAAGTTCTGCCCGCCAGGAGATAAGCTTGATCCCGGCTTTGCCCCGCATTTGGCATGAGGTAGAAATAGCTGAAGTTCAGAGAAAGCTGGAGCAATTAATCCAGGCAGGAGCACAGCGTTTTTTGGTGGGCAATTTAGGCGGCATACAGCTTTTACGGCAGTATGGCTTGACCGGCTGGGGCGACTATACTTTAAATATTTTTAATGACCTTAGTGTGAGGGCTCTCCAGTTTTGGGGATTGGAAGGAGTGACCCTTTCGCCCGAATTGAACCTGAAAGAGATTAAGGGGGTGGCTCCTTTTCTTCCCCTGGAAGTGATTGTGCACGGAGCATTGCCGCTGATGGTTTCGGCCCACTGCGTTTTGGGGGCCCGCCTGGGGGACAAAAAACTAGGGGTACACTGTTCGGCCCCTTGCCGGAGGGGAACCTTCGGTTTAAAGGACCGCCTGGGGTTAATTTTTCCCGTCACGGCCGATACCCGTTGCCGCTTCTATCTGTATAACCCCAAGACCCTGGATGTCCTAGAACATTTGAGCCTTCTTCAGGGGTTGGGAATCAGCTTTGTACGCCTGGAATTGAGGGATAAGGAAGGTCCCTATATACGTCGGGTAACCGGCCTTTACCGCCAGGCTCTGGCGTGCTTAAGGGAGGGAGAGAAGGAGGTCTTGGCCGCGCTGGCCAAGGAATTGGCTGCCGTGACCGGGAAGGATATTACTCGCGGTCATTATTTCCGCGGAGTATCTTAGGGGGAGTGTTGGTGGAGGAGAAAACGCTGGAAAAACTGGAGCTGGACAAGATCCTTAAGCGCCTTAAAGATTGTTGCAGTTCTCCCTTGGGCCAAGAACTGGTAGAAAGCCTCCAGCCTACAACCGATATAGATGAAGTCCAAAGGCGCCAGGCGGAGACAGAAGAAGCGTGTACTCTTTTGCGCCTCTGTCCGGACTGTAGCCTTGGTACAATCAAGGATATCCGACCCCAGGTAGAAAGAGCTGCCGCCGGGGGCTCCCTTACGGGAGAAGAACTTTTGGCTGTGGCCGGCACTCTGGCTGCCGGCCGGCGGATAAAGAAGGCTATCTTACAGGTAGAGGGACCTTTCCCCCTGCTTAAATCTTGGGCTACCCGGATTGGTGAGTTTCGCCGCCTGGAAGAGGAAATTGCCAAGGCCATCGGAGTGGACGGCCAGGTAAAGGGTGAAGCTACACCGAGGCTTTTCAGCCTACGGCAGCGCATACGGGCTTTGCAAGAGGAAATAAAAGAGCGTCTGGACTCCTATTTGCGTTCGCCCGAGATGCAGAAATACCTGCAGGACCATATCTATACCGTGCGCGGCAATCGGTATGTGTTGCCCGTCAAACAGGAATACCGTCACCAGGTGCCCGGCTTGATCCATGACCAGTCGGCCAGCGGGGCTACCCTTTTTATAGAGCCCATGGCCTTGGTGGAGCTGAACAATGAACTGCGGCGGATGCTAGCCGCCGAAGAGCAGGAAGTAGCGGCGATTTTAGCTAGGTTGTCTCACCTGGTGGGCAAGGAAAAAGAGGCTTTGCTGCAAACATTGAGGGCGCTGGCACAAGTGGATTTTATCCTGGCCAAAGGCATTTTAAGCCATAAAATGCATGCCGTGCCGCCGGTAATAAACAACCGGGGCAGCTGGAAGATTTTAGGTGGGCGCCATCCCCTTCTCCGTGAGGAAGCGGTACCCATTACCTTGCGCCTAGGAGAAGATTTCGACACTCTGATTATTACCGGCCCCAATACCGGGGGAAAGACCGTTACCCTGAAGACCATCGGCCTTTTTACCTTAATGGCCCAGTGCGGCCTGCATTTACCCGCCCAGAAGGCCGAGGTGTCCGTGGGGGCTCTTGTTTTTGCGGATATCGGAGATGAACAGAGCATCGAGCAGTCTTTAAGCACTTTTTCTTCCCATATGAGCCACATTGTAGGTATTTTGCGGATGGTGCAGCCCGGCAGCCTGGTTTTACTGGATGAGCTGGGCGCCGGTACCGATCCTACAGAGGGGTCTGCCCTGGCCATGGCCATTCTAGATTATCTGGCCGGCTGCGGGGCCAAGGTGGTAGTTACCACCCATTACAGCGATTTAAAGGCTTATGCTTATGCTACGCCCCGGGTTGAAAATGCAGCAGTAGAATTTGACAGCCAAACTTTAAGGCCGACCTTTCGCCTGCTCATAGGCACTCCGGGAGAGAGCAATGCTTTTATTATCGCCCGCCGTCTGGGTTTGCCGGAAGAAGTAGTTGAGCGGGCGAAGGCTTACCTGTCGGAAGAGCAGAAACAGGTAAGCCAAATGATCCGGAGTCTGGTGGAAGAGCGTAAGGCCAGCGAGAAGGCCTTGCTGGAAGCAGAAACTCTGCGCCAGGAAGCCTACAGGTTGCGGGAGGAACTGGAAAAAGAACGGCAGGAAGTGCGTAAGCGGGCAGCGGAGATCATGGAAAAGGCACGGGCAGAAGCCGAGAGTATAGTGCGCCGGGCCCGGCTGGAAGCCAGCGAATTAATGAAAAAGCTGGAGCGAGCCCTGGCCGAGGAAGACCGGGAAGAGAAGCTTAAAGTTTTGCGTTTTGCCCGGCAAAAATTGAATCTTTTGAGTAAAGAGGTGGAGGACAAGGCCCTGGAATACCAACCGTCGCCACCAGGCTCACCGCCTGCCGCCCTGGCCCCGGGTGACGTGGTCCTTGTTCTCCCCTTAAAACAGAAAGGGGAAGTTCTTAGCTTTCCTAATGCTCAGGGAGAAGTAACAGTGCAGGTGGGAACCTTGAAAGTTAATCTTAAACTTAGCGAATTGCGGCTGATAAAGGACGATGGGGAGAAAAGAAAGGCTGGGGCTCAAGGCGGGTGGACAGTGCTACCGACAGGACCGGGGCTCATAAAACCGGAAATCGATCTTAGGGGCCTCACAGTAGATGAAGCCTGCCACCAGACCGATAAGTACCTCGATGATGCCTACCTGGCCGGGTTAAAAGTGGTCAGCCTTATCCATGGTAAAGGTACCGGCGCCTTGCGCGCAGCTCTGCATAACTACCTCAGCTCCCATCCGTTGGTAAAAAACTTCCGCTATGGAGGCGCAGGGGAGGGGGGAAGTGGGGTAACAATTGTGGAATTGAAATAAGGTAGGCCTGCGGGCTCCGCATATTAACCGCAGGCCTTTTTTAAGATCGATCCGGTTATTTTTGTTTAATTTTCTCTTTTAGTGTTACCAGTAGGGATATTAACTGTCACTTCATTGGAAGGGGTACTGAGCTGAGTGTGGGGATCAATGGCTAGAACCCGGTATATATAGATTTTTCCAGGTTTAACCCCAGCATCTATATAAGAAGTTTCAGGGGTGATGGTTAAGCTTTTGCGGGTACTATTTTCCCGGCGCTCGACAGAATAAAGGTAATTCTTTTCACCACCCGTGTCCCAAGTAAGCTTTACCTGGACCCGGCCATTGCCCAGTCCCATATCTACCTGAACCTGTAATTCTGGCGCCGGAGGTGGTGCGGGTGCGCCGGGTTGCCCTGAAGTGGACTTCCCAATCTGGTGGTCGGGCAGGTCGCAGCGCTCTGTGGGAGCGGCACCAGGTGGAAATTCCTTGGTTTGCACGTACTGAGGAGGGCATCCCCCTTGTTGACCCGGGCCAGGGATATTGGCCAGAACAGGCTTACCTTTATGGCGGGGATCGGTACAAATTTTGACTACGTTAGCTTGGCCCGAACCGTGGAGAGTACAAACTTCTTTGGGAGCTTCCAGGTAGGCGTCTTCGGGCTGGACCGATCCTGTATAAGGAACCGGGCGTTTAAGAAAGACGCCCTGAGTTACGCTGGGACAATTAGGAGAGGCCAGTTGCCCCGTAGTGGTGCACACCTGGAGCTGCACCCACACATCCGACACCTTTTTCGGAACCATATCAGCGGTAAATATCTCCTTAATAATAAATTCTTTGGGTGTCAGCTCGCTGGGCAAAAGGCCGGATTTAGCATCCACATCAGCATATACAATCCCCGGCGGGCGCGGGAAATCCTTTACCGGTACCCCTTTTAAAGCTTCTTGCATTACTTGCCTCCAGATCAGAGCAGGATAACTACCTCCGGCTACACCTCGCAGGTAATGCTTGGGATCGGTCTGGTCGTAACCCATCCAGACAGCGGCCACCAGTTCCGGCGTATAGCCTACAAACCAAGCATCCGTTGAGCCATCCAGGCCCTTGAAGGCGGGCAGATCGGGCAGAGAAGTGGTACCCGTTTTACCTGCTGCCGGCCGGCCGATCTGGGCCCGCTGGCCGGTACCAGATTTGATTACAGTCTGGAGCATATCGGTCATGAGATAAGCAATCTGCTCGCTCATAACAACTCTCTGCTTGGGCGTATTAACCACCAAATCGCGGCCTGCGCTGTCGGTGATCCGGGTAACAGTATGAGGGGTGACATAGACGCCCTGGTTGGCAAAAACTCCATAAGCTGCAGCCATCTGCAAAGGGGTTACCCCGGAGGTTATGCCGCCCAGAGCCAGGGCCAGGTGTCGGTCACTGTCTTTGAGAGGCAGGCCTAAATTTTTGCCATACTGAAAACCGGTATCCACGCCGATAGTGTGAAGCATTTTAACGGCGGCTACGTTAACTGACCAGCGTATGGCCTCTCGCATGCTAATAAGCCCGCGATAACGGCCGTCGTAATTGACAGGGGTAAAAGGTTTAGGTGAACTGGGAAAAGTGGTGGGTACATCATCAATTACCGTCGCCGGCGGAAATCCCTTCTCCAGGGCCGGAGCATAGACTACTAGGGGCTTGATGGTAGATCCGGGCTGGCGTTCGGCCTGGGTGGCCCGGTTTAGACCCCGGCGGGCGGTATACTGCCGGCCTCCTATCAAACCCCTTATCTCTCCGGTATGGGGGTCCAGAACTACCATGGCGCTCTCCACTTGGCGGTCTGAGGCACTCTTAGGAAAGTTAGCCGGGTTGCTGTATACTTCTTCCATTTTGGCCTGAATTTTAGGATCCAGGGTGGTGTAGACGCGGAGACCCCCGCGGAAAAGCTCACCAGAATCGATTCCGTTTTCCTCTAATAACTGACTGGCTTCTTCTATTACAGCATCCACAAAATAGGGATACTTGGGAGTAGTCTTGAGAGGCTGGTTGTTAAAGACAAGTTTTTCCTGCAAGGCTTTATCAGCCTGAGCCTGATCAATAAAACCGTACTTTACCATATTGGCCAGGACTACAGCTTGGCGCTCTTTGGCTGCCTGCTCGTTGCCCTTGATCAGAGGCGAATAGCGGGCCGGGCTCTGAATAAGCCCTGCTAAAAGAGCGCTCTCGGCTAAAGTTAAGTCCTTTACATCCTTACCGAAATACACCTCAGCTGCTGCTTTCACTCCATAGGCGCCTGGACCGAAGTAGACAATATTCAAGTATTGTTCCAAGATCTCCTCCTTGGTATAAATGCGTTCGAGCTGCAAGGCTAGAATGGCTTCCTGGATCTTGCGCCTGAAGGTGCGCTGGGGGTTTTCGATGAAAGCGTTTTTAGCCAATTGCTGGGTAATGGTGCTCCCGCCTTCTTTAATTTGCCTGTACATTAAGTTAGTAAAAGCTGCTCGAGCAATGCTCCGCAAATCAATGCCATGATGTTGATAAAAGCGGGCATCTTCGATGGCTATGACAGCTTTTTGTAAGTAATCGGGAATTTCTTCCAGAGAAGCAGGAAGTCGGTTTTCTCCTCCGTGCAGAGTAGCAAAAACATTGTTATCTTTATCGTACAGGGAAGTGGTCAAGGCCATTTTTAAGTTTCCCGGGTCCCAGCGGGGCAAGCTTTTAATAATGCCGATGGCAAAGCCTGCTCCTGCCCCAACCAGCACCAGGGCCAAAAGACTAAAAAGCAACAATAAAAGACGGAATACATTTAACTTGCGTCGAACCTTCTTTTTTTCTGCTGTCATCCCCCTGGGGCTGACCTCCTTTCGCGCTCTTTCCATTATAGCATAGTTGGAGACTAGCTTGAAACCCCATACAGCCTTATGCTAAACTTTAGAAACAGGTATATAAAGGGAAGGATGATTGTCTTTGGAACAAGAGGTTGCCAGGCAGTTGACTGTAATTCGCCGCGGAACGGCCGAAATTGTTCCGGAGGAAGATCTTATTAAAAAAATACGCCGTTCTTTGCTTACCGGCCGGCCCTTACGGATCAAATTGGGTCTGGATCCTACAGCGCCAGATATTCATCTGGGTCATACGGTAGTTCTCCATAAATTGCGCCAGTTTCAGGAGTTGGGTCACCAGGTAATTATTATTATTGGCGATTTCACGGGCCGCATCGGCGATCCGTCTGGTAAATCCGAAACCCGCAGGCAGCTCAGCGAAGAGGAAGTGCTGGCTAATGCCGAAACCTATAAAGAGCAGATTTTTAAAATACTGGATCCTGCCAGGACTGAGGTCACTTTTAACAGTACCTGGTTACAAAAATTAACCTTTGCTGAAGTAATTGAGCTGGCCTCCAAGATTACGGTGGCCCGCATGTTGGAGAGGGAAGACTTTGCCAGACGTTACCAGGAAGAGCGCCCCATTAGTCTCCACGAATTTTTTTATCCTCTAATGCAGGGCTATGATTCCATTGCGTTGCAGGCTGATGTAGAATTGGGAGGGACCGACCAAAAGTTTAACCTCCTTATGGGGCGGCACTTGCAAAGGGAATACGGCCAGGAACCCCAGGTGGCCCTCATGATGCCCATCCTACCGGGCCTGGACGGTGTGCAAAAGATGAGCAAAAGCCTGGGTAACTACATCGGCATCAATGAGCCTCCCCAAGAAATGTACGGTAAGGTAATGTCTCTGCCTGACGAGCTAATGCTTACCTACTTTGAGCTGGTGACCCCCCTTTCCCTGGAGGAGCTGGCGGCTGTACGCCACGGCTTGGCCGAGGGCAGCTTGCACCCGCGCGATGCCAAGATGTACCTGGCGCGGGAAATTGTAAAACTTTATCATGGCGAGGCCGCTGCTTATCAGGCGGAAGCTGAATTTCGCAAAGTTTTCCAGGAAAGGGAAATCCCTACGGAGATTCCGGAAGTAACGGTGAAGGAATCCAGGATGTGGCTGCCTAAGCTTCTGGTATATGCGGGGCTGGCGCCAAGTACCAGCGAGGCCCGTAGGTTAATTATGCAGGGGGCAGTCAAACTTAACGGCACCAGAATAGAGGACCCCGAAGCTGAGGTCGAAATAATCCCCGACGCTGTGCTCCAGGTAGGTAAGCGCAAATTTGCCCGCCTCCGCCACCAAGGTTGACAGCACCTTTGGCTAAAAGCCGCGTATACTTTCTATATGGAGGTGAAAGTATGCGGCGGCGATGGCGCCGGCCAGGGCAGCGACGGGAAAAAGTATTGGTTTTGTTGGTCCTTTCCTGCTTGTTCCTTTTTCTCTTGTTCGAGTGGCGGCTAAAGCCTGCTATAGAAAGGCTGGCAGTAGCCCAGGCGCAGTGGGTGGCCACTGAAGCTATTCATAAAGCGGTCCTGGAGCAGGTGGTCGGGGACATAAAATATCATGACCTGATCCAGCCGGCCAGCGACAATAGCCGCCAAGTGGTCTTTATGCAGGCCGATGTATTGCGCATCAGCAGGATACAGGCGGAGGCGCAACTGGCTATCCAGAAGAGGCTGGCCGAGTTAAAAGGCCGAACTTATTCCTTGCCCCTGGGGCAAGTACTAGGTTTGCGGCTTCTGGCTGCCTATGGCCCGCCCATCCCCTTAAGTTTAATTCCTTTAGGTACGGTAGCTGTTACCCTGGGAGATACCTTTGAGGCTGCTGGCATTAACCAGACCCGTCACCGCATCTATTTGCAAGTAGAGGGCAACGTTCAGGTCGTAGCTCCTATGCTGGAGGAAAAGGTAAAGGTAGCGTCCCAGATACCTTTAGCCGAGGCCATTATTGTGGGGCCAGTGCCCCAGATGTATCTTTCCCTGGGCTCGGAGCCCAGCAAAGGTATATTGCGGTCTCCTAGCTTTTAATTTCTTGCCTTGGATAAGCAGGATTTTTTCTTTGAAAGGCGAATAATATTTTTTAGGAAGCGGTCATCGGAGGCCGCGCTGGATGTCTGGCCACGAGGAGGTCACCAGCCGGAAAGGCGCCGGCAGTGGATTCCTGTGGCCTTTTTGTATAAGGCAATATTCTAGGAGAGATGTTTTTTGCGTATTGCGGTTATCGATGGGCAGGGAGGCGGTATAGGAAAACATATTTGCACCAAGATCCGGAAAGAGTTGCCACCGGAAGTAGAAATTCTGGCCTTAGGTACCAACGCCATGGCCACGGCGGCCATGCTTAAGGCCGGTGCCAATGAAGGGGCGACGGGAGAAAACGCCATCGTACGGAATGCCCCGCTGGTGGATGTAATTGTAGGCTCGCTGGCCATTGTCCTGGCGGAAGGAATGCTGGGGGAAGTTACGCCCCGCATGGCGGCCAGTATAGCGGCCAGCCCAGCCTTAAAGTTGCTTCTTCCCCTCAACCGCTCCAGGGTAGAAGTAATAGGGGTGGTCGATGAACCTTTGCCTCACTTGATAGATGCCCTGGTAGCAAGGCTAAAGGAGTGGGCCAGCGGGAGGGACAAGACGGGGGGTCAGGTGGGCGAGTAACGAGGAGGAATAGATATGTGCGAGGCTAATGCTTATCTTTTAAAAGGAGACAGGGAAGAGCTGGTGTTAGAAAGCGTGGACCGGGTAATTCCTCAGGAAGAGGGTATTTTACTGGAGGATATTTTTGGCAAAAGAAAGATGTTACGAGCTCGGATTAAAGAAATGGCCCTGGTAGATCATAAAATACTCCTGGAAGAAATTGAATAAGGGTATTAATAAATTGCTGCCATGGAGGTTAGCAATAAGCCACGGAGGCTAGACAAAAGCTTCGGTGGTTTATTTTTTTAATTAAGTTAATTAAAGAGGGTGGTGACTATGCATATTCCTGACGGGTTTCTGGATGCTAAAACCTGGCTGGGTGCGGCGGCTTTGAGCAGCGCTGCCGTAAGTTACAGCCTTAAAAAAACGCGGGAATCCCTCCAAGACCGGCAAGTGCCTGCTCTGGGGGTAATGGCTGCCTTTATTTTTGCTGCTCAAATGGTTAATTTCCCGGTGGGTGGAGGGACGTCCGGGCATCTTTTGGGCGCAGCCCTGGCTGCAGCTCTGTTGGGGCCCTGGAGTGCCAGCCTTATTTTGACTACAGTACTGATTATTCAAGCCCTTTTCTTTGCTGATGGCGGCATTACAGCCCTGGGAGCTAATGTGTTAAATATGGCGGTGATAGCGCCTTTGGTGGCTCATTTAATTTACCGATTCCTGGGTATCAGGCGGCCACTAGCTATCTTCCTGGGAAGCTGGTGTTCTATTGTAGCTGCTGCTATCGCTGCGGCCCTGGAACTGGCCCTGGCGGGCACTATTTCTGTTTCGGTGGTGCTGCCGGCTATGGCGGGGTGGCACGCATTAATTGGTATTGGGGAAGGTTTTATCACTTGCGCAGTAGTAGCCTTTGTAAACCGTAGCGGCTTGTTAGAGCCCGCGTTCAAATACTACGGGGTGGAGGCTGAGAGGCAATGACGGCCACAAGGAAAGGCAACATCTTTATTATTTTGCTTATGGCTTTGGTGGTGGCGGCTTTTCTCTCACCTGTAGCTTCTTCCAGCCCCGATGGGTTAGAACGCGTAGCAGAAGATCAGGGTTTTCTGCACCTGGCGGAAGGTAAAGGAATAATCGCCGGCTTAATGCCGGACTACATTTTTCCGGGAATCCAGAACGAGGCTTTGGCCACTGCCCTGGCGGGGATTGCCGGCACCCTTTTAACTTTTGGGGTCATGTTTGTGTTGAGCAAGGTGTTTATTAAACTTGGCCACAATAGAAGGGACCGCCTATGTGCGAGATGAATCTTCACCAAGTAGAAGGCGGGTTTTCGCTCCGTAAGGACAAGGGCCCTTCCCCCCTCCACAGACTGGAGGCCAGGACCAAATTAATAGCTATAGTTGGATTTATAGGTCTGGTTACCGGTCTTACTTCTTTTTCCCTACTGGCTGTGGGTACAATTTTTCTGTTAATATTAATAACTTTTTCCGGCTTATCGTGGAGGTGGCTGGCTGGACGTTTGGTATGGGTGGTACCGTTGGTGGCCAGCTTAATCCTGCTGCTACCTATAGTAACGCCCGGTGAGCCGTGGCAGCAGGTAACTTTGGGGCCCTGGGCAGTTACCTTGACCAGGCAAGGAGGTCACCGGGTGCTGCTACTAACCTTGCGCCTGATTAACGCTATGCTGGCAGCTGCTTTGCTTGTCGGTACCACTCCTTTTAGTGAACTTATGCTGGCTTTAAAAAGTTTGCGCCTCCCGCCGGTGCTGGTACAACTAATAGAATTTGCCGTGCGCTACTTATTGGTCATCGGCGATGAACTGAGGCGTATGTATCTGGCCTGTAAGGCCCGCTGTTTTAAAGCCGGCCACAGCCTGGCGGCAACATATACTTTTTATGTTTTGGGCCAACTGATAGGTGTGCTTTTCCTGCGTTCCTGGCAGCGGAGCGAGCGCATTTATCAGGCCATGCTGGCCAGGGGATTTACCGGTAGTTACTCTGTGGCCGCCACTCCTACCACCCGGCCGGCCGGGAGCGATTTCGCGTGGGGCTTCAGCATCTTGGGTACGGCTTTGGGCTTGCGGTTGCTAGAGCTGGGGGGATGGCCATGGAGCATATTATCCAGGTAGAAGATTTGCACTTTAGATATAAAGATGGTACACTGGCCCTGCGGGGCCTTTCTTTATCTATCGAGCGTGGCAGGAAAGTAGCGCTGCTGGGCCCTAATGGAGCGGGTAAGTCTACTCTACTGTTGCATTTTAACGGTATCCACCTGCCACAGCGCGGCAGGGTGTGGGTGGCAGGCCGGGAAGTCACTCCGGCAACAGAGCGCTGGGTGCGCTCGCGGGTAGGTTTGGTATTTCAAGACCCGGATGATCAGGTCTTTTCCAGTACCGTGCAAGAGGATGTGGCCTTTGGCCCGCGAAATCTAGGCCTAACACCTGCCGAGGTACAAGAGCGGGTGCGGTCTGCCCTGGGCGCAGTCGGTATGCTAGCCTATCGGGAGAAACCCCCTTATCACCTGAGTTACGGCCAGAAAAAGCGAGTGGCCATCGCCGGGGTTTTGGCCATGGAACCCGAAATTATTGTAATGGATGAACCTATGGCTTATCTGGATCCTGCTGGACAGATTGGTGTCAAGGCTATCCTGGACAGATTGCACCAGCAGGGCAAGACCCTCATCGTAGCTACCCACGATGTGGATTTTGCGGCTTCGTGGGCTGAGGTAGTAATTATTTTAATGGAAGGTCGCCTGCTGGCCCAAGGCGGGCCTGAGCTCCTGCTAGATGAAAGCGTGGTAGCTGCTGCCGACTTGCGTCTACCTCTAGTAGCCCAAATTTTCCAGGGCTTTATTCCGGAACAAAACAGATTACCTCGCGACGTCCCCGGCGCCAGGCAACTGTTAGACTCCCTCATTGACAGTAAGTTTTCAGGGAGTTAAAATTACCATATAAAGATAGAATTAGTAGGAATTAGACTGCGCAGAAGGAAGAGAATAGGAGGGTTACCATGCGGGTAGTAGAAAACATAACTGAGCTGATCGGGCAGACGCCGGTAGTGAAGTTGAACCGCCTGGCGGGTGAAGGGGCCGAAGTATGGGTTAAGCTGGAGTTTTTTAACCCCGGTTCTAGCGTAAAAGACCGGATTGCTCTAAGTATGATTGTGCAGGCGGAAAAAGAGGGGCGTTTAAAGCCGGGGGATACCATCGTGGAGCCCACCAGCGGCAATACGGGTATAGGGCTGGCCATGGTTGCTGCCTCGCGGGGTTACCGGCTGATTTTGATCATGCCGGAAACCATGAGCATCGAGAGACGTAAGCTCCTGGCTGCCTTTGGAGCGGAGTTTATCCTTACCCCTGGAACCGAAGGTATGCGGGGGGCGGTGGAAAAAGCGCGCGAGCTGGTAAGGGAAAATCCTCACTATTTTATGCCTCAGCAGTTTGAAAACCCGGCTAACCCTGCCATCCACCGGGAAACTACTGCCCGGGAAATTCTGGAACAGATGGGAGGCCACCTGGATGCCTTTGTGGCCGGTGTGGGTACGGGCGGAACTATCACCGGTGTCGGCGAGGTTTTGAAAAGAGAGTTGCCCCATGTACAAATAATTGCCGTGGAACCGGCTGCTTCACCGGTATTATCCGGCGGGCAACCGGGACCCCATAAGATCCAGGGAATTGGCGCTGGCTTTGTTCCTAAGGTATTCAAACGAGAGGTGGTCGATGAAATCCTTACCGTAGGTAATGAAGAGGCCATGGAGACAGCCCGCCGCCTGGCACGGGAAGAAGGGATTCTGGTCGGCATTTCTTCGGGAGCAGCTGTTTATGCGGCTTTGCAAGTAGCCCGGCGGTTGGGAAAGGGTAAACGGGTGTTGACCATCGCTCCTGATACGGGTGAGAGATATTTGAGCACGGAGCTTTTTAAGTTTAATAATGCCTAATCCCTATTTTTGTGCTCCTTGCACTGCCGCCTGAGAATATGCTAGAATGGCAAAAAGAAAAAGAGAGGGGGGAAGATGAGGTGGCTGGACATTCCAAGTGGGCCAATATTAAGCACCGCAAGGCTAAAATGGACGAAAAACGAGGTAAGCTGTTTACCAAGATCGGGCGCGAATTAATCATTGCCGCCAGGTTAGGCGGAGGCGATCCCGAGGCTAATCCGCGCCTTAAGGCAGCTATTCAGAAGGCCAAGGCAGCGAATATGCCCAATGAAAATATCCAGCGGGCTATCATGCGCGGTACCGGAGAGATTGAGGGTGCTGCTTATGAAGAAGTAACATATGAAGGTTACGGCCCGGGCGGTGTAGCCCTGCTTCTCAACATTGCCACCGATAACCGTAACCGTACGGCAGCCGAGATACGCTATATCTTTTCCCGCAACGGTGGTAACCTAGGGGAGAGCGGCTGTGTGTCCTGGATGTTCCAGCCTAAAGGAGTCATAAATATTGCGGTGCCGCCCGGGGACAAGCGGGAAGAAATTAGTCTGCAGGCCATTGAAGCCGGTGCTGAAGATGTAGATGATAGTGATCCGGAAATCCTGGAAGTATATACTGCTCCGGAAGATCTAGAAGTTGTTCGTCAGGCCCTGGCCCAGGCCGGCGCTGAAATTGCAAGTGCCGAGGTGCAGATGGTACCCAATAATACCGTTACTATCAATGATCCTGAGACCGCCGCTAAAGTACTAAAGCTGGTAGATCTTCTGGAGGATCATGATGATGTTCAGGCTGTTTTTAGCAACTTTGATATTCCCGAGGAGATTATGGAACAGTTAGGGCAATCAGCTTAGTATAAAATACTGTCACGCCGGTAATGCTAGATTATGGTAAACTAAAGGAGGTTTACTTATGAAATCTAGCTACCGGCGTTTCTTATTGGCGATTTTAGCCCTGGCCATTGTAAGCACTCCTTTCATTTTCTGGCCTAAAGGGGAGGGACTGAAGGGTAAGTTTTCCCCTGTGACTTCTTGGGAGATACCGGGTTGGGCCCTACCGCAGTTCCTGCGTCCCAAGCCGCGGATAGAAAAGGTTTATCGCGACTGCGCGCACCGGGAAGAGATACCTTTACCCCCTGGTGTGGAATGGCGGTGGGCAGGCAAAAAGGAACTGGAAGTTATTTTTCCTTCTAAAGACGGTTGGGTTATACGGCAAGAAAAATCAGGCCGTCTCGTTATATCCCAGGAGATAGAAGGCCTCTGCCCGGCCGATGCCTCCAAGCGTCATCTGGCCGAGTTCGAAGGCCGGGTGGCTGTTTACCAGGGCCCCGCGGGAAGTTCCGGCAGGCTGGAACGTGTGCTGGAATTAAAGTTTACTGAATTACCTCCCCAGTGGCAGGAGCGAATACGCCAGGGCCAGGCCGAGTTCCAGTCTGAGGAGGAATTATTGCAAGCCCTGGACAATCTGGATGAATATTATTCAGCAGATGCGCGGTAGCTGGAGGCCGCTTAAAAGATAGAGTTCGCGCGTAGCGCCTAAGGAAGTCCGCAAGATTGCGCGGCCTGTTCCCTCCCTTATCTCTCCGATGACGGCTGCTTGTCGGCCTAAGGGGTGGCTCTGGAGGAAGGCCAGGACTTCACCGGCAGCAGTTCGATCAACCACAGCGCAGAACTTGCCTTCGTTGGCCAGGTAGAGGTAATCCAGGCCGAGGATTTCGGCACCCCCGCGCACGCTATCACTCACAGGAATGGCTTCCTCCTCCAGGACTACGTCCATTTTAGCGCTGAGAGCCAGTTCCTTGGCGGCAGTGGCCAGCCCGCCCCGGGTGGGATCGCGGAGCCATTTAATTTCTTTAGGGAAAGCTTCCAGTAAAGGTAGAATTAAAGTATGCAGAGCGGCACAATCACTCTGCAGACCAGTCAAGCCAAAATTTTCCCTGGCGGAGAGAACAGCTAGGCCATGCTCTCCTACCGAGCCGCTCACCATAAAAACATCTCCCGGCCGGATGCGGTGGACCCCCAGGTCAAGGTTATCCGCTATCACCCCCAAACCCGTAGTATTGATGTAGATCTGGTCGCCATGCCCCCGCTCCACTACCTTGGTGTCTCCGGCTACAATACCTACACCTGCTTCCCTAGCTGCTCTGGCCACGGCAGCCAGGACCTCTTCCAGGGTTGGCAGGGGTAAACCCTCCTCTAAAATCAGGGCCAAGGTCAAATAAAGAGGCCTGGCGCCGCTTACAGCCAGGTCATTGACAGTACCGTTGACGGCTAAAGATCCGATATTTCCCCCGGGGAAAAAGAGGGGCTTGACCACAAAGGAATCGGTCGTTAGAGCCAGACGCCCGGGAATAACGGGGAGAAGGGCGGCATCGTTTAAAGGTTGCAAGGCTTCGTGGTCAAAGTATTTCAAAAACAATCGGGTAATCAGGTCATGCGTTAATTCACCTCCATCGCCGTGGGCTAAAGTGATAACACCTTTTAAACTATTGTATTTTTCCATACCTGTCTTATCCTCCATCCTTATTCCTCGAATAACGGTAATAGGCGGCGCAGGAGCCTTCGGAAGAAACCATACAGGGACCCACCGGCTCTAGAGGAGTACACTGGCGAGCAAAGAGGGGACACTCCGGGGGCAGGAAACGCCCTTTAAGGATGCTATCACAGCGACAGCCGGGCGGTGGCGGGACGGGCTTTAATTCCAGGGGCCAGCGCCGGGTGGCGTCGAATTCGAGATAAGGGGCCTTTAATTGGAGGCCACTTTCTGGAATAAGGCCCAGCCCGCGCCAATTGGCCGTTCGCGGCACGAACACTTCTTTTAAAATTTCTTGGGCTTTGTAATTACCAGTTTCTGTAACCACCCGGGGATAAGCATTGATAACCTGCCCTTCCCCTTTTTTAATCTGGACCAGCAGTTCCAGCAGGGCGCCAAGGATGTCTATGGCTTCGAAGCCGGCAATGGCTGCCGGTAAATTATATTTTTCTGCCAGAAAAGCGTAAGCGCGGCGTCCCAGGATGGCGCTAACATGACCGGGCAGGAGAAGCCCGTCCAGCTTTAACTCGGGATCACCAGCTAGGGCGGCCAGGGCAGGCGGTACCAATTTATGAGCGTTAAAGATGGTAAAATTTCTCAGTCCGAGGGCGAAAGCTTCCTTAACAGTTAATCCTACTGCCGGAGCTGTAGTTTCAAAGCCTATGGCTAAGAAAACCACTTCTTTTTCCGGGTTTGAACGAGCTAGGTCCAGGGCTTCCCTGGGGCTGTAACACACCTGGACCTGGCAGCCTTCTGTTCTGGCCTTTTCCAGCGAACCCCTGCTGCCAGGTACCCGTAACATGTCGCCGAAGGTGGCTATGACAACTCCCGGTTGGCGGGCCAGGAACAGCATGTAATCAATGTCTTCCGGGGCAGTTACACAGATAGGGCAGCCCGGCCCGCTCCTTAGATCTAAATAATTGGCTAAAAGGCTGCGCAGGCCTGTACGGCCCAGGGCTACCGTATGGGTACCGCAGACTTCCATCACTACCGGACGGCGGCCCAATTTATCAGCTATCTCTTGGGATAGGGACTTAACCTTAGACAAGAGTCGGGCTGCCAGCTCCTTTTGACGATACATGCTCCATATATCCAATTTTTAGTCAACTCCTGTGCGTTCGCCGCTTGCCATGTTCTGCCATAGAGTTAGTCGAGCCTCAGCTTCCTTTTCATCAATTATACTGATGGCATGGCCGGCATGTACCAGGACATAAGTACCAGGCCGGCAATCCTCGACCAGGGCCAGGCTCACCTGAGCCCTTATTCCCCAGCTTTCCACTGTGGCTTGTAGTCCATCAGGTTCAATAGTGATGATCCGGGCCGGTATCCCTAAACACATTCCTCAAATCCCCTTTCTCCAAGTGGCTCGGGCTACAGCAGCTTGGCCCAGGGCCAGGCCGCCGTCATTGGGAGGCACGAGACGGTGAATATAGACAATAAATCCTCTGCTTTTAAGACCCTGATTTACTGCTTCCAGTAGTAGTCTATTATGCCATACGCCGCCGCTTAGAGCTACCAGGCGCAAGCCGGTAATTTCCGAGGCTCTTTCCACGGCCTGGAGGATCATTTCTCCCAAAGTACGATGGAAACGGGCGGCTATAACAGCGCTGGGTGTACCGCGCTTTAGTTCTTCCCATATTGATTTTATCATAGGGGCTGGATCCATTTCTTCATCAGTCAAAATAAAGGGATAGGGTTGAAGTCTCTCCAGCTCACCGCAAGCCAGCGCGGCTTCCTCCAGTTCACAAGCCGCCTGGCCGTCATAAGTATTTTCCAGGCAAATACCGCAGAGGGCAGCCACGGCATCGCAAAGGCGGCCCATACTGGAAGTGGGTGTAAGGTTAAATTTGCGGCGCAACATCTGCAGGACAACCTCTAAACGTAGCCCCTGCTGGCCGAATAGCTCACGGGCAGCGGCTTCTCCTTCTTCCGGCCCCAGGCAATGATAAAGATAGCTTACGGCCATATACCAGGGATGGCGGACGCCCTGATCGCCGGCCGGCAGGGGTAGGTAACGCAGGTGGAGGATCCTCTGAAAATCATCGTACGAACCTTTTATTATCTCGCCCCCCCAGACGGCTCCATCCAACCCATAACCGGTGCCATCGCAGATTACCCCCAAAACCGGCCCGGTAGCACCGTTTTCGGCCAGGCAGCTGGCCAGGTGGGCGTGGTGGTGCTGGACGTGGACGAGTTGGGAACTTAATCCTTGGGCCAACCGGGTGGAATAATACCCGGGGTGCAGATCGCAAGCCACTATTTGGGGATTGGCCCCGGTCAAAAGTTGTAAACGCTCCAGGGCTTCACGCCAGGCCTCCCGTGTTTCTAGCGCAGCCAGGTCTCCAATATGCTGGCTTAAGAAAGCCTCTTCCCCTTTAAGCAGACAGAAAGTATTTTTCAGGTCACCCCCCACTCCCAGGACATCCGGGCCCGTAGGCAAGCTCACTGGAATGGCCTGGGGTACATAACCGCGGGAGCGCCGGTAAAAATGGGTATACCCGAGCCGCAAGGCTATCACGGAATCGTCACAGCGGTTTACTATTTCCCTGTTATGGCAGATAAAATAATCAGCTATTCCGGCAAGCTCCTGTAAGGCTTTTTCGTTTTCTTTAACCAGGGGTAGATCGCTGGGATTGGCGCTGGTCATTACCAGAAGGGGCGGTCCGGCTTTTAGGAGCAGAAGGTGCAGGGGAGTATAGGGCAACATTACACCCAGGGTACTTAAACCCGGTGCCACCAGAGGGGAAAGATCAGTTCCCGGGCGCAGGCCGAGGAGGACGATAGGAGCTGCCGGGGAAGAGAGAAGTGCGGCTTCGGCTTCGCTAATATAACAATATTTCTTTACAATTTCCAGGTCCCTGGCCATAACGGCGAAGGGTTTTCCCTGACGGCCCTTGCGCTGGCGTAAAGAACCTACGGCAGAATTATTGGTAGCGTCGCAGGCTAAATGGAACCCTCCCAGGCCTTTAATGGCCAGGATACAGCCTTGCCTGAGGAACTCCCCTGCCCGTTCTGCCCAGTCGCCGGGCACCCTTTGCCCTTTATGGTCTAAAAGTATCACCCGCGGCCCACAGGCCGGGCAGGCCACTGGTTGGGCATGGAAACGCCGGTTGCCGGGATCGGCATATTCAGCGGCACAATCCGGGCAAAGGGCAAAAGGAGCCATAGCCGTGCGGCTGCGGTCGTAGGGAAGGCTATAGATTATGGTGAAACGGGGGCCGCAGGAAGTACAGTTGGTAAAGGGGTAACGGTAATGCCGGTCGGCCGGGTCCAGCACCTCCCTCTGACACTCACCGCATAAAGCTACGTCCGGGGAAGCTATTACCTGCTGATCTGTTCCGACTACGCTAGCCTCAATGGTAAAGGTTTGAAAGCCGCAAGGAGTTAATTCTTCTTGTTGCCAGCCGGCAATTTTGGCCAGGCGGGGAGGCCGGGTTAAAATTTCCCGGATAAAACCCTGCACCTGGCCTTCTTCCCCTTCGGCCTCAATACAGACTCCCGCGCTGGCATTATATACTACACCCCGGATGCCCCAACTTTGGGCCAGGCGATATACAAAAGGTCGAAAGCCTACACCCTGGACTATTCCTCGCAAGATTAAGCGGTAGCGCCGCACAGGGCGGACGCTTTCTTTTTGGAAGTCACCAGCTGTTTCAGCCATGAACACCAGTCCTCAAAGCCTTCTTGGGTGCGAGCTGAGACGGGCAGGACGGTCAGGTTAGGATTAAGTTTTTTAATATCTTGCCGGAAAGCTTCCATATCAAAGTCGGTATAGGGCAAAAGATCGATTTTGTTTAAAAGAAGAGCCCGGGCCTCCTTAAAAATAAGGGGATATTTTAAAGGTTTATCGCTTCCTTCGGAGACGCTTAAAATACAAACTTTAAGGTCTTCGCCCAGATCAAACTCCGCCGGGCAGACCAGGTTGCCCACGTTTTCGATGAAGAGCAGGTCCAGTTCCTGTAAAGGGAGTTCGGGTAAAGCGGCAGCAATCAAGGCCGCATCCAGGTGGCAGGCGCCGGCTGTATTTATCTGTACCACCGGTACTTTCCACTTAGCTAGGCGAGCAGCATCGCGGCTGGTGGCTATATCGCCTTCAATAACCCCGATTTTTATATCTTTAGCTAAACAAGCAACGGTAACTTCTAGTATGCTGGTTTTGCCTGCACCGGGGCTGCTTATTAGATTGATGGCGGTTATACCGTTAGCAGCCAATCGGGCCCTATTTTCTGCAGCTTGTTCACGGGTGGCCTGGCGCAGATCTTGGGCCAGGATAACTTTAAACTCCGCCATTTATATTTCACCTCCGTAGGAAACCACTTCCATTTCCCGGCCTGATAGAAGCTGGGCGTCAGGGGATTGGCACCGGGGGCAGAGCAAAAACCATTCCTCAGGGCGGAACTCTATGCCGCAATTTGAACACAAAGCTCGAGCAGGCGCGGTCTCGATATCTAGCCTTGCTCCTTCCAGTAGGGTGCCCTGAGTGGCGCAGTCAAAGGCCAGCCGGAAGGCTTCGGGTAAGACGGCTGTCCATTCGCCTATTAAGAGTTTTACCTCCGTAACCTTTCTAATGCCTCTCCTGGCCGCGTCCTGGGCTACCAGGTTCACAGCTGCTTCCGCCAGGGCCAATTCATGCATGGGGTTCACCTTCTAGAAGCTGGTATACGGTGTCCACGGCTAAGGGTAGGGCGGCAGCTACCAGCGGGCTTAAGGCCCTTTGACCGAGTTTTATCTCCCCGATTTGTATGGCCACAAAGGTGAGCCGGGGCGGGAAAGTAGCCGGTTCTACTAAACGACCCAAAGCTAAGGCTTCAGCAATGCCCACACTATGAAGGGAGAGACTGCGAAAGGGAAGCTTAGCCAGATCCTTTTCTTGACAGCATATTATGGTGCCCGGCTCCTGACCGGCATCTACAGCATCGACGATTATAGCCTGTTGGGCTCCTCTTAGAAGCCCCAGGATAGTCAGGCCGGGGAGACCGGCCGGAATGGCCTTAACTTCCGGCGGGAGTCCCCGGCGCAACAATTCTTCAATTACCTTTAAACCTATTCCGTCATCGCCGGCTAAGGGGTTACCGCAGCCAATAACTACTTTGGCCATGGTTTATTCCCTCTCGATCTCCAGCCGCAAGAAATGGACAGAGCAGGAGATACAGGGGTCATAGTTACGAATGACCATTTCGCACTTTAAAGTAGCCTCTTCTAACGGCAGATCCAGCACACCTGGCACGAAGGCCCGCAGGTCTTCTTCCATGTTGGCGACATTGTGAGCAGTGGGGGTAACAATATCTGCTTCCTCCACCAGGCCCTGATCGTTAATCCGGTAGCTGTGGTAGAGGGTGCCCCGCGGGGCCTCAGTTAGGGCGAACCCCTGACCCGCCTGGACGGAGTAGGGCACTTCCTCCGGCTGAGGATCCAGGCGGCCGATTATTTCCAGGCAGGTATCGATGCTATGCAGTAGCTCTATAGCCCGAGCCACTATACTGTAAAAGGGATTAAAGGTGGGGAAAATGCCGGTGGCTTGGGCGGCCTGGCGCGCTGCAGGAGAAAGTTTATCCAGATTTAAATTAACTCTGGCCAAGGGCCCCACGAGGAAGCTTCCTCTCCCTTCGACATAAGAATGGAGAGCATTGGAGTGGGGGATGTGCCGCTCCTTGATATGGTTGCGGTACTGCCAAGCCGAAATATCCAGGCCTTTGGTAGAAATTAGCCGGCCGCTGTTGATGGCATAGGCATTTTCTTCAGATAAAGCCAAATGTTCACATTCGCGCTCAAAGGCAGGGATGGTTAGCGAATTCACCAGGTCTATGGTGGCCAGGGCATCCTCGCGAGCCTCATTTAATCTTTCACCCATGGCCTGCAGTTCTTGACGAGTGGGGACAGAAGTGAAGCCCCCGATGGTGGGAGTAACGGGATGGACTTCCCTGCCGCCTACCAGGGCGGTCAAGTCATTGCCCAGGCGCTTGAGTTTTAAAGCCCTCTGTACTGCCGGCAGATGGTCTTTGGCCATGGCAATGGCGCTCTCATAACCCAAAAAATCGGGCAAAGCCAGGAAGTAGATATGCAAAGTATGGCTCTGGATATATTGGCTTAGAGCTAAAAGCAGGCGCAGATCTTTAGTCTGCTGGCTGGGCTCAATACCTAAGGCGTCTTCCAGGGCTTGAATAGCCGTTATCTGATGAGACGCCGGACAGATGCCGCAGATGCGCGAGACTATTTCTGGAACTTCGTCAAATTTGCGCCCGACCAGGAAACCCTGGAAGAAACGCGGAGGCTCAAAAATTTTAAGTTCCAGCTCAAGTATATTACCGTCCTTGGCTTTAACTTTTATAGCCCCTTCACCTTCAACCCGGGCCAGGTAATCCACCTTGATAGCTAATTCGCTCATACAGCCTCCGCCCCTTTGCTAAATTCTGGCGTCATACCGGCAAACTTCCGGAAATGCCGGAGGATGTCGCTGTGGTGCAGGCCGTATTCGGCCATGGTCTGGGCCAGGGACACGGTGTTGGCATCGTTGGCCGGACCGCGACAGCCCTCGCAGGGTTTGCTGCGGGAAGGGCAGAGGGCTCCGCAGCCGGCTGAGGTGACTGGCCCCAGGCAAACTTTTCCTTCGGTAACAAAAAGGCAGATATTTTCGTGGAGCTTGCATTCTACACATACGCTATGGGGCCGCAAATAGGGTTTGATCCCCAGTAGGGCACCTTTGATAAATTCCAGGAGTTCTTCCCGGCTCACCGGGCAGCCTTTGAGATAAGCATCTACTGGTACATAGTAGTCAATGCCATAGGCAGTAGTAGAATGGATGGCGCTTAAGTCGTCGTAAACTCGGCTTTCAATGACGCGCTGAGGATGCCAATTTTTGATGGACGGTAGACCTCCATAACACGCGCAGGACCCTAAAGCCACAAGGTATTTACAGTCTTGCCTGGCTTTTTTCAGTCGCTCAATTTCTTCTCCGCAGGTAATGGCGCCCTCTACCAGGCCGATATCATAGGGGCCAGACTGATTTTCGCGGCGCGCCATGACGAAATAACTTATTTCTACAGCCCCCAGGAGGTCGAGAAGTATGGGTTCCAGGTTGAGGATTTCCAACTGGCAACCGGCACAGGAGCTCATTTTATAGACAGCTATACGGGGCTTGCTCACCGGGCTGCACCTCCTAAAACTTCTTCTGGTAGACTTAACAGCTCGGCATAGGCGAAGACCGGACCATCCCGGCAAACAAACTTAGGACCGATCTGGCACTTGCCGCACTTTTTAACACCGCAGTTCATGCGCCGCTCCAAGGAGACATAAATTTGCTCCGGGCGGAAACCGCGAGCCAGCAACCCTTTAACCACAAAAGACATCATTATTTCTGGCCCGCAAGTGAAGACGATAGTATCTTCAGGGCGGGAAGACATATACGGGAAAAGTTCTGTCACCACTCCTACATGCTCCTGCCACTTCGAACCATCGGGCACACTGTCTACTGTCAGGCGAAGGTTAATGTCCATATGGCGCCAGAGGTTATATTCAGCCCTATAGAGGAGATCGCCAGGCGTACGGGCACCATAGAGAATTTCCACTTGTCCAAAATCTTTTCGGCGATGGCATATTTCGTGAATAACCGGCCGTAAAGGAGCCAGACCGATACCGCCACTCACTATTAAAAGATTCTTAATAGGCAATACATCCAGAGGCCAGCCTGTCCCGTAGGGGCCGCGAACACCTACCACGTCGCCCGGCTGCATTTTGGCCAAGGCATTGGTTACATTGCCCACGTGGCGTATGGTATGCTGGAAGGTTTCGGTATTGGCCGGGTTGGAGCTGATGGAAATGGGCGCTTCGCCGATGCCAAAGATGGTGAGCATATTAAATTGTCCCGGACGAAAGCGAAATTCGCGGCGCACATCCTCATCTACGAAATTAAAGGTATAAGTAGTGGTATCGTGGGTTTCCCGTACAATCTCTTTAATTACTGCCCGTTCGGGCTTAAAAGGATTGAACACCCCTTATTCCCCCCTCAGGCGGCTGATAATATCGGTAATGTCAATTTTCTTGACGCAGGTTCTGATGCACCGGCCGCAGCCGACACAGCCCAGGGTGCCAAACTGGGGTTCATAGTAAACCAGTTTATGATAGATCCTCTGTTTGACGCGGGCATCCCTGTCCTTGCGGAAATTATGGCCGAGGGCTACCTGGGCGTATTCCAGCAGCATGCAGGAGTCCCATTCCCGCTGGCGCTTGCCGCTCTTCAGGTTCAGATCGATTTTGTCTACCACGTTATAGCAGAAGCAGGTGGGGCAGACCATAGTGCAGGAACCGCAGGCCAGGCACTGATGCATAAGCTCCTCCCAAAGGGGGTGGCGGAAGTTTTCTTCTAAAAGCTCGTGGAGGCCCTGGGTGTGGAGCTTCTTTTGAAACTTGCGCCGGGCAGTATCTATTACCTTTTGCTTTTCTACCGTGGCTACCCGGGGGGCGGGAGTCAAGTCCAGATCCAGGACTAATTTCTTGCCCTGGGGGCTGCCTGCCTCTAACAGATAGCCCTGACCTAAATCGGTAAGCAGGAGATCATAACCCTCTTTCAAGGCTGGTCCGGTGCCTAAAGATAGGCAAAAACAGTTTTCCCCGGGTTCTGAACAGTTCAGCGCTACCAGCACGGTATTCTTGCGTTTAGCTATATAATAGGGATCGGGATACTCGGCTGTATATGCCTTATCTAAAATCAAAATAGCGTGGACATCGCAGGGGTGAATGCCAAAAATTATTTGAGGCCTTCCCGGAACTGGAGTTTCTACTATTTGATGTTCATGGAAGGCGAAGAGGACTTCAAAGGGCATATGAAGTAGTTTTTTGGGTGGCAACAAAGTGGTCCGATAATGGAGAGCCAGATTTTCTGCTTTAGTAATGGGTGCAAAAATGAATTCCTTCCCCTTGGCTACCGGGCCGAAGACATCGTAGCGCTTCTGCAACTCTTGCACAAAGGCGTTTAATTTTGTTTTAGGGACGTAATAAAGAAGAGGCAACCCTAATTCTATTGGCCTGGTATATGCTACAGACATAATTTACACCTCCAAACGAATAAATACTTAATATTACCTTCACAAAGACCCTGTCATGACCCCTTTCAACTTATTGTTACTCCCATTCTTTTACTTTCTATCTGTCCTTTTGGAGTGTGAAAGTATCAGCTAGTACTTTCTTTTTCACTCCTCCCCTCCAAAAATTATCTTTTTAATTTTTAACGTAATCTTTATTTAGGCGCCTGCGCAGACCCGAAAGGACTAATTGGGATAGTTATTTTGGGCTATTCCTTTAACTTGACCAGGCCGTGTTGGAGAGCATAATGGACTGCCTGGAGACGATTTTTTGTCTGCAATTTTTCCAGTATATTGCGCAGGTGATTCTTTACCGTATTTTCGCTTATGTAAAGCCTTTCGGCAATTTCCCGGTTGGTAAAGCCCCGGGCAACCAGCTCTAATACTTCCTTTTCTCTGGCGCTTAACAGATGGTCTTTGGGAATAGAATTAAGTTTCGGCAGGATTTTTTTAGTTAAAGCTGAGGCTAAAGGAACTTCGCCGCGGGCCACGTCGAGGAGAAGATAAAATAGCTGTTGGGGTTCTACCGTTTTTAGCAGATATCCTTCAGCACCGGCAGCAAAAGCTGCTTCTATAGTTTCATCGTCATCGGCTATTGTGAGTATTACTACTTTTATTTCAGGCAATAGGGCTTTGATACGGCGGGTCGCTTCCAGACCATTTAAGTGGGGCATATATATGTCCATAAGGATGATATCCGGACGAAGCCTAAGGGCTAGCTCTATGGCTTCTTCCCCATTCCTTGCCTCACCCACTACTTCAAAACCTTCCCACTGGCCCATAAGCATACTTATACCCTTGCGGATCAAAGTATGGTCATCTACCAGCAGGACTCGCAGCCTAGAGTTCATGCCTGTTCCCCTTCGTTCAAAAAATTGGGGACTAAGACAAGCTATTGTTAACTTTCTAACAATAATTATATACCATCTACCGCTCAAGTACAATATAGTACATCCGTAGTTGCAATATTTAGAAAAAGACTGGGCCCTCACTGTAAAATCCTAAGGATTTGTAAGGAAGGAAGAAGGAACTGGTCTACGCATTGGCGAATTACCACTTCAGTATGTTCTTGTATGTAAGTAAAGGAGACGGGACATGCGTATTTTGGGAATTGATCCAGGGACGGCTACCACCGGCTACGGCATAATAGAAGTAGGGAAGGAAGGCCTAAGGGTAAGTGAATATGGTTGTGTGCGCACTTCGACTGCGGACTCTTTACCTGTACGGCTAGCTTCCCTTTATGAACAGGTTATGTCCTTAATCTTGCAACAAAAACCCTGCTGTATGGCTGTGGAAGAGGTGTTTTTTAATAAGAATACGCGCACAGCTTTGGCGGTAGGACAGGCCAGGGGTGTAGTTTTACTGGCTGCGGCCCATGCTGAACTTCCCGTGGCCGAATATACTCCTTTACAAGTTAAACAGGCTATAACCGGCTACGGCAGGGCTTCCAAGGCTCAAATGCAACGTATGGTAAAGGTTCTCTTAAACTTACCCCAATTACCCGCTCCCGATGATGCAGCCGATGCCTTGGCCGTCGCTGTCTGTCATGCCAGTTGCCATAATTTCAGGAAAAAGGTTGAAGGAGTGGGCGGCTTTTGATAGCCTTCTTATGCGGGGAATTGAGACAGGTGGGACCGGAAGGAATTTTACTGGTGGTAAATGGTGTGGGGTTTTTCGTTCGTACCCTGCCCGGTGCCCATTGGCCCCCTGTGGGCAGCGAAGTAACCGTATATACCCATTTGGCGGTCAAGGAAGATGCGCTAGAGCTTTATGGGTTTAAAACTTACGAAGAACTGAAGATGTTCCAGATTTTATTAGGTGTAACTGGAATGGGGCCGAAGGGGGCTCAGGCCGTACTGGCTGCCGCACCTCCGGACCGGTTGGCTCAGGCCATTATTGAAGAAGATAATGGTTTTCTTACTGCCCTACCAGGAGTGGGCCCCAAAAAAGCCAAGCGTCTGGTGCTGGAACTAAAGGACAGGCTAATAAAATCGGGGTTGCAAGTTAACGGAGCGTCCCTGGGCACGGGACCTCAAGAGGATGAGGTTTTGGCGGCTCTGGTAGGTCTGGGATATAATTTAGCTGAGGTTAAAGAGCCGCTTAAGGAGGCCCGTGAGGAATTGGGCCCGGGGGTTAGCAGCGGTGAGCTTTTGCGGGCGGTCCTGAAGCGTTTGGGCTCGGGCAAAGTATTTTAGGGAGGAGCCATCAATTTTATGGAACGCCTGGTGGCCTCAACTCTACATACAGACGAACAAGAGATGGAAGCAAGTTTACGGCCGCAGTCTCTAGCCGAATATATCGGCCAGGACCAAGTAAAGGAGACCTTGAGCATCTTTATTGCCGCAGCCAAGGCGCGGGGAGAAGCCCTGGACCACGTACTTTTATGCGGCCCTCCGGGCTTGGGCAAGACCACCTTAGCCGGGATTATTGCGCGGGAACTGGGGGTTCAACTGCGTATAACCTCGGGGCCGGCCATTGAGCGTCCCGGGGATCTGGCGGCTATCCTTACCAACTTGCAACCGCGGGATGTGCTCTTTATTGACGAGATACACCGCTTGCCCCGCAGTGTAGAAGAGATTTTGTATCCCGCCATGGAAGATTTCGGCCTGGATATAGTTTTGGGCAAGGGCCCCAGCGCTCGCTCCTTGCGCTTAGCTTTACCCCGCTTTACCTTGGTGGGAGCCACCACCAGAACGGGTTTGCTCACTTCTCCCTTGCGGGAGCGTTTCGGCATTATTGCCAGGCTGGAGTTTTACCGGGAAGAGGAACTGGCAGCCATTGTGCAGCGGTCGGCAGCTATTCTGCGGGTACAGATAGAGCCTCAAGGTGCCTGGGAAATTGCCTGCCGTGCCCGGGGGACACCCCGCGTTGCTAACCGCCTTTTAAAAAGGGTGCGCGACTATGCCCAGGTGAAAGCGGCAGGAGTAATTACCCTGGAGGTGGCCAGGGAAGCCCTTAAGCTCTTGGAGGTGGACGAGCAGGGCCTCGATAATCTGGATCGCCGGTTACTTCGAACCATAATCGAAAAATTCGGGGGTGGTCCGGTAGGTTTAGAAACCCTGGCTGCCAGTTTAAGTGAAGACCCTGAAACCTTGGAGGATGTATATGAACCTTATTTGCTCCAAAAGGGCTATCTCCAGCGTACACCTCGCGGGCGGCTCGCGACTGAGCTGGCTTACCGGCATCTGGGGTTAAAATATAAAGGGGAGAAAGTGACCCAGCTTACTTTGCTTTAGGGTCGGCCGGATCTTATGTAGAGGGAAGGTGAACTAGTTGATGGGAGATCTCGGCTTTCTGGGGAAGATGTTGATAGGCCTGGGCCTGTTTTTGGCTTTCATGGGTTTACTGCTCTTAGGCATAGGAAAGCTTACTTCCTTGGGGCGTTTGCCAGGTGATATCTATATCCAAAAGGGCAATTTTACCTTTTATTTTCCCCTGGTCACTTCCCTTATTTTAAGCCTGATTTTAACGCTGGTCTTAAACCTCTTCTTCCGCCGCTAAATTTTTGGTAGCCCATAAAAGAGATAGAAAGTGCGAATTTATTTTACAGGGAGAGGTGAGGCTGGTTGCAGCCGGAAGCAGATCCCAACCAGCTTCTTTCTTTAGCTCGTGAGGGGAACAAGCTTGCCCGGGAAGAGCTTATCCGCCAATTTACTCCTTTTATCCTGAAAATTGCCTCGCGGATGAGCGGCCGCTTTGTGCGCCTGGGCGAGGATGACGAAGCCAGCATTGGGCTTATGGCCTTCAACGAAGCTATTGATAATTATAATCCCGATAAGGGCATTTCTTTTTTAACCCTGGCCGAAACAGTTATTCGCAGGAGGCTCATCGATCATTTCCGGCGGGAAGAGCGCCACCGGCAAAGCTTACCCTTTTCAGCCCTGGAAAGTTCTCCGGGCCATGAGGAGGACGAGATGGCGGCGGAACTGGAAGACCGGCGCCAGGAGATTGCCCGTTATCGGGAAGAGCTGGCCAGCTATGGTATTACCTTTGCCGATCTCGTACGGGCTAGTCCTCGCCACCGGGATGCCAGGGAACGGGCTTTGGCTTGTGCCAGGGCAATAGCAAGCAATCCTTTGTTTCGGCAGTATTTAAAAGAAAAACGGGAGCTTCCCCTGAAAGCTCTAGAACAAGAGTTAGAGACCAGCCGGAAGACTCTGGAACGCCACCGCAAATATATAATTGCTGCAGCCGTAATGATGATGGGAGACTACGAATATTTGCAGGAATACATAAGTGAGAACAGAGGTGAGCGCCATGGCCGGCGCTAAACGGGGCGTGGTACTGGAGATCGTTGGTGGAAAGGTAATTGTTCTTACTCCGGAGGGAGAATTTCGCCAGTTGCGCCCGGCAGGCCCCTTGCCCAGCGTAGGGGAAGAAATAATGTTAGCTCCTGTGGTATCTTCCGCTCTTGGCTGGCGGAAAATAGCTGCTATGGTGGCAGCAATTATGTTACTGGTACTTGGTATGCCCTGGGCAAGGGCTTTTCTTCGGGGAACACAGGAGCCTGCCTTCTATATCAGCGTAGATATCAATCCCAGTGTAGAATTGACGGTCAATGACCGGGAAAGGGTGATAGAAGCTAGGGCTTTAAACAACGAGGGAGCAGCAATGTTGGCCGGCCTCAATTTAGAAGGACAGGCGGCTAAGGCAGCTATAGGCGCCCTGGCCAGGGAAGCCGTTAAGCAGGGTTATTACCGGTCGGGGCAGGAAGGGATTCTTTTACTTACGGTGGTTCCGGCGGTGGAAACAGAAGAAAAGTTCCTGGCCGGGGATCAGCTGGGGGCCCGGCTGGCTACTGCAGCAGAGAAGATCCTGCAGGAGGACAAGATTATCCCTATGGTGAAAACCCTTACCCTTCAACCTGTTTTACGAGAACATGCTTTTAAAGCGGGGCTCTCCCCTGGTAAATATGCTGTTTTATTGGAAGCCCTGGCTGCAGGAGTTCCTATTAGCGGCGAGAGCTTGAAACAGGAGAGGATAGCAGAGGTACTTCGTAGAGCCGGGGGAGACTGGCGAAAGGTTCTACAATCGCTGACCACGGATAAAAATCTGGAAGAGAAGGAAAAGCAGTTAAAGCCATTGCTGGAGAAGGCGTTGACCCCACCCCTTACACAAGATATACCAGGCTCTCCCAGGCCAAAACCAGAATATTTTACACCTAAACGTGAGGAATCCGGGATGTCTGACAAACCGGGTAATTCGGTGATTACTCCTCCGCAGGAAACAAAGGGTGCTGGGAAGGGTATCAAGCCCGCGGAGGGACCGCCTGGGGAGCTTCCCAAAGGAATACACACGGAACAACAAGAAAATGCAGTAGCCCCCGAAGTGAAGAAGAATAAAGGTGTACCCGAGGAGATGATAGAAAAAGAAAATAATAGGATAACGGATACAAGAGAAGATACAAGGAGACCCGAGAGTAGAGAAAGAGAAAAGGAAAGCGAGCTTGAAAGAGGGCTTGATGAGAAAAAGGATATCAAGGGCAAGAGATAGAACTTAAAAAAGAGGCCTTTTAGAGGGGAAACGGAGGAAGATTATATTGGGCAAAAGAGCTTTAAAGTATGGGAGACTGGTGGCCATACTGGTTTTTCTCATTATATTGCCTCGCGGAGCCGGGGCAGGTACGCCGGTATCCCCTTCTATCCGGGTGCTCCTGGATAACGGGCTTAGCCAGATAAACTTGGAAGTGGTCCAGGGCGCCTACCGGCTGCTGGACGGACAGGGGAAGGAGCTGGCCCAGCCCAGGATAGGAGAGGCCTGGGAAGTGAAGCTAGAGGAAGGGCAATTAAAGCTTTTTAAGCAAGGCCAGGTTCTGCCCCAGGTAAGTACCGGGATAGTGGAGCTTAAACCCCTGGATGAAAAAGCCTTTAATCTTTTCAAGTACCAGGGTCGGCGTTACCGGGGAAGCCTTAAGATCGTTTATGAAGGAACAGGCTTGGCAGCCGTCAATACCCTGGACGTGGAGCAGTACCTCTATGGGGTAGTAGGTCCGGAGATGGGTAGTAGCGCTGGTCTGGAGGCCCTTAAGACCCAGGCGGTAGTTTCTCGCACCTATGCCTTAAACAGGATAAGGCCCGAAGCCCTGTATGATGTTACCGATGATACTTACACCCAGGTTTACGCGGGATACGAGGCCGAAGTGGTTCCGGGCGCTGATAAAGTAAAGCAAGCGGTAGATGCCACCAAAGGTCAGGTTATTTACTACCAAGGCAAATTAATAGAGGCCTATTTCCACTCCAATGCCGGAGGTTATACGGAAGACAGCGAAAATGTGTGGTCGGCGGCCTTGCCTTATATCAGGGGGGTCCCTTCTCCGGAGGATGAGTATGCTTTAAAGTGGGGTGGATGGGCGGCCGACACCTATGTGTGGAACAAGACTCTCTCCAGGGAAGAGGTTCAGAACCTGATAAAGGCCTGGTTGGAGCGCATCGGCCAGAGGGCGGACCTGGGAGAAGTGATAGATCTAGCGATTTCCCGCGATCGGCGGGACGGGAGCGGCCCCACAGTATCGGGCCGAGTAACGCGGCTGGATATCATAGGTACTAAAGGTAAAACGTCGGCTTTCCGTGATGGCATCCGCTCCGTCCTGGGTTTGCGTAGTACTTTATTTACCATGCAAATGGACTCTACTGTAGTGCTACTGGACGGCCAGGGGAACAAACGGGAAGTAAATTACGGCGGAGACCTGGTGGCCCTGGGCGCCACTCTCTCCCCAACTGCTTTAAACGGTACTGCAGGAGAATACCTGGTAGCCGGACGGGAAGACCGCCGGACGGTACCCAAGATGTTCCGGCAGGTGATAGTTCAGGGACGAGGGAACGGCCACGGTCTGGGCTTAAGCCAGTGGGGGGCCCGAGGTATGGCGGAGAAGGGGTATAGTTACCGGGATATAATTGAACACTATTATAACCAAGACCGCCGTGATGGAAAATTAATTATTGCACCTTATACAGGGAGCTACTATGCGCGTTGAAGAATTCGATTATTATTTACCGCCAGAGTTAATAGCCCAGCAACCGGTGGAGCCGCGGGACGCCTCGCGGCTCCTAGTGCTGCACCGCCGGAATGGAAGGCTTGAGCACCGGTATTTTTACGATCTACCCTTGTACCTTAATCCCGGGGATATCTTGGTGCTTAACGACACCCGGGTGATGCCAGCCCGCCTGTGGGGGAGGAAGGCGGGGACAGGAGGCCGGGTGGAGGTCCTGCTCCTTAACCGCCTGGGGGGAGATTGCTGGGAGACCCTGGTGCGGCCGGGGCGACGGGTACCGGTGGGGACGGAACTAGTTTTCGGCCAAGGTGAACTAGCGGCCAAGGTTTTAGCTACCACCCCTACAGGTGGAAGGGTTCTGGAGTTTACTTATGAGGGAAACTGGGAGGAGATCCTGGCCCGCCTGGGCGAGGTACCCTTACCCCCTTACATTAAGAGCGAATTACCGGACCCCGAACGCTACCAGACAGTGTATGCCCGCCATCCGGGATCGGCTGCTGCTCCCACGGCAGGCTTGCATTTTACCCCGCGCCTCCTCCAAGCACTCCAGGATAAAGGAGTAGAAATAGCCTATATTCTCCTTCATGTAGGGCTGGGCACTTTCCGGCCGGTGAAGGAAGAAATAATAGAAAAGCATCGCATGCATGCCGAATATTATGCTATCTCAGCGGAAACCGCCAGGGCTATAAATACCGCCAGGTCCCGGGGCGGGCGGGTGGTGGCTGTAGGAACTACTGTGGTGCGGGCCCTGGAGACGGTGGCTACGCCGGAGGGCCAAATTTGCCCGGGAGAAGGTTTTACAGATATCTTTATTTACCCTGGCTACCGTTTTAAAGCCGTGGACTGCCTCATTACTAATTTCCATTTACCCCGTTCTACTCTCCTTATGCTGGTTAGCGCCTTTGCCGGACGGGAAAGAATCCTGGAGGCTTACCGTGTAGCCGTGCAGGAGCGCTATCGTTTCTTTAGTTTTGGGGATGCTATGTTGATACTTTAAGGAGTGACTTTATTCGTGGCTGCAGTTTCCTTCGAAGTACTAAAAAGGGAGAAAACCTCTGGCGCCCGGTTAGGACGCTTGATTACCCCCCACGGGGTGGTCAATACCCCTGTTTTTATGCCGGTGGGTACTCAGGCCACGGTAAAAACCCTGACTCCGGAAGAGGTGGAATCTCTAGGGGGAGAAATTATCTTAAGCAATACTTATCACCTATACTTGCGGCCGGGAGCCGATATAATTCGCGAGGCCGGGGGTCTACACAAATTTATGAACTGGCACCGGCCTATCCTTACCGACAGCGGCGGTTTTCAAGTTTTTAGCCTGGCTACCTTGCGGGAAATCCGCCCGGAAGGAGTTGTTTTTCGCTCTCACTTGGATGGTTCCACCCATTTCATGGGCCCGGAAGAATCCATGGCCGTCCAGGAAGCCCTAGGCTCGGATATTGCCATGGCCTTTGATGAATGTGTGGCCTACCCCGCTACTTATGAAGAGACCAAAGCCGGGGTAGAACGGACTACGCGCTGGGCTGAGCGCTGCCTGGAGGTACACAAGAGGCCGGACCAGGCTATCTTTGGCATTATCCAGGGAGGTGTTTTTCCGGACCTCAGGCGCCGTAGCGCCCGCGAAATTACGGCCCTGGATTTTCCCGGTTATGGTATTGGAGGCTTAAGTGTAGGAGAACCTAAAGATGTAATGTACGCCATTTTGGAGGAATTGAATCCCCTTTTGCCGGCGGATAAACCCCGTTACCTCATGGGCGTGGGTTCGCCCGACTGCCTTATTGAGGGCGTGAAGAGGGGAATTGACATGTTTGACTGTGTGCTGCCTACGCGTATAGCCCGCAATGGCACCGTGCTCACCAGCAAAGGTAAGCTTGTGGTACGCAATGCCGCCTATGCCCGGGATTTTGGTCCTCTGGATCCGGAGTGTGATTGTTATGCCTGCCGGAATTATTCGCGGGCTTATATCCGGCATCTTATCAAGGCCAATGAAATTTTAGGATTGCGGCTCACTACTATCCATAACCTCCACTTTTTATTCCGCCTCATGGATAGGATTCGGCGGGCCATAGCTGAGGATTGCCTGGAAGATATGGCAGCCGAGTTTTACTCCCGCTACGGCCAACAAGAAGAAAATTTCTAAAGGGAGAGAGGTGTTGTCCCTCTTTTGTCGAAAGGAATAAAGGGAGGTGATTTTTGATGCAACAGGCTCAAGGGTGGGGGTTAACAATTTTTTACTTGGTATTCTTTTTTGCTATCTTTTACTTCTTGATTATTCGCCCCCAGCAAAGGCAGCAAAAGAAGAGACAGGAGATGCTAAGCAAATTAAAAGTGGATGACCGGGTGGTTACCGTAGGAGGTATCCACGGCCGCATTACTAAAATAAAGGAAGATACTGTTATGCTGCGCATTGCGGACAAGGTAGAGGTAGAAATTAATAAAAACGCCATAGCCTATGTTCCTGGCCAGGAGGCGAAGTAATCCTTTGGGACTGATAACCTTAGAAGAGGTTAAGAAGGACCCGGAAGTAGAAGCTCTTGTTCAGCGCGGCAACCAACACTTGGAAGTCCTGGGGTTTACGGAGCATGGCCACCGCCATTTGGGTTTGGTGGCCAGTATTAGTTATAATGTGCTGACCAGGCTAGGTTACCCGGAGCGTATGGCGCAGTTGGCGGCCATTGCCGGTTACCTGCATGATATTGGCAATGTCATCAGCAGGCAGAATCACGGTCAGACCGGCGCTTTGCTGGCCTATCATATTTTAAGGAGACTGGGTATGGCCCCGGAAGAAACGGCCCTGGTGATGGGAGCCATTGGTAACCATGAAGAGGAGTACGGCCAGGCAGTCAATGCGGTGGCAGCCGCCTTAATTTTGGCGGATAAGTCCGATGTACACCGCTCCCGGGTAAGGAATAGGGAATTGGCTACCTTTGATCTGCACGACCGGGTCAATTATGCTGTCCAGCATTCTTTCCTTAGGGTAGAGGAGAAAAACAAAAGTATCACCTTGGAATTGGACATCGACCTTAAGATCAGCAACCCGGCGGAGTATTTTGAGATCTTCCTAACCCGCATGATGATGTGCCGCCGAGCGGCTGCCTTCTTGGGCTGCCATTTTGGCTTAGTCATCAACAACGCCCGTCTTCTTTAAATTTGACATACACCTCAGGGAGATCTATAATAGCGTGGTTAGTCAAGGCGTGCAGCAAGAGGGGGAAAGCAGTTTGGCAGGGGCAACCAACAAAACTTTTAAAGCTGTAATAGTTTTTCTTCTTATAGTGGCTCTAGGCATAGGTGCATTGCCGCCTCTGATCAAATCCATGAAGTTAGGTCTGGATTTAAAGGGCGGCGTCCACATAGTAGTAGAAGCCAAAGATACGCCAGAGCACAGGGTTACCAACGATGACATGGAAGCCCTTCAGAGGGTTATGCGCAGCAGGGTGGACGAGCTGGGATTAACAGAACCTATTATCCAGAGGGAAGGGAGCCGGCGGCTGATTATCGAGCTGGCCGGGGTTGATGATCCGGAAGAAGCTGTTAAGATTATCGGGAAGACTGCCCTGCTGGAGTTTAAGACTGCTGAGGGCCAGGTGGTGGTAACCGGTAAAGATCTTAAAGATGCTAAAGCCATTATTGACCAGCGGACGAATGAGCCCCAGGTGGCTTTGAAGTTTAATGCTGAAGGCACCAAGAAATTCGCGGCGGTTACGGCGGAGCTGGTACAAAAGTATAGCAAGGGCGATCCCAGAAGGCGCATTGGTATTTACCTGGATAACCAGGTGTTGACCAACCCTGAAGTGGAGGAACCTATACCTAGCGGGGAGGCGGTAATAAGGGGTGGGTTTGCCGATTTCAAGGAAGCGGCCAACCTGGCTGCCATGTTACGCGGTGGTGCTCTCCCGGTGCCCGTTCAGATTGAAGAGCGCCGCGCAGTAGGGCCCACCTTAGGTCAGGACTCCCTGCTTAAAAGTAAGAATGCCATAATTGCCGGGTTAATAGCTATAGCCCTTTTCATGCTGGTAGTTTATCGCCTGCCCGGGCTCATAGCCAATTTTTCCCTGATTGTATATGCCGTAATTGTCCTGGCGGTATTATGGGCTCTCAAAGCCACCTTGACTTTACCTGGCATTGCCGGTTTGCTGTTGTCCGTGGGCATGGCGGTGGATGCCAATATCATTATTTATGAACGCCTGAAGGAGGAGCTGCGCAGCGGCAAGACTTTGCGTGCCGCCGTGGATGCCGGTTTTACCCGGGCCTTTACTACCATTTTTGACTCCAACACTACTACCGTGCTGGCAGCAGGAGTCCTCTATTTCCTGGGTAGTGGGACTGTCCGCGGTTTTGCCGTAACCCTCTCCTTAGGTATAGCGGCCAGCATGTTCACCGCCATCACCTTGACGCGGTTTTTGCTGCACTTGGTTATTAATGTCCCGGCCTGCCGGGATTTGCGGCTGTACGGGGTAAGGCCGGATACCCGGCCGGTTAAAGTATAGGGGTGATTGAGTATGGATTTTGTCGGTAAACGCAAAATATGGTATGTTGTCTCTTTGCTGGTGATCATTCCAGGTATCATAGCCATGTTCCTTAACCGGCCGGCGCTAAATTTCGGTATCGACTTTACCGGCGGCAATCTCCTGCAGGTGAAATTTGAGCGGCAGGTAGAAACTGCCCAGGTGCGGGAAGTATTAAAGGAATTTAATTTGGAAAAAGCGACCATACAGGCAGCCGGCCAGAACGAATTCCTGATGCGGACTCCTATCCTGACCGAAGAGGAAAGCGACAAGTTACTGGCTGCGCTAAAAGAGAAGCTGGGAAATTTGGATATCAAGCGCAATGAAAAAGTAGGAGCGGTAATCGGCGGGGAGCTGACTAGGAAGGGGCTTTACGCGCTGGCCCTAGCTTCGGTGCTGATGGTTATTTATATCGGACTCCGCTTTGAATTTCTCTTCGGCTTCGCTGCGGTGCTGGCTCTGCTCCATGATGTCCTGGTTACGGTAGGCCTTTTTGCGCTGTTCCGGTGGGAAGTAGACAGCTCCTTTGTGGCAGCTATTTTGACTATTATTGGGTACTCTATTAATGATACCATTGTAATATTTGACCGTATCCGGGAAAACTTGCGCTTGCGTAAGAAAGAAACCTTAGAGGAGCTCGTCAACAGGAGCATTACCCAGAGCCTGACCAGATCCATCAATACCGTGACTACGGTAATTATGGCTTTACTTGCTTTGCTGTTTCTGGGAGGAGAGACAACCAAAATCTTTGCCCTGGCTATGCTTATCGGTACTATCAGCGGTACCTACTCCTCCATTTTTACGGCGAGCCCCCTGTGGGTTGATTTTCGCCATTTAATACAAGAACGGAAGCGAGCAGCCCGGACGAAAGTGCGGCGGGCGACTTCTCCTTAAGGAGCTGCCGATGGTGCCTTTTTTGTGGGGTATATTTTTAGTTTGGTTTTTGGTAGCAGGCCTGTTTCATCCGTGGACAGGCCTGCTGGTCCTTTTGGCCGGTATCCTTGTTCACTCCTATTATGCACCTCCTTCCGGCCTAATGCTTATACTATTGGTAACAGGAATAGTTTTGGCCCTGGGCCTCCTAGCTGTCTCCTGGCGGATAGCGCCCAAGGGTGCTCCCAGTCCAACCTGGGTATTCGCTGCCAGTCTGGCCGCCCTGCTGGTAGCCGGTGTCCTGGCAGGACCCCGTTTGGGTTTAAGCCTGGCAGGGTTGGTGGGTGCCAAGGCTTTCCGCTACCTTAAGACCCGGGGAGGGCCGGAGTGGTACTGGCGCAGCCTGGCAGGTTGGTTATTTCCGCGGTTAGGGCTATTGATTCTTTGGTTTCTTTTCTTAAGCCAGGTGCTTGGCTCTTTTTACAGTTAAATCTTGCGGAATTAACGCTTAGAGTGTTACAATGGGAGCAAGGCCTTAGGCCTTAAGACTTCATCCGAGGGCAAAGATGAAGTCTAATTTTTTAGAGCGCAGGTGACGTCGGCCGTGGATGAGCGCACTGAAGCGGCCCGGATATCGGTGCTGTCCAACGGTTGTCTGGTCCTCCTAAAGCTGGCTACCGGTATAGCCACGCATTCCTTGAGTGTCATTTCGGAGGCTATCCATTCCGGGCTGGACTTGTTAGCAGCGGTTATAGCTTATTTTTCCCTTAAAGAGGCTAGCAAACCGGCTGACTTTGAGCACCGTTATGGCCACGGGAAGATAGAAAATGTGGCAGGAACTATTGAAGCTCTGCTTATTTTTGGTGCAGCTGTAGGTATAATAGTGGAAGGCGTAAAAAAGCTGCGGTTTGGGACAGAAGTAACGCAGCCGGACATCAGTATTGCCGTCATGGCCTTTTCCGCCCTAGTGAATTATTTTATTTCACGCCATCTGTTCAGGGTAGCGGAAACAACCCAATCGGTAGCCTTGTCGGCCGATGCGTGGCACCTGCGAACGGATGTGTATACTTCGGCGGGAGTAATGCTGGGCCTAGCGGCCTTAAAATTTACAGGGTTTAGCTGGCTGGATCCTCTGGTTGCCGTGCTGGTCGCCGTTCTCATTATGGGAGCCGGGTACCGTTTAACGCGGGAAGCCTTTATACCTTTAATGGATGTATGTCTTCCGGCAGAGGAGGAGCGCATAGTCAAGGAAATTATAACGGCCCATGCCGATCAATATGTAGAGTTTCATAAGCTGCGCACTCGCAAGGCCGGGCGAGAACGCCAGATCGATTTGCACCTGGTGGTTCCCGCCCGGCAGCCGGTGGCTCAGGCTCACCGCCTCTGCGATCATATAACTGCGGAAATCAAGAAGGCCTTGCCCTATACCCAAGTGCTTATCCATGTGGAACCTTGTAACGAAGACCAGAGCTGCCGCAAATGCCAGGGCTGTCAAGGGGAGAGGACTTAAATGCTTTCAGCGCTTTGGGAACTTTATAAGCCTGACTTTGTCCTCCAGGGGACCCTGGCGCGGGCTTTAAATATATCTCCAGTAACGGCCCAGGTCTTGATAAACCGCGGCATAAGAACGGTGGAGGAAGCGAAAGTTTTCTTTTATGGGGGAGTAGAAGCCTTAAGGTCTCCTTATGCCTTGCCGGACATGGAAAAAGCCCTTCGGCGGCTTTATGAGGCAGTACAAAGGCAAGAAAAGATACTTATTTACGGCGACTACGATGTAGACGGGATTTCGGCTGCGGCCATTGTAGGGGAGACGCTGGCCAAGTTAGGGGTAGAGGTAGAATTTTATATTCCCCACCGCCTGGAGGAAGGGTATGGATTAAAGATAGCCGGCCTTTCCTATGCCATCTCCCAGGGCTGTTCCCTGGTCATCAGCGTCGATTGCGGCATCACTGCGGTACAGGAAGCCGCCTGGGCCAGAGAGCAGGGCCTGGACTTAATTATTACGGACCATCACCGGCCAGGAGAACAGTTGCCTCCTGCCCTGGCTGTAGTGGACCCTTGGCTAAGCTCCTGGGAGGGGCCCAATCTGGCAGGAGCAGGGGTGGCTTTTAAGCTGGCTCAGGGTCTGGCGGAAATGTTGAGCTTACCCCCTGAGGCGGGAACGCTTGCGGGCTGGGCCCTGGACTTGGTAGCCCTGGGCACCATTGCTGATTCCATGCCCCTTTTAGGGGAGAACAGGATTCTGGTGCGCAAGGGCCTGGAGCTGCTCAAAGAAGCCAAGAGGCCGGGGATCAAGGCTCTGCTGGAGGTAGCAGGGTTAAATCCTTCAGAATTAAATGCGGAAAGAATAGCTTTTGGCATAGTACCGCGGCTTAACGCTGCCGGGCGGCTAGGCTCGGCCCGGCCCGCCCTGGACCTGTTGCTCACTTCTTTCCCTCAAAAGGCCTGGGAACTGGCCCAGATGTTGAACCGGGAAAATTGCACTCGCCAGCTCTTGGAAGAACAGATACTGGCCGAAGCTATGCTCCAGGCTGAAGCTGCCGCAAAACGGGGAGACCCAGGGATGGTGCTGGCTGGCACCGGATGGCACCCGGGTGTACTGGGCATTGTCGCCGGCAAGCTGGCGGAACGCTTTGGGCGGCCGGCTATTTTGATCGCCCTGGACCAAGAGGGCAAAGGCCGCGGGTCCGGCCGCAGCGTTACGGGAATAGATCTCTTCAATATTATACATAGTTGCCGGCAATATCTCCTTTCTTGCGGTGGCCATGGACAGGCTATAGGACTGGAGATAGCTGCGGATCAAGTGGTATCCTTTCGTGAAGCTTTTCTGGCGGCGCTGGAAGTCGCTTGTGGCCAGGAACGGCCTCAGCCCCGTTTGCAGCTAGAGGCGGAAGTGCTCTTAAGTCAGCTGGATAAGCGGTTAGTAGAAGAGCTGGAAAACCTTGCGCCCTTTGGCGAAGATAATCCGCGCCCCCTTTTCCTTTACCGCGGAGCCCGAATTGTGGCAGCACGGCAGGTGGGCTCCGACGGCCTACATACAAAACTCCAAGTCCAGGCCGAAGGCCGGGAGTTACCGGCCATTGGCTTTCGTATGGTTTTGCCTGATAATATAGAAGTGGGGAGCAAAGTAGACCTAGCTTTTCGGCCGACCATAAACACTTATAACGGTCAGGAAGATCTGGAATTAGTAGTCGCAGCCTTGCGACCGGCAGAGAGTAGCGTTATTGTTGTGGAGACGCACCTTCCGGGGTTAAAGGGAGTAGCGGAAGTTCGAGAGGGTGGAGCTAAAGATCAAGTTACATGGGCAGGAGCCATCCTTAAGGAGCTAAAGAAGCATCTGGACAATAACGGGGGAACAGGTAAGTTAGTTTTTGCTTCCGGCCGAGGGGTCTTAACCTGTTACCATGGGCTAAAGGATATGTTATCCTCTGAGGAAATATTTCTGCTGGCCCGGGGACCCTGGATGCCCAGAGCAAAATCAGCACAATTACTTTCTCCTGGCACTATTATTTTGCAACCTCTGGAGCTTGTGCCGGAAGAGGAATTACAGGATGAGGATTGGCAATTATGGTCGCCTGAAGCAGCCAGGATTTTTCCGGAAGGGCAGGTTTTAAGTTTTGGTGGTGAAAGGACTATAAACGGTGTCATCACCGACCCCTTAAGAGGCGCTTTAGAAAGGGTATCCGGGGGAAAACGGGTGCTGATTTACGCTGCTGATTATGGGCAAGCTTGTCAGCTGGCCCGGTCCTTGCGGCAACGGGCAGAATGTAAAGTGGTACTGGATGAAGGGTTAACAGCTGAGCAAAAGGCCATCATACACCATGGCTCCCTGGCGGGAGAATTTTCTTTACTGGTAGGAATAGGTTCGCGTCCGGCCTGGTTTTATCCGGCTCAAGTTATAATTTTTGCTTATCTTCCCCATGGCCGAGAGGAAATGGAACTAGCTATACCGCCGCAAGAGAATAGGCCGCAGGTTTACATATCAGCTAAAGTCTTAACTAAGGGACCTCCCGGAGCCCAAAGTTTAAGACCTTTTCTTTTAAGCCTTTATAAGCGTTTGGAGGCCTTAACTCTCGGGCAAAAGGCGGTTTACCTACATAAACAAATTGCAGGCAAGTATTTATTCCAATGCAGCTTAAACATTTTGGAAGAATTGGGGTTAATTAACTGTATCGAAGATAATAAGGGGCTAAAAGTATGGCTTAATTCTTCAGTGCAAGGGAAACGAGATTTAAACAACTCCTGGCGTTACCGCCAGCTTTGCCGGGATTGTGAAGCTGCTTTAGCCTTATGGCGGGAGCTTAAGGAGGGTTTAAGGAGGTGAAACCATGAACCTCCAGGCGCTGGAAAGGCAGATACTTCTTTACTACCCGGATGCAGACCTGCGGCTGATTCGGGAGGCTTATGACTTCGCCAGTACTGCCCATAGCGAGCAAAAGCGGCATTCCGGTGAGCCTTATATTGTCCACCCCTTGGCGGTGGCTGAGATTTTGGCCGAACTCCAGCTGGATATTGTTACTATTGCCGCAGGTTTGCTCCACGATGTAGTGGAAGATACCTCGGTGAGTCTGGACACCGTTCGCGATATTTTTGGTGAAGAAGTGGCCCTCCTGGTGGACGGGGTCACCAAGTTGAGCCGGTTGGAATACAAGACTAAAGAGGAGCAGCAGGCCGAAACTTTGCGCAAGATGTTTCTGGCCATGGCCAGGGATATTCGCGTCATTCTCATTAAACTGGCGGATCGCCTGCATAATATGCGAACCCTAAAACATTGCCCACCGGAGAAACAACAGGAAATAGCCCGGGAAACCCTGGAGATTTATGCCCCCCTGGCTCACCGGCTGGGCATCTTTCGACTCAAATGGGAGATGGAGGACCATGCTTTACGCTACTTGGAGCCGGAGATATATTATGAACTGGTGAAAAGCATTTCCAAGAAACGCCAGGAAAGGGAAGAATATATCCAGAAGGTAGCAGCTATTTTGAGGGAAAAACTGCTGGAAAGCGGTATTGAAGCCGATATCCAGGGACGGCCCAAGCATTTTTACAGTATTTACAACAAGATGAAAAAAGAACAAAAGGAACTTAACGAAATATACGATTTGATTGCCTTGCGGGTAATTGTAGATACTGTGAAAGACTGCTATGCTGTGTTGGGCATAATACATGCCCTGTGGAAGCCCATTCCTGGCCGCTTCAAGGATTATATAGCTATGCCCAAACCCAACATGTACCAGTCCTTGCATACCACAGTGCTGGGGCCGGAAGGGGAACCCTTTGAAGTGCAGATTCGCACCTGGGAGATGCACCGGACGGCTGAATACGGCATTGCTGCCCACTGGCGCTATAAAGAGGGTTATACCAGTTCGGATCATGAATTTGAACAGAAACTCACCTGGCTGCGCCAGATTTTAGACTGGCAGCGCGAGCTACGGGACCCCCGGGAGTTTATGGAGTCCTTGAAAATCGATCTCTTTTCCGACCGGGTTTACGTCTTTACTCCTAAGGGCGATGTAATAGAATTACCGGCCGGCTCAGTCCCCATTGATTTTGCTTATCGGGTGCATACGGATGTCGGTCACCAGTGTGTAGGCGCTAAAGTTAACGGGCGGATAGTTCCTCTGGACTATAGATTAAAAACCGGCGATATTGTGGAGATTTTGACTCAAAAGGGGAGCGGTCCTAGCCGGGACTGGCTAAAGATAGTAAAAACCTCCCAGGCCAAAAACCGCATCCGGCAATGGTTCCGTAAAGAAGAGCGGGAAAAAAATTTAGTTAAAGGCCGGGAACTTTTAGAAAAGGAGTACCGGAAACAGGGACTGGAACCTGAGGAAGCTTTAAAGACGGGTGTCCTGCAGGAAGTGGCCCGAAAATTTAATTTGGCTACGGTAGACGATCTCTTGGCAGCCATAGGGGATGGAGTGCTCACAGCCTCCCAAGTAGTAGGCCATTTAAAGGGGGAGGAGAAAAAGGAAGAGGAAATACCCCCGGTGGAAGCGCTGCCGGCTGCCAAGAGCTGGAGCGGCTTCAGCCGGCCTTCCCAGGGCGTTCGGGTTAAAGGTATTGATAATGTAGCGGTGCGCCTGGCCCACTGCTGCAATCCCTTGCCAGGGGATGCCATTGTGGGCTATATTACCCGCGGAAGGGGAATTTCGGTCCACCGTAACGATTGCCCTAACATTTTACACCATCTCCACATGGAGCCCGAGCGCATCATCGAGGTGGCTTGGGACCAGGATGCTGAAGCCACCTATCAGGTACAGATTGAAGCCGTGGCCCTGGATCGGCCCCGCTTGGCCATGGACATTATGTCGGCCGTGGCCGACACTAAAACTATTATTAATTCTGTCCATGCCCGGGCCACGCGCAACAATATGGCTACTATAGATTTAAAAATTGAAATCCGGAGCTTAGAACACCTGCAATATATTCTCGATAAAATACGGCGAATCAAGGATGTCATGGAAGTAAAGAGGGTGACACCTTAAAAGTGAGGTGACAGTTTTTGCGGGCAGTGGTCCAGCGGGTTTTGCGCGCCCGCGTAACAGTGGCCGGGGAAGAGATAGGGGCCATAGGGCCAGGACTCCTGATTTTCCTGGGTGTTAGAACAGGGGATACGGTAGCAGATGCCGGCTACCTTGCGGAAAAAATTGCCGGATTGCGGGTGTTTGCCGACCGGGAAGGGAAAATGAACCTCTCGGTTAAAGATATAGTTGGCCAGGTGCTGGTAGTCTCTCAATTTACCTTGTACGGCGATTGCCGTAAAGGCCGTCGTCCCAGTTTTACCGAGGCTGCTCCCCCGGAGGTTGCTGAGGAATTGTATGAGTGTTTTATAGCCGAACTGAAAAAGCAAGGCTTAAAGGTCTGCAGTGGTCGCTTTCAGGCTCATATGCAGGTGGAGTTGATCAATGATGGTCCGGTAACTTTGCTTTTGGACAGCAGCAGAGTATTTTAAAGGAGTTAAGCGGGCTCAAAGTTTTAGGGATATAACTTTAAAGGGCGCTGGGTAACAGCTTAAAATAAGGAGGGTTTTTATGATTTTAGAAACACTAGTGGTGGGTCCCCTGGGTACCAATTGCTATCTTATCGCTTGTTCCCAGACCAAGGAAGGCGCAGTAATTGACCCGGGCGCCGAAGGAAAGCGGATTCTAGCTGTGGCCGCCCGGGCCGGTATCCGCCTGCGCTATATCATCAATACTCACGGCCATATAGATCATTGCGGGTCCAACGGAGAGATTAAAGAGGCCACCGGTGCCGAGATTTTGATTCATAAAGGTGATGCTTCTTACCTTACCGACCCCCGCAAAAATCTCTTCGCTTTTACCGGGGGACAGGGCGGTAGCCCTCCAGCGGACCGTACCCTGGAAGAAGGTGAAGTTATCCGCCTGGGTCAAGAGGTAATCCTGGAGGTCATACATACTCCCGGGCATACTCCCGGCGGCATCTGCCTTAAAGGAGAGGACTTCGTGTTTACTGGTGATACCCTTTTTGCTGGTTCCATCGGTCGCACCGATTTTCCCGGCGGCTCCTTTGAACAGTTAATCACCTCCATTAAAGAAAAACTTTTTAGCCTGCCGGATAGCATGACTATCTATCCGGGCCATGGACCTGCCTCCAGCATCGGGGCGGAAAAAGTCGATAACCCCTTTTTTTAATTGAGGGAGGTTTCCCATGTTAACCCACAGACCGCGAGGTACAGAGGATATTTTGCCCGGTACCAGCGAAAAATGGCATTATCTAGAAGAGAAGGCCAGTTCCCTCTGCCGTCTGTATGGCTACCGGGAAATAAGAACTCCTATTTTTGAACACACCGAACTTTTCCAGCGCGGTGTAGGGGATACCACGGATATCGTGGAAAAGGAGATGTACACTTTTTACGACCGGAGCGAGCGTAGCCTGACTTTACGTCCGGAAGGGACGGCGCCGGTAGTGCGGGCTTTTTTGGAGCACAGGCTGTACAGCGGCCCGTTGCCCGTGAAGCTTTTCTATATCGGCCCCATGTTTCGCTATGGGCGGCCCCAGGCGGGACGTTTGCGCCAGTTCCACCAGTTTGGCGTGGAGGTTTTTGGCAGCAGGGACCCGGCTGTAGATGCCGAAGTTATCGCTTTGGCCATGGATTTTTACCAGCAGGTGGGGCTTAAAAGTTTGGAACTCCATTTAAACAGCGTGGGCTGTCCTGCCTGCCGGCCTGTACACCGGGAAAAGCTCAAGGCCTATTTAAGGAATAAGCTGGATATTCTTTGCCCTACTTGCCAGGGGAGGTTCGAGCGCAATCCTTTGCGCATTTTTGATTGTAAGAGCGAGGTGTGCCAGGAGCTGGTGGCCCAGGCTCCTACCATTACCGGCTCCTTATGCCCGGATTGTGCCGAACATTTCCGGAGGGTGTTACGATATATAGAAGATCTAGGTATTGAATATATTCTGGATGAACATCTGGTGAGGGGACTGGATTACTACACCAATACGGCCTTTGAAATTATGGTGGCCGGGATTGGCGCCCAGAGCTCCATAGGCGGGGGTGGCCGGTACGACGGCCTGGTAGAGGCTTGTGGGGGCCCGCCTACTCCCGGCATAGGCTTCGGCTTGGGACTGGAACGTATTTTATTGGCTTTAGAGGCTCAGGGGAAGGAGATAGAAGTAAAGAGCGGGATAGATGTACTAGTGGCCACCGCCGGCCCTGATTTGGAGGGGGCGGCCCTGCGACTGCTTAAGGCTTTAAGGGCCAAGGATATTGCCGCCGACAAAGACTATATGGGGCGCAGTTTAAAGGCGCAGATGAAATATGCAGACCGGTATCCGGCCAAACTGGTAATTATTCTGGGTGAGGAAGAGCTGGCTAAAGGAAAGGTTATAGTGCGCAACCTGCGCACCGGTGAACAGCGAGAAGTGGCTGGGCAGGAAATAATAGCTTTTTGCCAGCGGGAAAAGGAGCGTGACAGATAAGTGATTGCAGGTATGGGAGATTTGCGCCGTACTCATGGCTGTGGAGAACTCGGTAAAAAACATGTAGGCCTTCAAGTTACCTTGATGGGGTGGGTACACCGGCGGCGCGATCACGGAGGGTTGATTTTTGTAGACCTGAGGGATCGCTCTGGGATAGTACAGGTAGTCTTTAGTCCTGAGGGGTCCGGCGAAGCTTTTGCTAAAGCCGAGCATATCCGCAACGAATATGTGATCGCCGTGGCCGGAGAAGTGCGGCTGAGGCCAGACGGCACAGCCAACCCCAATTTGGCCACCGGAGAGATTGAAGTCTATGCCCAGCAGACGCATATATTAAATAAAGCTAAAGTACCGCCCTTCCATATTGCGGATAATGTAGAGGTGGATGAAACTTTACGCTTGCGCTACCGGTATCTCGACTTGAGGCGGCCGGAAATGCAGCGCTTGTTGGAATTGCGCTACCGGACCAGCAAGGCAATTAGAGATTTCCTGGATACTAGAGGTTTCTGGGAAATTGAAACACCCATGTTGACTAAAAGCACTCCGGAAGGGGCGCGGGACTTCCTGGTGCCCAGCCGCCTGCACCCCGGAGAGTTTTTTGCTCTGCCCCAGTCTCCCCAGCTCTTCAAACAGATTTTAATGGTGGCCGGGGTGGAGCGCTATTTCCAAATCGTCCGCTGTTTCCGGGACGAGGACTTGCGGGCTGACCGCCAGCCGGAATTTACCCAACTGGACATGGAAATGTCCTTTGTCCGGCGCGAAGATATCATGGATATTACAGAGGAATTGCTGGCCTACGTTTTTCGTACCGTTTTAGGGGTAGACCTTAAATTACCCTTTCCGCGGTTGACCTATAAGGAAGCCATGGCCCGCTTCGGTTCGGACAAACCGGATTTGCGCTTCGGTATGGAAATTAAAGATATCTCTGAGGTCGCCAAAGGCAGCCAGTTTAAAGTTTTTGCCGAAGCGGTGGCCCGGGGAGGAGTAGTGCGGGGAATCAGGGCTCCCGGGTGTAGTAGTTATTCCCGGCGGGAACTGGAGGAGTTAACCAAATTAGCCGGCACTTTCGGGGCTAAGGGCTTGGCCTGGATGATAGTAGAAGGGGAGGGTATTCGTTCGCCCATTGCCAAGTTCTTCAGTCCGGAAGAACTAGAGGGCATTAAGAGGCAAATGGAGGCCCGGGAAGGGGACCTGCTTCTATTTGTGGCGGACAAGGAAGAAACAGCAGCCACTGCCCTGGGAGCCCTGCGCTTGGAGATGGGCAAGCGCTTGGGAATGATAGATCCCGGGCAGCTGGCCTTCGCCTGGGTGATAGATTTCCCTCTGCTGGAGTACAGCGAAGAAGAAGGGCGTTATAAAGCCATTCATCACCCCTTCACTTCTCCTTGTGAAGAAGATCTGCCCCTCTTGGATAGCCAACCCTTAAAAGTACGGGCCTTGGCCTACGATGTAGTGCTTAACGGGGTAGAGCTGGGCGGGGGTAGCATTCGTATTCACCGGCGGGACATACAGGAAAAAATGTTCAATTTATTAGGTTTAGGAATAGAAGAAGCGCAGGAGAAATTCGGTTTCCTGCTGGAGGCCTTTGAGTATGGTGCTCCACCCCACGGAGGCATTGCCTTGGGCTTAGATCGTCTGGTCATGCTCATGGGCCGGAGGGAAACCATACGCGATGTTATTGCCTTCCCCAAGACCCAGAGCGCTACCTGTCTGATGACCGGGGCCCCGGCGCCAGTAGCACCGGAACAATTACAAGAGCTTCATCTGTTCCCGCGGCACCCCTTGCGCGAAAGTAAAGTTTGTGTTAAGATAAATACCGAAAAGGATACAACATAAACGATTTGCACCCTGCAATGTCCGTGTAAAGGCCGCAAGTTGTGAGCCAACACCAACACCTAGGGAGCCTGGACTCTGGGCGTGGCTTGTAGGCCCCCGGGGAGGGGAAACAAAAAGCGCTCAGGAGGGCACCCACCTGCGAGAGCGGGTTCATGAAACTGCGGCACCTCACGGCATTTGTGGGGTTTTATTTTTATGAGGTGTATTTTATGGAAGAAGCCTTCACTACCAGGACAGAACTCTTGCTGGGAAAGGAAGCTCTACACAAACTCCAACGGGCCAGGGTAGCAGTTATCGGCATCGGCGGTGTAGGTTCCTTTGCTGCCGAAGCTCTAGCCCGGGCGGGCGTGGGCTATTTGGAATTGGTGGATCCTGATCATATCGTTCCCAGCAATATTAACCGGCAAATTCATGCCCTCCATTCCACCCTCGGGCAGCCCAAAGTGGAAGTAATGGCCCGGCGCCTTAGAGATATTAATCCCCAGGCTACCGTAATCCCTCGCCAGGAGCGTTATACGCCGGCAACCGGCCACCTTTTCGTCCGCCAGGATTTGGATTACCTGGTGGATGCGATCGATTCGGTACATAATAAAGTTGATCTCCTGGAGCGGGCCTTGCGCAGCGGCGTCAAGATTGTATCCAGTATGGGGGCAGGTAATCGCCTGGACCCTACGGCTTTAAAAGTAGCGGATATATCTAAGACGAGCGGGTGCCCTCTGGCGCGGGCGGTGCGCCAGAGGCTGCGCAAGAGGGGGATTGATAGAGGTCTCACGGTAGTGTATTCCCTGGAGCCGCCGCACAAGGTGTCGCTAGGGACCCAGGGGCGTCAGCCACCGGGCAGCATTTCCTTTGTACCGGCTGCGGCGGGTTTAATTCTGGCCAGCCTAGTGGTGCGGGATTTATTGGGCATCTAACCTACAGGGGAAAGGAGTAAAATCCATGATGTCTTATGGTGCGGTAAAAGACGATCTCCTTTTGCGGCTAAAAAAGATCGAGGGACAGGTCAAGGGCCTGCAGCGCATGATAGAAGAGGAGAAATATTGCGTCGATGTCCTCGTACAGATTGCGGCTGTGCGCGCTGCCTTAAAAACGGTTGGCAACATTATTTTTGAGCAGCATGTGCGCGGCTGCGTGCGTAACGCCATTAGCAGTAAACAGGGAGATGAGGTTATCCAGGAGCTAATTTACGTCCTCAACAGATTTATGGATTAGTAGGCTTTTTGCCGCAACGCTCTTGCCAGGCACGGCTGAGCTCCTTTTCTTTGCCGTAGGGAGAGGGCACATAAAAAACCTTGCCCTCTAAAGTAGCAGGCAGATAGCGCTGCTCCACCCAGCCCCCCGGGTAATTGTGGGGGTATTTGTACCCTTTGCCGTGGCCTAAAGCCGCTGCTCCCGGATAGCTGGCATCGCGTAAATGCCGAGGTACAGGTGGAGCTTGTTCCTTTTCTACGGCGGCCAAGGCGCTATCCATGGCTTTGATGACAGAATTGCTTTTGGGTGCCAGGGCCAAATATAGGGTGGCTTCAGCCAGGATGAGGCGTCCCTCCGGCAAACCTACCCGTTCCACGGCCTGAGCAGCAGCGGTGGCAACTACTAAGGCCTGGGGATCGGCCAGACCTATATCTTCGGCCGCATGTACCATAAGCCGCCGGGCAAGAAACTCGGGGTCTTCGCCGGCATAAATCATACGGGCCAGCCAATAGATAGCCGCATCAGGATCGGAACCGCGAATACTTTTAATCCAGGCAGAAACAACGTCATAGTGCTGGTCCCCATCGCGGTCGTAGAGAATAGCTCTTTTCTGGGCCGCCTCTTCGGCCACGGACAAGGAAATATAGCGTTTCCCCCCTTCAGAGGGAGGGGTAGTCAGGGCGGCAAATTCCAGGGCGTTTAAAGCCACCCGGGCATCGCCATTGGCCAGTTGGGCAAAATGTTTTAAGGCCGCCTCTTCTACCTGGATATTTAAATTTCCCAGGCCCCGTTCCTTATCTTCCAAGGCCCGGCGCAAAAGTTTTAATATATCCGCTTCCTGCAAAGGCTCCAGCCGAACAATGCGAGAACGGGACCGAAGGGCAGCGTTAACCGTAAACATAGGATTTTCTACCGTAGCGCCAATAAGGGTGATGAGGCCTTCTTCCACACAGGGAAGCAGAGCATCCTGAATGTTTTTAGCCCAGCGGTGGATTTCATCCACGAAGATGACCGTCTTCTGGCGGTAATATATTCTCCTTTCTTTAGCGGCGGCTACCACTCTGCGAATGTCGTTTATGCCGTCCAGAACGGCATTGAGGGATTCAAAATGGGCTTTAGTTATGTTAGCGATGATATGGGCCAGGGTGGTTTTGCCGCTGCCCGGCGGACCCCAGAGGATCAGGGAAGTCAGGCTATCGTTTTCGATGGCTCGGCGAAGCAAAGTACCCGGGCCAATTATTTTTTCCTGCCCGACGAATTCCTCCAGGGTACGTGGGCGCATCCTAACCGCTAAGGGTGCTTTGGCCTGGATTTCTGCCTGGGCGGCCTGTTCGAAGAGATTCATAGGAAACCGGCTCCCTCACCAAAGGAAAGGCTTAATAAATTTATTTTTTTTTATTATAACACTACCACTACAGGATAAAAAATGTCTGCCTTGAACTCGAGAAGCGCAGGCTGTGGGGCGCATAAAAATTTAACCTGCTTGGAAAGCTTAATAAAGCAGAGTATAGCGCTCGGTTTTTGGATTGACAATATCCGAGTAACTTGCTAAGATATAATCACTGAGATAACAGGTAGAAATTTTTTGAGGGGGTGATGGCCTATGAAACTCTCCACCAGGGGAGAATATGGGTTGCGCGCCATGTTTGACCTGGCTCAGCGCTATGGGGAGGGACCTATTTCTTTAAAAAGTGTAGCGGAGCGCCAGGATATTTCCGAGCACTATCTCGAACAGCTCATTGCCTCTTTGCGTAAGGCAGGGCTGGTGCGCAGTGTGCGGGGCGCTCAGGGGGGGTATATCCTGGCCAAGGAGCCGGGGGAGATAAAAGTGGGTGACATTATCCGGGTGTTGGAAGGCCCCATTGCCCCCATGGACTGTGTTAACGAAGAAGAAGGTGAGTGCTGTTCCAGGGCGGAAACCTGCGTAGCGCGCACCATTTGGGAGAAGGTGCGCGATAGCATTACCGAAGTCTTGGACTCCATTACTTTGGAGGATATGGTGGCTGAAGCCAATACGCTACAACAAAGTGATAAATATATGTATTACATTTAAGAATAAGAAAAGGTGAGGACAATGCGCAGAGTTTACCTTGACCATAGCGCTACGACACCGGTACGGCCGGAAGTGCTGGAGGAAATGCTCCCCTTTTTTAAGGATCAATTTGGCAACCCTTCTACTATTTACAGTTGGGGCCGGGAAGCTAAAAACGCTATAGAAGAAGCCCGGGCGCGGGTGGCAAGCCTAATCGGCGCCCAGCCGGAAGAGATTGTCTTTACCAGTGGCGGTACCGAAGCCGATAATATGGCCCTCATTGGCGCTGCCTATGCCAATCAAAAAAAGGGGAAACATATAATTACTTCCAGCATCGAACACCATGCCGTTTTAGATACAGCTCAGTATTTAATGCGTCAGGGCTTTAAAGTCACCTTCCTGCCGGTGACCCGGGAAGGCCTGGTGCGGGTAGAAGATGTTGAGGAGGCCTTGACCCAGGAAACCATTCTCATAAGCATCATGCATGTAAATAATGAAGTAGGAACTATACAGCCCATCCAGGAAATCGGAAAGCTGGCTCGGGAGCGAGGCATTATTTTCCATACCGATGCCGTCCAGAGTGTGGGCAAAATTCCGGTAAACGTTGATGAACTAAACGTAGATCTCTTGAGCGCTTCTGCCCATAAAATCTATGGTCCCAAAGGAGTGGGCTGCCTTTATATCCGTAAGGGTACCCGCATCCAGACCCTCCTGCATGGAGGTGGTCAAGAGCGCAAGCGGAGGGCGGGTACCGAAAATGTGCCCGGTATAGTGGGGTTTGGCAAAGCCGCCGAACTGGCCGGGCTGGAGCTGGAGAGCGAAGCCCAAAGGCTTAAGAAATTGCGGGACAAACTTATCGATGGCGTTTTGAGCCGTATTGATGAGGTGCAGTTAAACGGTGACCGGGAACGCAGGTCTCCCATCAATGCTAACTTCAGCTTCCGCTATGTAGAAGGGGAATCCATTCTTTTGAGCCTGGATATGAAGGGGATAGCTGCTTCCAGCGGTTCGGCGTGTACCTCGGGTTCCCTAGACCCGTCCCATGTGCTTCTGGCCATGGGTATTCCTCATGAAATAGCCCACGGTTCGGTGCGTATGACCCTGGGCCGGGACAATACCGAGGAAGATATTGATTATGTTCTAGAAGTGCTGCCGGAAATTATCGAGCGGCTGCGGGCCATGTCGCCCTTATACAATAAAAAAGCCTAAGCATTCCCTCTCTGGGTGTGGGGTCTATAAGGAGTGAGTGAGAATGTACAGCCCAAAAGTAATTGAACACTTTACTAACCCGCGTAATGTCGGTGAAATCCCCGATGCCGACGGCATCGGGGAGGTAGGAAATCCTGTCTGCGGTGATATTATGCGCCTTTACATTAAGGTAGAGGATGGCGTCATTAAAGATGTTAGATTTAAAACCTTTGGCTGTGGTGCGGCTATAGCTACCAGCAGCATGCTAACGGAGCTAGTAAAAGGGAAGAGCCTGGAAGAGGCTATGAAGATAACCAATAAAGCTGTGGCTGAGGCTCTGGATGGGCTCCCGGCCCAGAAAATGCACTGTTCCAATCTAGCTGCCGATGCCCTGCACAAGGCCATTGAGGATTATAAAAAGCGCCAGAACAAAGGCGGTGACTTAGCTGGCTAAGGGTAAGGTTATGGTGGCTATGAGTGGCGGGGTGGATAGTTCCACTGCCGCCGCTTTGTTAAAAGAGGAAGGGTATGAAGTTATTGGGGTTACGCTGGAAATTTGGCCCCTGGATGTGCCCCCACCGCCGGGAGAAGTGGGTTGCTGCTCTTTGAGCGCCGTAGAGGATGCCCGGCGGGTAGCCGCCATTTTGGGCATTCCGCACTATGTGCTTAATTTTCGCGATATGTTTGCCGAAAAGGTTATAAGCTATTTTATCGAGGATTATCTCCACGGGCGGACTCCTAATCCCTGTATAGCTTGTAATCGTTTTATTAAATTTGAAGGGCTGTTGCGCAAGGCCCTGGCTCTGGGTATGGACTATATAGCTACAGGACATTATGCCCGGATATTCTACGACGAGAAGCGGGGGCGCTATGTTCTGGCTAAGGGCCAGGATGCGGCTAAAGATCAGAGCTATGTCCTCTATACCTTTACCCAGGAGCAGCTAGCCCGTACCCTTTTACCCTTAGGGAATTATACCAAGTCCGAAGTACGCTCGATAGCTGCCCGTTATGGTCTGCCGGTGGCTGGGAAGCGCGAATCCCAGGAGATCTGCTTTGTTACTACAGGTGATTACCGCCAGTTTATAAGGGAAAGGGCTAAAACCCCCATCCGTCCTGGTCCTATTTTGGATATTAGAGGCAGGGTTATAGGACGCCATCGCGGCCTGCCCTATTACACCGTCGGGCAGCGCAAAGGTTTAGGCTTGGCAGCAGGACGGCGCCTTTTTGTAGTGGCCTTGGACCCTCGCCGGAATGCCGTCATTGTGGGGGAAGAAAAGGATCTTTTGAGCTTTAAGCTCACGGCCAAGGATAATAATTATATACTGTGGGAAGAGCCGCCGCCGGAAGTGGAGGTTGCGGTAAAAATTCGTTACCGGGCTCCGGAGGTGCCCGCCACCCTGCGGCCTCAAGGATGCGGGCTGGCTGAAGTGGAATTTCAGGAACCCCAGCGGGCAGTAACTCCTGGACAAGCGGTAGTTTATTACTGCGGTGACCTAGTAGCGGGGGGCGGCACTATCATGGCCCCCTGGGAGGAAAAGGCGCCTTAAACTGGGGCGCATTTTTTGTAGCCTGGTCGGCAATAATATCCCTTGAGCGAGGGGATATTTTTGCCTAAAGGGCGAGAATTGGTAGGTCTGCCGGTGATAAGCCTGGAAGCAGGTGAAGAATTAGGGCGAGTTCAGGACCTGGTCTGGGAGAAGACAAATTTTAACCTTTTAGGGGTGCTCCTTTCCCCTCATGGCCTGTTTAAAGGGCCCCAGTTTGTGGAATTTAAAAAAATAAAGGGGCACGGGCCTGATGCTTTGACTGTGGACAGCAAAACTTCTTTGCGCACTCCTTTACCGAAGGGAAGCCTGCGCTGGCGGGACTTCAGGGGGAGAAGGGTTCTCGATCCCCAGGGTAAAGAACTGGGCCTATTGGAAGACTTCGAGGTTGAATGGCCTTCGGGCCGGATTATCGGCTTAGAGCTATCCGCAGGCCTGGTGGACGACTTCCTTGAGGGGCGCCATACCGTAAATATAAGCAACCTTTCCATAACCTGGGGACCAGATGTAGTTATTCTGCGTTAAGGAGGTGGACTATGATGCGGACCTGTCCTGTTTGTGGCGGCCGGGCTGTAGGCCGTATTGGAGTGGACCAGTATTACTGCTGGGACTGCTTGCTGGAATTTAACGGGAAGAATGAAGTCTTTGCTATTGCCGAAGATGGTACGCTGGTTGCTTATAACCACCCGGGAGGCTAAAAAAGTGCTCTGGCGGCGAGGATTTTGGGGAGGATTTCTGGCAGGGAGCCTGTTAGGGACTTTCATAGGGTTAATGTCACACCCACCACAAAACCGTATAGCTGCAGAACAACCCTTGACTACACTTAAGGCCAGTAGAAACAGGCGTAACAAGGGTATTGTATCCTATCGCAGGCCTCAAACTTAATTAGTAATGTTGTTGGGTGAGATTTTTACAATGCTACTTCTTAACCATGGTAAGATCTGGCGCCTGGCTATCCTCGGCGTTTTGCTGGCCGGGGCTTTATTTTTTCTCTACCTGGTACGCAAGATCTTCGCCCCTTTTTTGCTGGCTGTTCTACTGGCCTATTTTCTTAAGCCAGCCGTGGCAGCCCTGGAAAAGCGGGGATGGCCGCGCGGGACTGCTATCCTTTCTTTATATTTTCTAGGGCTAATAGTGCTGGTGCCTACCTTACTTTATGTCCTTCCCCAGCTTTTGCGGGAATTGAATAATTTCCTCGATCAGTTGCCTTTTTTGAGCAGTGAAGTACAGGGTTGGCTGCAAACCTTTTACGAACGTTATCAACGCCCGGGCGTGCCCTTGGGCTTGCGCCGTATAGTGGACGAAACCCTGGTCCATTTACAGGGGGTGGTGGAGAACGGGGCTCGGCAGGTGGCAGATCTTATCATGGGCTTGTTTTCCGGATTGGCCAGCTTAGCCCTGGCCCCGGTTTTAGCCTATTATTTATTAAAAGATAGCGAAGCTTTAAGCCGGGGAGCCATTCGGCTTTTACCCGCAGCCTGGCGGGAAGATCTGCTGGGGTTATGGACGGAAATTGACCGGGTGCTTACCAGCTTTGTACGGGGGCACCTCTTGGTTTCGCTTTTGGTTGGTTTGCTTACTGGGATAGGCCTGTTCCTGGCCGGTAGCCGTTACGCTATAGTTATGGGTATAGTAATGGGCCTGGCCGACCTCATTCCTTATTTTGGCCCTTTGCTCGGAGCAGTACCTATTGTGGCCCTTAGCTGGCTGGAATCTAAAAGGCTGGTCCTTTACGCCTTGCTGGTGATAGTAGTAGTACAACAAATAGAAGCGGCCGTTCTGGCACCCCGTATCCTGGGGCAAAGCGTTGACCTGCCTCCCCTGGCCATTATTTTGGCTTTGCTGGCAGGAGGCGAACTCTTCGGTGTAGCCGGTCTTTTGCTGGCTGTCCCCGCGGCGGCTATAGGTCGTATAATTGTCGGTTTCCTCTGGGCCAAATTAGTAAGCCGCTAAGCTAATAAAAAGCATTCACATAGTTGTTGAAAAGGAATGGATGAAGTTGTTAAAAAGGAAATGTTGGGGACGCCCGTCTTGGCACACCCTTTATTTCAAAAAATACTTTCTATCTGGGTTGTGAACCCGGCTATCACCCGGGACCTGATCGTTCCCTGCTGCTCCGCTTCCTGGTCCAACACAAACTTCCCTTCCCGCAGGCAAAAAACCTGCACCGATTTATCCTGCGGATCAACTATCCAGTATTCCCTGACCCCGCTCCTTTCGTAGACCTTATATTTGGTCCGCAGGTCATAGTAGCCCGTAGCAGGAGAGAGGATCTCTACCACCAGATCCGGGGCACCCTTAATGCACTTCTCTCCAATAATACCCAGTCTTTCGTTGGAAATAAAAATTATGTCTGGCTGGTAGGTTTCCGTTTCTTCCAGGTAGACATCAATAGGGGCGTATAATACAATGCCTAACCCCTTCTCCAGGACAAAGCTCGCCATTTGCAATTCTAATTTCATCGATACCATCTGGTGATAGGGCGTGGGCGAGGGCGTCATGACCAGTTCACCCCTAATGAGTTGGTAGGGTGCCCCTTCCGGAAGGCGGCAATAATCTTCATAAGTGTAGCCGTTTCGGCTTGCTGCAAGCTCAGCCGGGATAGCGCTCACTTTTCTGCACCTCCATTCTTTGGGCCTTCATTTTGTACCCGGCAGCTTTTTCCTTATTTTAACCTGGGGGTTACCGGTTGAGCAAGATAATGATCCCCTGGTGTCATTCGCACAGTTTATAATATTTACGAAAGCATTCTTCGCTACGACTTGAGCCAAAGGGGAGTGGAAGCGGAGTGGAAGCGGAGAGGGTCTTCAGTACATAGCGAAATAGATTAAGCGAAAAAAGTACGGACTTCACCAAATATCACACATAGCTGTGTGCACCGGGGAGCAGTACAGATACTCCGAACAGGGTAAAGAGCACCGCCATAAAGCCTACAATGGCCATTATAGCCGCCTTTTTCCCTCGCCAACCGTAGGTCTTGCGGGCATGGAGGTAGCCGGCATAGATCAGCCAAGTGATTAAGGCCCAGGTTTCTTTCGGGTCCCAGCCCCACCATCTGCCCCAGACCTCTTCGGCCCAAACGGCTCCGGTAATTAAAACTAGGGTCATAAAGGGGAAACCAACTGCCACCGACCAGTGCATCCAGTTGTCGAGCTTAGCCAGGGGGGGTATAGACTGAGCAATTCCGTTGTCTTGTAATTTTTCTTTGAGCAAATAGATGATTCCCAGACAGAAGGAAAGGCCGAAGGCTCCGTAGGCTATGATGGCAGTGAGGACATGAAACTGCAGCCACATGCTCTGTAGGGCGGGCATCAGTGGCCGGCTCTCGGAAGGCAAGGTATTGCTATATGAAAGTATAATTACCCCCAGCAGCGCAACCAGGGACATCAGTAGATCTAGCTTAAAGTATCGGTAGACCAGGAAGAAAAACAAAAGTATGCCCCAGGCAAAAAGGAGGGTAAATTCATATAGGGTGGCAAAGGGCAGCCTCCGCATAGATAAGCTCCGCTGCCCGAGGGCCAGGGAGAGGAACACAAAGGCTAAGACTAGAGTAACCAGAGATATTTTGCTAATGTGCTTATTAGGTTTCCATAAGGATACTAAGCTTAAAATCACAGAAACTAGCAACAAAAGGTAGGCAATAAGGATATATTTTGCTTCCATAGTATTAAATGCTTCACCTCATTCAGCTTTGGTTTTATCCGGCACCAGGTACCTGAGGACAAAGCCTAACAAGAGCAGACCGAAGCCGAAATAAACTGTACTTATACCCGGGTCTTTTTTTATTTCTAGCCCGGTGTAATAACGGTAACCTGAAAAGGTAACGGGGTAGTTTTTGATGACCTTTGTTTCCTTCTCTCCTATTATTTGCATATCTACTATGTTGTGATCTTGGACAAGGGCGCAAGCTAATTTAGGATTTCGGGGAAAAGGAGACAGCGATCGCAATTTACTGCTTTGAGCGTCGTAATCGGGTATAAAGAAAAACATCAAGCTATGGTTTTCATCAATCAGCAGTTTTTGCCCACTGGCCAGCTCAAAGGGCAGCGCTTTTCCGCCAGCAATAACTTGTCCCTTCACCAACCAGCCATAACTTTTTTGATAGATTTTTAACCCTTTAAATCTTAAAGGATAATTTACCTTGATTTCTTGATGTATCTCCTTACCATCATAGGCCTTTAGCAAGATGTCACTAATATATTGCTTGGGCTCCAGGTTGTCGTAATATTCGATCTTGAAATCCCTTACGGTTAAAACCTGGCCTGGGAATCCATGTGAAGCCAAATCCACAGTGTCGCCCACACCGACCTCTACATAAGCGCTTCGGCCCATGGACCCGGATATTACTGCTCCAGCTAAAATCACCAGGAGGCTCAGGTGAAGGACAATGGAACCCCACTTTTTCCAGCCGGCCGATTTCTTGATTCGGCGGACGGAACAGGCCAGGAGATTGACCGCTAAAAGAGCGGCCAGGGTCAGAAACCACCAGCTGCGGTATAAGTGGTCCAGGGATAGGATAAGGATCAAACTTCCCAGACCTTCGCCATAATAAACCTTATAAAATCCTGCGGGTTGACCTTGGGGAAGGAGGGTGCCCAGGGAGGCTAGGGCTCCCAATAGAAGCAGGAGGAAAAGGGCTAATTTCATGGAGGACAGGAAACGCAAAGTTGATCACCCGTTAAGAATTGTTTAACCAAGACTGAGTATATCCTTTTAAGGTTTTCCGGTCAAATTATTTAAAATAGGGGTTTTTTAATAGTACCAAAAAATTAGGGGTTAGCAGCAGGAATTCTAAGGGTAATAGCGAATAGATTTTACAAATAGCAGAAGTAGTTCTATCGGGAACGAAAAGGTCGCGCCGCTTTTGTGAAAGGAAGCGAAAATAAAAGGGTTGGGCAACAGATGAAACTTATAGACGTTTTAGCCCAAAAGAAAACAGTTATTTTAACTAAGTGGTATCAAGCCGTCCTGGAGACTTATCCCCCTGAAACTACTAAGTTTTTGCAAGAAGAAAAGGATCAGTTTGCCAATCCGGTGGGCTATACGATTTATGAGGGAATAGAGGGTTTATACGGAGAACTTCTTAAAGGGTTTGAGGCTGAAAGGGTGGGTCCTTTTCTAGATAAAATTCTCAGAATCCGAGCGGTACAGGATTTTTCCCCTTCCCAGGCCACGGCCTTCATTTTCCTTTTGAAGAAAGTGATACGGGAGGAAGTAATGGATGAACTCCAGGGTGGGGTTCTATCCTGGAAGGAACTCCTGCAGTTCGAATCTCAAATAGACGACCTGGCCGCCCTCGCTTTTGAGGTATATATGCGATGCCGCGAGCAACTTTATGAAATCAGGGTTAAGGAAATAAAAAACCGGGTCTCTCGCCTGCTGCAAAGAGCGAACCTCAATCACTACTTCTAGTGAAAGGGTGTGAGTATGGCCTCTGTCCCCAAACCACAAGAGCTGGTCAAAATTGATTATAAGCCGCCCCGAAAGCGGTGGATGGATCTTCCGGTAGAGTTCCGCAAGGGTACCTGGCTTTATGCGGCCAAGCCCAAAAGTATGGAAGTCTTAGGCCTGCCTAACCCCAGGGAATGGTCGCCGGAAGACGAGGATTGGAAGCTGCCCGAGAACTGGAAAGAGATTATCCATGAAGGATTTAAGGAAAGATTGGAGAAATTCCGGTCCTTTAAGGTATTTATGGATATCTGCACGCGGTGCGGTGCCTGTGCCGACAAGTGCCATTTCTTTATAGGTACCGGAGACCCTAAAAACATGCCTGTGCTCAGGGCAGAGCTCCTGAGAAGTATATACCGCAAGGATTTTACCTTAAGCGGTAAAGTCCTGGGCAAGTTAGTGGGGGCCCGGGACCTTACAGAAGACGTAATAAAAGAGTGGTTCTACTATTTTTACCAGTGTACCGAGTGCCGCCGCTGCTCGCTATATTGTCCTTTCGGTATCGATACGGCGGAGATTACTATGATGGGGCGGGAGCTACTGGGCCTTTTAGGCTGCTATCCCGACTGGATCATTGCCTCGGTGGCCAACTGTTACCGGATAGGGAATCACGTGGGGATAGAGCCCCATGCTTTCCGGGATATGGTGGAGTTTTGTGTGGATGAGATCGAAAACGTAACGGGCATTAGAGTAGAGCCTACCTTCAACCGGAAGGGCGCCGAGATCCTTTTCATAGCCCCTTCAGGCGATGTCTTCGCCGATCCGGGTATTTACACCTTCATGGGTTACCTGATGCTATTCCATGAAATCGGTTTGGATTATACCTTGAGCACCTATGCCTCAGAAGGCGGGAATTTTGGTCTTTTCACCTCCCACGAAGTGATGAAGAGGCTTAACGCTAAGATGTATGCTGAAGCCAAGAGATTAGGGGTGAAATGGATCCTGGGTGGAGAGTGCGGCCATATGTGGCGGGTCATCCATCAATATATGGATACCATGAACGGACCGGCCGATTTTCTGGAGGAACCTGTTTCCCCTATAACGGGCACTAAGTTTGAGAACGCCAAGGCAACCAAAATGGTTCATATCTGCGAGTTTACGGCAGATCTCATCCGGCATAACAAAATAAAACTGGATCCGAGCCGCAACACACACCTCAAGGTTACCTTCCACGATTCGTGTAACCCAGCCCGGGCTATGGGGCTTTTTGAGGAGCCGCGGTACATTATTAAAAATGTCTGTCCTAACTTTTACGAGATGCCCGAAAACACCATTAGAGAGCAGACCTTCTGCTGCGGCAGCGGTAGCGGTCTGAATGCTGACGAGAATATGGAGATGCGCCTGCGCGGGGGCTTCCCGCGGGCCAACGCCGTTAAATACGTCCACGAAAAATACGGGGTGAACACGCTGGCCTGTATATGTGCCGTCGACCGGGCGGTGCTCCCGGCCCTGATGGATTATTGGGTTCCGGGAGTGGCCGTGGCCGGCGTTCATGAGCTGTTAGGAAATGCTTTAGTGATGAGAGGAGAAACAGAAAGAACTACAACTCTGCGGGGTGAACCCTTAGAGGGAAGGGTGAAAGATGAAAATACCTGATCTCCGTTATGTCATTACCGGCCTGGTCATATTCCTAGTTTTAATGACCTTTCCCTTCTGGTACAACGTGGGGAAGGCTGCTTCCGCGCCGCAGCCCGAGCTGGATACTCCAGCAATCCAGCAACTGGCCCAAAAGCAGTGTGTAGAGTCCACTGCTTATATGAGGGCCAACCACATGAAGCTGCTGGAGGAGTGGCGCAATCAGGTAGTCCGCGAGGGCCAAAGGATCTATGTAGCCAGCGACGGGAAAAAGTATTATATGAGTTTACAAAACACCTGTCTGGAATGCCATTCCAACCCAGCTGAATTCTGCGACCAGTGTCATAATTACCTGGGGGTAAAGCCTGACTGCTGGACTTGTCATATCGAGTTGAAGGGGAATAGATGATGAAGACGAGCAGAAGAAGCTTTTTGAAGATCGGCGGGGCTTGCGCCTTAGGGTTAGTCTTCCTGCCGGCGGTTAGGGGTTTGGCTGCCAACCAAGGATCCAGCAGCACTCCTGAGGCTAAGGCCCTAACGGCTAAAAAGTGGGCTATGGTTATCGATATGAAAAAGTGCTGGGAGAAGAGCCCGGGAGGATGTCAAGACTGTATCCTGGCCTGCAAGGCTGCCCATAACCTTCCGGACATAGGCAATGAGAAAAAAGAAGAGATTAAATGGATATGGACCGAAACCTTTGCACATGCCTTCCCGGGTCAGGAACATGAATACCTTCCAGAAAGCTTTAAGGATAAGCCCTTTATTGTCTTATGCAATCATTGTGACAATCCCCCCTGTGTCAGGGTATGCCCTACCAAGGCGACCTTTAAGCGCCAAGATGGTATTGTAATGATGGACTATCACCGGTGTCTGGGCTGCCGGTATTGCATGGCAGCCTGCCCCTACGGCGCCAGAAGCTTTAACTTCAGAGATCCCCGGCCTTATATTAAGAAAGAGAACCCGGCCTTTCCTACCAGAGAAAAAGGGGTTGTGGAAAAGTGTAATTTCTGTGCCGAGAGGCTGGACGCAGGTTTATTGCCCGCCTGTGTAGAGGCTTGCCGGGCGGGGGCCCTTGTTTTTGGCGACCTGGAGGATCCCAATTCGGAAGTGAGAAAAATATTGCGTTCCCATTATACTATACAGCGTAAACCTGAACTGGGCACCCGGCCCAAGCTGTATTATGTTATAGCGCCTTGAGTATAAGTGAACGGCGGAGGAAGATGAGCTATGCTGGCCAAAGCTTTAACTGGTAGCAAAAGGTACTGGGGATGGATAATCCTTTTACTCGCTATCATAGGGGTAGGTTTTGCCTGCTACCTCTGGCAGCTGAATAGGGGCCTTACCCTTACCGGCATGAGCAGGGATGTCTCCTGGGGTCTTTATATCGGTCAATTTACCTTCCTAGTAGGTGTGGCGGCCTCAGCGGTCATGCTGGTTTTACCCTATTACTTGCATAACGTTAAGGAATTCGGCAGGATCACCGTTTTGGGAGAGTTTTTAGCCGTTGCTGCCATAATTATGTGTTTACTATTTATTATTGTGGACCTCGGTAAACCCATGCGGCTCTTGAATATGATACTCTACCCCACACCCAATTCCATCCTCTTCTGGGATATGATTGTTTTAAATGGATATCTTTTGCTGAACATAATCATCGGCTGGAACGTGTTGGAAGCAGAATATAAAGCAGTACCGCCTCCCAAGTGGTTAAAGCCCTTAATTTATATTTCCATACCTTGGGCGGTGAGCATCCACACGGTAACGGCTTTTCTTTATGCCGGCCTTCCGGGCAGGCATTACTGGCTAACAGCCCTTATGGCGGCTCGCTTCCTGGCTTCGGCTTTTGCTTCTGGCCCGGCCTTCCTTATCCTGTTGTGTTTTATTCTTAAGAAGTTCAGTAAATTTGATCCAGGCAGCCAGGCCATCCAAAAGTTAGCGGCTATTGTCACCTATGCTATGATTGTTACCGTATTCTTTATAGGCTTAGAGTTATTCACTGCCTTCTACAGCCAGGTGCCCGCCCATGGTATGCATAGCCTCATGTACCTCTTTGTCGGCCTGGAGGGCCATGGGAAGCTGGTACCCTTTATGTGGATTTTTATAATCCTGGTTGTGCTTGGCCTCATCCTCCTGCTTAATCCCCACACGCGCACCAAGGATAGCACGTTACTGGCGGCTTGTGCAGCAGTGTTCCTTTCTTTATGGATTGAAAAAGGACTGGGTTTGGTAATAGCCGGGTTTATTCCCAATCCTTTTGAAAGGGTAACTGAATATGCCCCTACGGTGCCGGAAGCTTTAATCGCCTTAGGTGTATGGGCAACCGGCTTGTTAATCTTAACTGTTCTTTACAAAGTAGTCATCTCCGTTAAAGAAGAGACAGCTTAGGAGAAACGAGGGGTAAGCTGAAATGGGTATTACATTTTCTTTGTTTTTAGTTATAGCCCTCATTTTAGTTGTTGTCCTGGGTGTCGAGGTATTAGGCCTGCACTTCTTCTTTGGAGTGGTTATACCATATATAGCTATAGCTATCTTTCTGGGCGGGATGGCTTATCGCATTCTCAGGTGGGCCAGGTCACCGGTACCTTTCCGCATACCTACCACCGGCGGGCAGCAAAAATCTTTACCCTGGATCAAGCCTAGCAGATTGGATAATCCCTTCACCACCGCTGGAGTTATAGGCAGGATGGCGCTGGAGATTCTTTTGTTCCGTTCCCTCTTCCGGAATACCAAGGCGGAGCTGAGGGAGGGTCCGAAGCTCGCTTATCACTGGGAGAAGTGGCTTTGGCTGGGAGCGCTAGTATTCCACTGGTCCTTTGTCCTCATTTTCTTTAGGCACTTGCGGTTTTTCACCGAACCGGTGCTCTCTTTTGTGTCCTGGCTGGAAAGCCTGGATGGGTTCCTGCGGGTGGGCCTGCAGGCTCTCTATCTAACTGACATAACTTTTTTAGTGGCGGTAAGCTACCTCTTAATTAGAAGATTTGTTATTCCCCAAGTGCGGTATATTTCCCTCCCCGCGGACTATGTGCCCCTATTTTTAATCCTGGGGATAGGGATTTCCGGCGTATTGATGCGGTACTTCTTCAAAGTAGATGTTATCGCTGTGAAGGAGCTGGCCATGGGGGTGCTTACCTTCCATCCCCGGGTTCCGGAAGGGATTGGCGTTCTGTTCTATATTCATTGGGGGCTCGTGTGCGCTCTGGCAGCTTATTTCCCCTTTAGTAAGCTGGTGCATATGGGAGGAGTTTTCTTAAGCCCCACGAGAAACCTGCCTAACAATAGCCGCGCCCAACGACACATCAACCCCTGGAATTATCCTGTTAAGGTGCACACCTATGAAGAATATGAAGAAGAATTCCGGGAAAAGATGAAAATGGCGGGCATTCCGGTGGAAAACGAATAACCGGCCTAAAATGGCCGGTTTTTAATTTGGTAAGGCAGGATAATTGATCGTACCGGGGAATAAAATTACTTAAAAAACATGGGGGAAGTGAACAAGGGTTGGTCAAAGCTAACGTTGTATGGGGTCTTCTGCTGGGCTCGGTCCTGCTGTTCATACTTTTGTACCTTCTATTTCTTATATTGCCAGCCCCGGTGCCCTCTATAGTCTGGCAGTACTTCAGCCCGATAGAAATAGAGCGGGCCAGGCGCTACCAGCAGGTATTAGGTTTAATCGGTATAGGTGCTTTTGTAACTAAGACTGCTATATTGATCTGGCTTTGGTGGAGCGGCACAGCTAAAGGCATGTCCTGGCATATTTTGCGCTGGTCCGGTAACCGCTATTATCTGGCAGTTTTATTGTTCTTTATTATCCTCTGGCTTTTGTTAAAGGTTGTTAACTTGCCCTTTGCTTTTTATAGCAGTTTTGTTGTCCAGCACCAGTGGGGATTTTCCACCCAGAGTTTATTTTCCTGGTGGGTTGATTATTTGAAAAGCTCTGGTCTGGACTTGCTGCTATCGGGAGTAGGAACCCTGCTCTTTTTCTGGTCTACAGGACGGTGGCCTCTCGGTTGGTGGGCAGCAGCCAGCCTTTTTATGTCGGCCTGGCTGGTGATAGAGACGTTTTTGTGGCCTATAGTTTTAGCGCCCCTTTTTAACCGCTTTGAGCCCTTAAATGAGGGGCCTGTAAAGACCATGGTGGTCCACCTGGCCAGACGAGCAGGGCTTGAGGTAGGCGAGGTCTGGGTCATGGATGCCAGTCGCCGCACTACCAAGGCCAATGCCTATTTTGCCGGTTTAGGCCGGACAAAGCGGATAGTCCTTTATGATAATTTATTGCGAGATTATCCCTTGGAGGAAGTAGAGGCTGTGTTGGCCCACGAAATGGCCCACTGGCAGCGGGGGCATATTATGCGGAGCCTCGTCTTTGGTATGGGCGCCAGTTTTGTTTTCTTTTTATTGCTGTATATAGTGTTGCAAATAACTGCGCCAGGAGAATTAATGCCAGGTAGACCATATCCGCCCCATCTTCTGGTTATTATATTGCTTTTCTGGCAACTAGTTTCCTTTTTGAGCTTGCCGGCTCAGAACGCTATTTCCCGCAGCTTTGAAGTTGAGGCGGACCGTGTAGCCCTGGAGCTCACTGGCAATACCCCGGCCATGGTGCAACTACAAGTTAATCTTACGCGGCGCAATTTGCAGGACGTGGCTCCTGCGGCTTTTGTTGAGTGGTTGACTTACTCCCACCCTGCTCCTTGGAGACGGATTGAGGCAGCCCTCAGGGTAAAATGAGAAGGGAAAGGAATAGAGATGCGAAGGACCAGGTGGCTAACTGGTATATTATTGTTAATAGTCCTGGCGGCCATTATAGGGGGCTATCGAGAGCGCCCGCAGCGGCCAGCATCCAGACGAGTTGGGGTGTTGCTCGCCAATACTTCCAGGGTGAGTAAGCTGGAAGGGCTCAAGGCCGGCCTGGCAGAGTTGGGCTATGCGGAAGGAAAGGACTTGGTTTATATAGTTAAAAATGCTGATGGTAGTTTTGAACAGGTTTATACTTTAGCGCAGCAGCTTTACACCGAAAAACCCGAAGTGCTGGTGGCAGGTGGCAGGCTGGAAGCCCAGGCGCTCATGGAAGCAACTAAAGGGCAACCCATACCGGTAGTATTTATGGGGGCGGCTTCCATTAAAGGTAACATTGTGCCCAGTCATGTTACCGGAGTTGACAATTTCCACACTGAGCTAGCAGCCAAGCGGCTGGAATTTTTAGTTCGACTTTTACCCCATATACGCCGCGTGCTGGTCCTGGTGGATCCCAGGGTTGTCCCGGGGCCCGAGAGCCTATCAGTGCTGCAGCAGGCGGCGTACAAGCTTAAGTTACAGCTGGAGGTGGCAACCGTTAGCTCACTTGATGAGCTAGGGAAGTTGCTGTTAAGTTTAAAACCGGGAAGCGCCGAGGGGATGCTTTTAACTTCAAGCCTTTTTTTCGAAGAGGGTGGAGCAATAGGGTGGATTGCCCGGGTGTCTAAAAGTTTGCGCTTACCTGTTATGGGGGTTAATGTGGCTGATGCTGAGGCGGGCCTGCTGGCTGCCTACGGGTGCCCCTTTAAAGCCCAGGGAAGGCAGGCCGCGCGATTAGTAGGCAAGATTCTCCAGGGACAGGACCCTGCCACTATCCCAGTAGAAACTCCTGACCGGTTGGAACTGGTGGTAAATTTAGAGGTGGTCCAATCTTTAGGGCTAGAGATAAGTCCCGACAACTTAAAATATGCTGATCGAATAATTGGTAAACAAGGTGAGGGATTTGCGACCCGAGAAAATTAATTGGTGGAAACAGCTACGGTTTCGTCTGCTCCTGGCAGGGTTTTTTATTTCTGTGTTCCCCCTACTACTGCTGGGGGTTTACCATCTTTACAGGGTGCGTGGCTGGCAAGAGTTGGCTGTTATACAGAAAAATATTTTAGCTGCTGAGGCGGTGGCTAATGAAATTAAAAATTTAACCAGGCAGCAAGAAAGGCTTTTGCAGACCATTTCCCTGGTGTACGGGAAGGATTTCATGCATATGGCCCCGGTAGAGGCTGAACGCGTCCTTTATAGTCTGTTCCGGCTTTCCCCCTACTTAGAGGAAGTTAGCTTATTCGACGCCTACGGGCGAGAACTGGCCAGAAGTTCGCGGCGACACTTGGTCGTTCCCGGGGAATACAGAGTGCTCCCAGATAAAAAGCTAGTTGAGAGAGTAATTCAGGGCCAGGTGTATTATGGTTCTGTAGATATAGAAGAAGATGGCCGACCGTTATTTACCGTGGCAGTTCCCCTTTGGGATACCTCTAGCGGAAGGTCAATAGGAGGGCTGGGAGGAAAAGTAAGTCTCAAGAGCGTTATGGACAGAATAACTGCTCTCCATGTCCAGCAAGGCGGTACCATTTACCTGGTGGACACCAGCGGTAAGCTTATTGGACACCAGGATTTTAGCCTTGTGTTGCGCCAGCCTGATGTGCGCAGTAGCTTGGCGGTTCAGAGGTTCCTCTGGGGAGAAGAGGTACCTATACGCTATACCTCCTACAATGGCCAAGAAGTAGTGGGAATAGCCGTGCCCCTTAACGAACTGGGGTGGGGAATCATAATCGAGTACCCCGTAAGCCAAGCCATGAGGCCGGTAAGGGTGGCGGCCTGGCACCTAGTTGCCTTGCTTTCCGTAGTAGCTGTACTGGTCCTGCTTTTGAATGTCTATCTTGCTTTCCATTTTAGCAGGCCCATCGAGGGCTTAGTGGCAGCAGCTCTAGAGGTGGCCAAGGGCAATTTTGTCCAGGTTAGTTTTACGGGGGCTGTGGGCGAGCTAGCCAGTCTGCAAGATGCCTTCAACTACATGATCAGGGAACTTAGAGAAAAGGCTAAAATGGAAAGCCTGTTTCGCCAAGCTGACAAGCTGGCTGCTGTAGGGCGTCTGGCCGCTGGCGTTGCTCATGAGATAAATAATCCCCTGGCTATAGCTTCTGCCTATGCCGAAGACCTTTTAGACCGCCTGGAGGAGGAAGGGCCGGAGCGGTTAGCTCAAAGCGCGGAACTAAGAATCTGTCTAGAGACGGTAATAAAACAGACCGATCGTTGCAAAAACATTATCCGGAAGCTTTTAGACTTTGCTCGGCCCGCTTCCGGGGTTAAGGAGTATATTAAACTAAATGAAGTGATTGAAGAGGTTGCTTCTTTGATGCACTATACCCTTAAGAGAAAAGGTATTAATCTCGAACTCGAGCTAGAAAATAACCCGGGGGTTTACGCGGATCGGTTCCAATTGCAGCAGGTGCTTTTCAACCTCCTCAATAACGCGGCAGAAGCCATAGAGAAAGAAGGCAGGATATACGTTAGTACTCGCAGGAAGGGGCGGGAGGTAGAAATTTCAGTAGCGGATACGGGGTGCGGAATTCCGCCGGAGAACCTGGAGAAAGTTTTTGAACCTTTCTTTACCACCAAGCCGGTTGGGAAGGGAACAGGTCTGGGCCTAGCTATTTGTTACGGTATTGTGCAAGAACTGGGAGGAAAAATGATGGTAGAAAGTTCCCCGGGGAAGGGAACTACCGTTAAAGTTCTTCTGCCAGCCTATGACGTTTAGTATCCAAATTTCCAGAAGTCAACGGGGAGGCTCTGGAGTGAAAAGCCGGGGAATGATTTTGGTAGCAGATGACGAGAAGGAGTTTTGCGATTTCCTGGTCCAGCGGCTAACCCGTCGGGGTTACCGAGCTGTGGGAGTAGCTGGCGGCGGGGAAGCGCTGAAGCAGCTTGCCCTTCGAACTTTTGATGTAGGAATTTTTGATCTAAAAATGCCGGATGTGGATGGTCTTGAACTTTTAAAAAAGGCCCGCGAACTTCAACCGGACCTCCAAGTGCTCATCCTAACAGGATTCGGCACTATAGAAACAGCAGTAGAAGCTATGAAGCTGGGTGCCTATGATTACCTTACTAAGCCTTGTAATCTAAAAGAACTGGAGGCAGTACTGGAGAAAGCCTTAGAGAAGAAAACAATAGTTACCCGCAACGCAGGATTGATAAGAGCCTTACGGCCGGAAGGCCAAGAAGCAATTATTGTGGGCCACAGTCCGGCCATCCGGCGGGTGGTGGAGCTGATCCAGAAGGTCGCCGATAGCGATGCGCCGGTCTTAATTCAGGGAGAGACAGGGACGGGGAAGGAACTGGTGGCCAGGAATTTGCACGCCTGGAGCCGCCGCAGCAGCCAGCCCTTTATCGTGGTCAATTCTGGGGCTCTTCCCAGCGAACTATTGGAGAGCGAGCTTTTCGGCCACGTCAAAGGGGCTTTTACTGGAGCCCTGACAGACAAACCCGGCCTGGTGGAGGCTGCGGATGGAGGAACGCTATTTCTCGACGAAATTGGAGAAATGGATCCCACCCTCCAGGTAAAACTGCTCCGGTTTTTGGAAACCGGCGAGTTCAGGCGCGTAGGCGATAATCGTTTGCGCTATGTGGATGTACGGGTGGTCGCGGCTACCAATCGCTGTATCGAAGAAGAAGTCAGTGCTGGGCGCTTCCGCGAAGACCTTTATTACAGGCTTAATGTAATCACTATCGAAGTTCCTCCCTTGCGCGAGCGGAAGGAAGATATTCCCCTTCTGGCACAACATTTTTTGCAAAAATTTTGCCCCAACCGGGTGCCCCCTGAGGTTAGCGATGAGGCCATGAGGGCTTTACTAGTATACGATTATCCGGGAAATGTGCGCGAGCTGGCCAATTTAATTGAAAGGGGTATACTTCTGGCCGGGGAGGGTCCCATTCAGCCCGAACACTTGTTCTGTGCCAGGGATAAAACCCATGTGGGGGAACAAAGCCTGTGTAGCCTGGCCGAAGTAGAACGGGAGCATATCTTGCGGGTCTTAAAGGCGACTAGTGGTAACAAGACGAAAGCGGCCCAGATTTTAGGCATTAGTGTGCGAAACCTATACCGTAAGGTTGCCGAATACGGTATTAAAATATGACAAATTGACAGAGGGACTGACAAAATGTCAGGTTAATTTGATCGCTAGCACCGGTGGAAAAGCCGGTGCTCTTTATTTTTAAAGATTGGCATGGGAATTGCAAGAGATAAAAACAGCAAATGTGAAAACCGTGGCATGAACATGGGCTAGAAAAGGAGAGGGACCTATGGTTACCGGAAAGACCAGACCTAAATGGGCTATGGTTATTGACCTTCAGAAATGCATTGGCTGCGATACTTGTACGGTATCCTGCAAGGCGGAAAATCGCACGCCTCCAGGGGTGACCTACAACGTCGTCCTGGAGGAAGAGTATGGGGAGTTTCCCCAGGTGGCTGTGGTAGCTACTCCCAGACCTTGCATGCAGTGCGATAAACCGCCATGTGCCCAGGTTTGCCCTGTAAGGGCTACCTATAAGATGGACAACGGCATTACAGCCATTGACTATGACCGGTGCATCGGTTGCCGCTACTGTATGGTCAGTTGTCCCTATGGGGCGCGTTATTTTGATTTTGGCGAAAGCTATGGGCAAGAGATGGTGGGATACGAAGATCTCCAGGCGCCGGAATATGGGGTTAAACGAGGTAAAAGGTCAAGTAAGAAACCGCCGGCGGGCGTGGTGCGGAAATGTCACTTTTGTTATCACCGGCTCCAGCGCGGCGAAGAACCGGCTTGTGTGGAAACATGCCTGGGTGATGCGCGATATTTCGGTGATTTGAATGACCCTAACAGTATAGTTTCGCGCCTGGCGGCCAGTCCTCGGGCCTTTAGGCTAAAAAGCGAGTTGGGCACGGAACCGAGGGTTATATATCTTAAATAACCAGGGAGGTTTATAGCTGTGAAACGTTATATTCCGCTATTGATAGTTATGGCCGGAGGTGCTTTGGCCCTGGCTTTTCGCTGGCAACAGGGCCTGGCCAGCACCGGTCTTTCCAGCACTGTTCCCTGGGGGACGTGGGTAGCGTTTTATATTTTCTTTGTAGGAAACAGCGCTGGAGCTTTCCTGTTGTCGACGCTGATCTATGTCTTTCGTATGAAACAGTTCGAAGAGATAGGGCGGCAAGCCCTGCTTCTGGCCATTTTAAGTATGGGTGTGGCCATGTTATTCATTCTACTAGATCTCGGGCGCTGGGAGAGGTTCTGGCATGCCTTGAGATTTTGGAACCTTACCAGTGTTTTAGGGTGGGAGATCCGCTTCTATGTTATTTATGTTGTCCTTTTAATAATAGAGTTATATCTTTCTATGCGCTGCGATTTGAAGGGTAAATATTTTTCTTCTGATGAGAAGTGGCTCCGAATTTTAGGTGCTATGGGGATACCTATAGCTATTTTCGGTGTTCACGGCGGCACCGGAGCCCTCTTTGCTGTAATCAAAGCGCGGCCTTACTGGAATACGGCGATACTCCCCATTGTATTTGTAATCTCCGCCCTTGTTTCGGGTACAGCTCTCATTTTACTCCTATACGTATTGGAAGGCAAAGTTCGGGGACGGAGGCCCAATCCAGAACTTGTCAGATCCCTGACGAGGCTTATGGCGGGTTTCCTATTGGCCGACGTAGGCCTGCAGTTTTTCGAACTTTTGGTGGCCGCATACAACCTGGAACCGCAAGAATGGTCGGTACTAGCAGTTATGGTAACGGGGGATTTCGCTTGGGTGTTTTGGGTAGTCCAGGTACTGATGGGAACGGTGATCCCTTTGTTCCTAGCCTTTTATACCCCATTAGTCCATTCCTCGCGAGCTTCAACCTGGGCGGCTGTTTTAGTGCTCATAGGAATTCTGGGTGTGCGCTTTAACATAGTTCTACCGTCTCTACTGGTGCCGGTAGTCGAAGGTTTGCCCCAGGGCTTCTACCTGCCCACGTGGGTGGAGTGGCTGACCAGCGCCGGTATAATAGCCATGGGAGTAATTCTCTACAGTTTGATATCAGACAGATTGCCCATTTACAGATTGGAAGAAGGGAGCGAGAGACATGAAAAAGTTTTCTCGTAGAACCTTTTTGAAGGGGGGACTGGCCTCGGGCTTAGGTTTGGGGCTGGCTTCCATCGCTCTGGGAACGAGGTTATCTCCAGCAGCCGAAGGTCTTTGGATGGATAAAGAGCATGGTACTGGAAGGGCGTCCGAAGATTACGTAGCTTCCGATGTCCTATACACAGTATGTGAACAGTGTAACACCCATTGTTCCATCAAAGCTGTGATAGCTGAAAGCAACGGTGGACCTTATACTTCCTTAGTACGGAAAATTGCTGGAAATCCCTACAGTCCCTTGAATACGGAGCCATTTGGTCAGATTTCCTATAACACACCAGTTGCAGCGGCTGCCAGGGGTTACGGTGATTTGGGTTCGGAAGGTAGGAGCTTCCGGGGTGGCCGTACCTGTCTTAAAGGTCAGGCCGGGATCCAGACTGCCTTTGATGCTTTGAGACTTCGCCAACCTCTAAAGAGAGTGGGCCCCCGCGGCAGTGGCAAGTGGATAACCATTTCCTGGGAACAAGCCCTGGAAGAAATTATAAATGGCAGCCCTGATTTAGGAACGCCGGGGCTTAAGGACCTGTGGGCCTATGTGCCTGAGAAGCAGGTGATGTCCGACTGGGAACGGGTTAAAAAGGGTGAAACGAGCTGGGAAGAATTTGATCGAAAATACCGGGACCTGCTTATTGATACCCGCCACCCGGATATGGGACCTAAGGCCAACCAAATCGTAAGCTTGGGAGGCGACCGCCGGGATTTTATTCACAACCGCCTATGGAATCAATGCCTTGGCAGCATCAATGCCTATGACCACGCGGGTATTTGCGGGATAAGCGGTGTTCAGGGGAACGTGCGCTCCTTCAGCGGTTCTAAAGTTAAGAAGCGGATGTATGCTGATGTGGATGGGGCCGAATTCGTAATCGTCTGGGGAACAGACCCTTTGGTGGCCAATAAAGGTCCTACCTGGCTAGCGCCCAAGTATATTAATGCCCTTAGGCGTGGAATGAAATTGGCAGTAGTAGATCCCAGAATGAGCAAGGTGGCGGAGAAAGCCGATATATGGGTACCCATTTATCCGGGAACCGATGCCGCGCTGGCTTTGGGCATGGCCAGGTGGATAATCGAAAATGAGCGGTATGACAAAAAGTATCTTACCAACCCCAATAAAAAGGCGGCAGAGGCCGATGGGGAACCTACCTGGACAGACGCGACTCACCTGGTCAATGTGGACCATCCCGAACGCCCCAAGCTCAGGGCTGCTGATCTGGGCATAGGCAACCGGGAACAATTTGTAGTAATCGAAAATGGAAAGCCGGTGCCCCACGACCAGGCCCAGGAAGGAGAGCTGGAGGTCAATACCACCATTAATGGCATCCGGGTTAAGTCTGTTTTCACCCTTTTCAAGGAGCGCGTTATGGAGCGCACCATCGAAGAGTACGCCGCCATTTGCCGTATAAAGCCTGAGCAGATTATTGAACTGGCCCGGGAATTCACTTCCCACGGTAAAAAAGCAGCCATTACTTCCTACCGCGGGCCAGCTAAACACGCTAACGGTTACTATAACATACGGGCTATAAATTGCCTTAATCACTTAATCGGCAACTACGACTGGCGGGGGGGAAGCATGACCACCGGGGCCAGGTTCAAGGAATTCGAAGGGCGATACCGTCTGATGGAGGTTCCCGGGGGGCATAAGGCCTGGGGTATACCGCTGGCTAGGGTAAAAGTACCCTACGAAAAAACGAGCCTTTTTGAGCGAGATGGTTATCCTGCCAAGCGGCCGTGGTTTCCGTTTTCTAATCACGTGATCCAGGAGGTACTCCCTAGCGCAGCTGAAGGCTATCCTTATCCCATTAAGGCCCTATTTATCCACCGTATTTCTCCGATTCTTTCCATCCCCGGCGGACAGGAACAGGCCAAGATTTTACAGGATACCAAGGTTATCCCGCTTCTTGTAGTGTGTGATGTGGTAATGAGCGAAACAGCTATGTATGCTGATTATGTGTTGCCCGATGTTACGTATTTGGAGAGGTGGGGATTTGAGACCATCTATCCTAACACTCACCTTAAGTTAAGCCATATTATGCAGCCGGTGACCAGGGTTTTTCCTGAGCCGCGTCCCGTGGAGGACGTTTTTATCGAGTTGTTCAAGCGCCTTGGCTTACCCGGAGTGGGGGAGAGGGCATTCCCGGATGGAAGCCCTTTGAACCGGGCCGAAGATTTTTATTTAAAGTTGGTGGCCAATATTGCTTTTGATGGTCAACCCGTCCCCGATGCCAGCGCCGAAGAATTAAAGCTATTTGTGGAGGCGCGACAAAAAGCCCTCGGCAAGTTTTTTAATTTAGAGGCCTGGCAGTCGGCAGTAAAGCCAGAGGAATGGCCCAAGGTGGTTTACGTGTTAAATCGCGGTGGGCGGTTTGAGGTCAAGGGCAATGAATATGAAGGAAATTACTTGAAATATAAATTTGCCGGCCAGGCCAACTTCTATGATGAAGGGGTGGCCAAGGGCAAGAGCAGTTACGATGGGAAATACTTTGATGGGTTACCCCTTTATAGCGAAGTAAATTCATACCAAGATCTACCCCTGGCTCTTATTAACTGGAAAGCGCGGCATATCGGTACTCACCGGAATATTGGTGATGCATGGTTGCGAGAGATCGAGGCGGAAAACCTTATCTGGATGAATCCAGAAGATGCGGCGCTCAGAGGGATAAAAACGGGAGATAAAGTTAAGATCAGGTCAGCCAAGTACGAAGCAGTGGGGACAGTACTGGTGACCAGCCGCATACGTCAAGGGGTGGTAGGGTGCGACTACAATTACGGGCACTTCGCTTATGGATCCAAGTCGGTAGAAATAGATGGTAAGCCTACCCCTGTAGTCCGGGATTATGGCCATAATCCACGGCTAGCAGGGGTGCCTAGAAGCGGCTATGCCCGGGGGCGTGATACCGGTTTTGCGGTAAATCACCTTATAGATAATATATCGGATCCCATAGGGGGTTCCTCAGCCCAGCTCGATGCTAGGGTGGAGGTGGTCAAGCTATAGGTACTCAGCCAGTTTAGGGGAACATCTAACAAAAAGCGAGGGGAAAGGCTTTCCCTCGCTTTTTGATTACACCGGGCGGGGCCCGATTTTTCTTGTGAAAATAATACTAATACGGAAATCCCTCTAACAAGCAGAAAGGATTCTTGAGAAGGTTTGGCTAACTTTATAATTATAAAGATACAAGCTACTGCTGTGTTAAGAGCCTTCAAAATAAGGGGCTCGCTGTCTTCAAGAAAGGAGCTACTACCGTGCGAATCATTGACCTGCGGAGCGATACAGTTACGATGCCCGATGAAGAGATGCGGGAAGCCATGGCGAGGGCCCGGGTTGGTGATGATGTGTATGGGGAGGACCCTACTGTAAACGAACTACAGGAGCAGGCCGCTCAGATTGTCGGCAAGGAGGCGGCTCTTTTCGTTCCCAGCGGTACCATGGGAAACCAGGTAGCCTTACTAGCCCACACCGGACGGGGAGAAGAAGTGATAGTGGATGAAGACTCCCATATATACTACTACGAAGTAGGTGCGCCAGCACTTATAGGGGGGCTGCAACTTAAACCGGTGACCGGGTTATTGTCTGAACGTGGCCCTGACGCCCTTAAGCGGGCCTTAAGACCGGCGAATATCCACTTCCCGCCCACCACCCTCCTTTGTTTGGAAAATACCTTCAACCGCGGCGGTGGGACGGTGATGACACCTGCTATTATGCGGGACATGTTCGAAATGGCTAAAGAACGGGGTTTAGCGGTCCACCTGGATGGTGCTCGTATCTTTAACGCGACGGTGGCGCTGGGGTGCAATGTGCAAGAGCTCACTTGCTACTGCGATAGTGTGATGTTCAGCCTTTCCAAAGGTCTTGGGGCTCCGGTGGGTTCGCTCCTGGCTGGACCTCGAGACTTTATCGCGCGGGCCCGCAGGTACCGCAAGGCTCTTGGTGGCGGGATGCGGCAGGCAGGTGTATTGGCAGCAGCGGGGCTAGTGGCTCTCAAGAGGATAAATCGGCTGGCGGAGGACCACGCTAACGCCCGCAGGCTGGCAGAGGCGCTAGCGGAGCTTCCTGGCTTAGCTGTAAATCTCGGTACCGTCCAGACCAACATTGTTATTGCCAGAGTTACTGGCCGACTGGGGGCAGCTGAGCTTGTACAGGAACTCGCCCGTCACGGAGTTAAGTGCCATGCTACAGGACCGGACACCCTCCGGCTGGTCACCCATAAGGATGTGGTCAGGGAGGATATTGAAGAGGCAATAGAGGCGTTTCGCAAGGTTTTAAGTTAAGCTTAATCACCGCTTCAAAGCCACTTTTGTGCCCGGAGTTACCACTAAGTATGGCTTAAAGCAAAATTTGTCGGGGTAGTACTAAAGCGAGTCACCTTAATTGACAAGGGCGCGGGCTTCGGGTTATAATGTAGGAAAATTTAGCCGGTAAAACCTCGTCACCCTGGACAGATGGCGACGAGGTTTAGTTTTGACGAGGAGTTGAGGCCTGTCTTGACCGGGAACGAGCTGCGGGAAAGTTTCCTAAGCTTTTTTGCCAACAAAGGTCATACCGTTGTTCCCAGTTCTCCGCTGGTACCTTATAACGATCCCACCTTACTTTTTACCAATGCAGGGATGGTACAGTTTAAGGATGTTTTCCTGGGTCTAGACCGTCGGCCCTATACACGGGCAACTACGGCTCAGAAATGCGTGCGGGCCGGAGGAAAACACAACGATCTGGATACAGTGGGGCGGACAGCTCGTCATCATACTTTTTTTGAGATGCTCGGTAATTTTTCCTTTGGCGATTACTTTAAGAAGGAGGCCATCAGTTTTGCCTGGGAGTTCTTGACCAAGGTCTTGGAACTCCCTGAAGAGCGCCTGTGGGTGACGGTTTACCGGGATGATGAAGAGGCAATCCGGCTCTGGCAGGAAATAGCCGGGCTGCCGCCGGGGCGTATTGTGCGCATGGGAGAAAAGGATAATTTCTGGGCCATGGGGGATACCGGCCCATGTGGCCCTTGCAGTGAAATAATTTATGACCGCGGCCCTGAATATGCCTGCGGGCAAAAAGTTTGCGCTTTGGGTGTTTGTGATTGTGATCGCTGGTTGGAAATCTGGAATTTGGTCTTTATGCAGTATAACCGGGATGCGGAGGGCAACTTAAGTCCTTTACCCAGGCCGAGTATTGACACTGGGATGGGCCTGGAACGGATAGCTTCGGTGATGCAGGGAGTGGACAGCAACTTTGATACCGACCTCATCCGTCCCCTTATCAGCGAGATAGAAAGAATTAGCGGCCGTAGCTATAGCCGGGGGGAGGAAGGCTTTCCCTTCCGCGTCATAGCCGATCATGTCCGCTCTTGCACCTTTATCATTGCCGATGGAGTGCTGCCGGGTAATGAAGGCCGCAGCTACGTTTTGCGCAGGATTCTGCGCCGGGCGTCCCGCTTCGGGATGACGTTGGGCTTGGATAATCCTTTTCTTTACCGCTTAGTTCCGGTGGTAGTGGAGATTATGGGACAGGCTTATCCCGAGGTGGTAGCCCGGGAAGAGGATATTATGCGCATAATTAAGCAGGAAGAAGAGCGCTTCCATACCACCCTCCACGAGGGTCTACGGGTCCTGGGGGGAATCTTAGAGCGGGCAGAGCAAGAAGACAGAAAGGAGATAAGCGGCCAGGAAGCTTTTATCCTTTACGATACTTACGGTTTTCCCTTGGATCTTACGGAAGAGATGGCTGCGGAAAAAGGGTTTAAGGTTGACCGCGAAGGTTTTGCTGCCGCTATGGAAGCCCAGCGGGAGCGGGCGCGGGCGGCCCGGGAAGAGGGCAAAGCCTATGAGCTGGCCGTCGCCCTGGCGGGCAGCCTGGGAGAGCTAGAAGAGACCCTGTTCACGGGTTACACCCGTCTGGAAGATGAGGGTGTCGTCCTGGCCTTGCTCCAAGAAGGCGCTAGGGTGGAAACCCTGGATACGGGGGTTAAAGGTTTTGCTTTATTTAATCGCACCCCATGCTATCCTGAAGGCGGCGGCCAGGTGGGAGATCAGGGGCAACTTTTCTTTAGCGGAGGTCAGGGAATTGTCCGGGATACCCGCCGCTTGCCTGACGGCAAAATCCTCCATGAAGTTGAAGTAACGACCGGGACTTTAACTGTGGGAACTAAAGTGAAAATTGTAGTTGAGGCTAAAAAGCGGCAGGCTACGGCCCGCAACCATACAGCCACCCACCTATTGCATCGCGCCTTAAAGGATGTGTTGGGAGAGCATGTTAACCAGGCTGGTTCTTTAGTCGCACCTGATCGCTTGCGCTTTGACTTTACCCACTTTGCCCCTCTAACGGCTGACGAGCTGAAGGCTGTGGAGACTAAGATAAACGAGCAAATATTAGCCAATTTGGCGGTGGAAACTTTTGAGACCTCTTTACAGGAAGCCAAAGCCATGAGGGCCGTGGCCCTGTTCGGTGAAAAATACGGCGAGCAGGTACGGGTAGTCAAAATCGGCAATTACAGCCTGGAGCTGTGCGGCGGAACCCATGTGGGAAGGACCAGCGAAATAGGTATTTTCCGCTTCACGGGTGAGAGCGGTATTGGAGCGGGGCTGAGGCGAGTGGAAGCTGTTACTGGGGAGGCTGCGCTGGAAGTATTATATCGGGAACGGGCTGAGCTGGAGGAAGCGGCGACCTTACTTAAGGTTCCTGCTTTAGGTGTGGTTCGGCGGGTAGAAGCTTTGCTTTCCCAGCTCAAAGAGATGGAAAAGGAAATAGCTTCCTTACGTATTAGGCTTGCTTCCTATGAAGTAGATAAGTTGCTGTCCCAGGTTAAAGAAGTTAATGGGGTCCGTGTGTTACCAGCCCGGGTGCAAGTGGCGGATGCAGAAGCTCTGCGCGAAATGGCAGATCTGGTGAGGGCCAAGTTAGGTTCGGGAGTTGTGGTTCTGGGGTCGGCTAGCGATGGGCGGGTCAATTTTGTAGCCATGGCCAGCAAAGATGTAGTGGCCAAAGGTGTTCATGCCGGGAATTTGCTTAGGGAAGTAGCCCGGATCGCAGCTGGAGGCGGAGGTGGTCGACCGGACATGGCCCAGGCGGGCGGGAAGGACCCGAGCAAGCTGGAACAAGCGCTGGTGTACAGCCTTCAGGTAGTAGCCCAGCAGCTGGGCTCTGCCAGATCCGAAAGGAGCAGGTAATATGCAAGAAACCATGATGTTTAAAATGGAAAAAGAGGAAAAAATAAGGGTAAAAGATGTCTTGCAGGAAGTTAAAGCAGCCCTAATGGAGAGGGGATATAACCCTATTAATCAGCTAGTAGGTTATCTCTTATCCGGCGACCCAGCCTATATTACCAGCCATAAAGGCGCCCGCAACTTAATTCGTCGGGTAGAACGAGATGAAATTTTGGAAGAATTGCTTAACAGTTATCTAAAGGAGGAGTAGCCTTATGGGCCTCTCTGACCTGGAGCTGACAGTAAACCTGTATACCGAAGGGGAAAAGTTTTTTGATCTCCTTAAGGCAGCCATCCGCGACTGGCAGAATTCGCAATGGGGGCATGAGCGTGAGCGGGCCAATTATGCGCTGGAGCTCTACCGGCGAGGATTAGATACTTTACGGGCTCACCTGGAGGAGGCCCGGGCCAAGGCCGAGGGAGGTTATTTCACTGGAGAGGATAAAAAGATACTTTCTCATGCGGAAGGGCGCCTACTCTACTGGGAAAAGAAACTGGCTGAGCTAACTGGGAGGCAAGATAAGTAAAAGGCTTTAGCAAGCCTGGCGGCAGGTCAGGCTTTTATTGTTAAGATGGCGGGAAAGGGATCATATCTTGCAGTACGTGGAGCTGGGAAATACTGGCCTTAGAGTTTCTCGTCTCTGTTTTGGTACTTTAACCCTAGGACCTCTCCACGCCGGGCTGGAGATCAACGCTGGTGCTGCAGTCATAAAGAGGGCACTGGAGCTAGGAATAAACTTCATCGATACCGCCGAAGCTTACGAGACTTACCCTTACATCCGGGAAGCTTTGCGCGGGTGGCCAAGCCCGGTAATAATTGCCACAAAATCTTATGCATATACTAAGAAAGCCATGGCCGCCAGTCTGGAAAAGGCACGGCGGGAGCTTCAGCGCGATGTCATAGAAATTTTTCTTTTGCATGAACAGGAGTCCTCCTTAACCCTGGAGGGACACAGGGAAGCTCTGGATTATCTTTTGGAAGCTAAAGCCAGAGGCCTGGTTCGAGCAGTAGGTATCTCTACCCATGCGGTAGCTGCCGTGCTGGCGGCGGCAAGATTGCCGGAGATCGAGGTTATTCACCCATTGATTAACGTGGAGGGTATAGGCATTTTGGATGGTACTCGGGAAGAAATGGTAGAAGCCATTCGCGAGGCCGGTAAAGCAGGGAAGGGCCTATATGCCATGAAAGCTTTGGGTGGCGGCCACTTGGTGGGGAGGGCGCGGGAAGCTCTACAGTTTGTGTGGCAATTGCCTTTTGTCCATTCGGTAGCCGTAGGGATGCAATCGGAAGAGGAAGTTATAGTTAATACGGCCTGGTGTCTCGGCCAAGAGCCGCCGCAGGAAGTTTTAGAGCTGGTAGGGCAAAAAAGGCGACATCTTCATATAGAGGAATGGTGCTGCGGCTGCGGTAGATGTGTTGAGCGTTGCCCCCAAGGGGCTCTGAAAATAGAAAAAGGCCGGGCCGTGGTGGTAGAATCCCGATGTATCTTGTGCGGTTACTGTGCTCTTGTGTGCCGCGACTTTTGTTTGAAGGTGATTTAGGCCTTGAGGATTATGGGACTAGACGTAGGGGAGAAAACTATTGGTGTGGCTTTAAGCGATCCCCTGGGCTGGACGGCGCAGAGTCTAACTACCCTTAAGCGGAGCAATCGATTAGAAGAAGATCTGGAGGCTTTGGCCGGTCTTATCCAAAAATACGGCGTTAGTAAAGTGGTTGTCGGCCTGCCGGTCAACATGAACGGCACCTTGGGACCTCAAGCCCAAAAAATCCTTAACTTTGTCCAAGCCCTAGAAGAATTTTCTGCTTTACCTGTAGTCCCTTGGGATGAACGCCTGACCACCACGGCAGCAGAAAGAATCTTATTGGAGGCTGATCTTTCTCGCCGGCGCCGAAAGCGCATCGTGGATCGCCTGGCAGCAGCCTTAATATTGCAAAGTTATCTTGACTGTCACCGGCCTGATAGGGTATGATAGGTCCAACTCTAAAGAATGAGGTGAGGACATGGCCTACCAGGAAAATACCATTCTGTTGAGAGATGAAGAAGGCCAGGAACATGAGTTTTTAGTGGTAGATATTTTAGAGGTTGATGACGAAGAGTATGCCATTTTGTTGCCCGTTGTGGATACAAGTGGCGAGGCTATCGTGTTGAAAATAGGTAAGGACGAAGAGGGAAGAGAAATTTTATGCGAGATCGAAGATGAAGAGGAATGGGAACGTGTAGCCGAAGCCTGGGAGGATTTGTTGGCAGAAGAGGGGGAATAAAAATTGTTAGGGGACCTGGTTATGGCCGGGTCCTTTTTATTAATGCTGCCGGCGGGGCATATTATGGATAATGAAGTACCCTCCAAGGGAAGGGATAGGATTGAAAAAGGGAGCGGTAGCCCTTCTCCTAACCGGCAGCCTAATTATTTTGCTGGGCATAAAATATTTCTTTATAGACCGAATTTTTCCTGGCGTGTATGTGGGTACTCTTTACATAGGAAGTTTGTTGCCCCATGAAGGACGCCAGGCCCTTACTGAATTGGCTTTAGAGGAAGCAGGGCGACCTATTAAACTTTTGTGGGAAGGCAGGATACTCACCACCACGCCAGGCGCCTTGGGATTGATGATAGATGTAGAAGGTACCCTGGCCAGAGCCTGGGCTGTTGGCCGTACTGGTCCCTGGTGGCAAAGGCTTAGGGCTTTATGGCCCGGTAAGAGACATCAGGTGGAGTTGGTATACAAGTATCACAAAGATATGGCACAGGCTGGTCTAGAACATTTAATTGGGCCCTTAAGGGTGGAGCCACAAGACGCTCGTCTGGAAGTGGACAGACGGGGGCAAGTACGGCTGATTCCGGCGCGGGAAGGCTGGGCTGTGGCCATAGAAGAGCTGTGGTCGGCGCTAGAGAAATTGCAGTCAAGGGATTTAGACAAGCCCATAGAGATTCCTGTAGAAAGGTTGATACCCGCCGTAACTACAGAAGAGATAGCTCAGCGGGGTATTATTAAGGCGGTGAGCAGCTATACCACTTTTTTTAATCCGGCTGAAAAAAACCGCAGCCACAATATCCTTTTGGCTGCTCAAGCTCTAGATGAAAAATGGCTTAAACCTGGGGGGGAAATCTCCTTTAATGAACTGGTAGGCCCCAGGACGGTGGAGCGAGGGTATCTAGAAGCCTTAGTTATAGAATCCCTCGGATTTATCCCGGGCGTGGGTGGCGGCGTTTGCCAGGTTTCCACTACCCTGTATAATGCCGCGTTACGGGCTGGATTTACCATAGTGGAGAGGCAACCGCATGCCCTGAAAGTGGGTTATGTACCTCCCGGCCTGGATGCCACTGTAGCCTACGGCCTTATTGATTTGAGATTGCGCAACGACACGCCTTACTGGTACTGGCTTAAGGCTGAAGTGGGCCAGGATAGCCTCACCTTCACCTTTTATGGTCCCCAAGAAGCACCTCAGGTGGAAGTCGTCTCGGAAATAGTAGAGAAGGTCCCGCCGCCGCAAGAAATTAAAGAAGACCCCACACTGCCGGCAGGTAAAACCTTTATAGAGAAACAAGGTCAATGGGGCTACCGGGTTAAGGTAAAGCGGCGGTGGACATTTGGAGAAAACTTCAGGGAAGAGATAGTTTCCCAAGATTATTACTTACCAGTTCCCCAGGTTATTCGCCAAGGGGTGGGTGACAAGCCCTTTCCACCCTTGCTATAATGGAGAAAGGAAGCACGGGGGGAAAGGGAAATGAGTCAGCCGCCGCAATGCACCAAAGAAATAGCCGGGTGGAAGTTATCGAGGTACGAAATCAGTTTATTAAGCTTTGCCCTACTTTTAGCCCTCATTTTAATCATTTTCGCGGGTTGGTGGTATGCGGTTACCCGGCCGGAGAAACAGTTGTCCATGCCCGTCAAGGTGACTATTCCTTCGGGCGCAACGGCCCGAGACGTGGCCGAGCTGTTAAAGGCCAAAGGTGTAATCAGGAATGCCCTGGCCTTTCGCTTTTATGCCTCCTGGCAAAAGGTAGACGGGCAGCTAAAACCCGGTGTATATTTATTCAATCCTGGTGAGAGTCTCCCTGAAATTCTTAAGCACCTGGTAGCTGGGCGGGTAATGGAAGCAGAATTCACTATTCCGGAGGGTTATACCCTTAAACAAATAGCCCGGCTGCTGGAAGCTAAAGGTCTGGTGTCTCAAGAGGAATTTTGGCGGGCGGCTGCCAAGCCCTATGATTACCCTTTTCTGGCGGGTATACCCCCGGGGCCCAATTACTTGGAGGGTTTCCTTTTTCCCGATACATACCGGATACCTGTCGGAGCTCCGCCTGAAACTATCATTCGCCAGATGTTGGACCGCTTTCAAGAGGTGTATAACGAAGTTAGCGGGCAACGGGCCCCGGAACTGGAATTAAATACTCTCCAGATTGTTACCCTGGCTTCCCTGGTGGAGAAAGAAGCCAAGCTGGATGCGGAGCGCCCCCTTATTGCTGGAGTATTTTTGAACAGGCTGAGGCGAGGCATGAAGCTGGAATCCTGTGCCACGGTGGAATATTTGCTGGAGACTCCGAAGCCGGTATTAAGCTATCAAGATTTAGAGATAGACTCCCCTTACAATACCTACAAAGTAACGGGATTGCCCCCAGGCCCTATTGCTTCCCCGGGGAAACCTTCCCTCCTGGCCGCCTTAAATCCTGCGCCTACCGATTACCTTTATTTCGTAGCCCGACCTGACGGCTCCCATGAGTTCAGCCGCAGTTTAGAGGAGCACAATGCGGCTATCAGACGCTACCAAGTGCGACCGTAATCTTATAAAATACTTCGAGGGGTTAGTTATAATCTAGCCCCTTTTTTATTAACTATTTTTATAGAGACCCAAATTTTTATTGATAGCTTTTTAAGCATAGGAGGAATTTGGTTATAAATGTCGTAAATATATACTATAAACTATTGTGATTGTAGCCACAAAAAGGATTTACACTTCAGACGGGGAGCCCAATATGTTCATTTTTCTTTTTTCAAACTGAAGCTAAAACAAATAAAACTATAGTGAACGAAGAGCCCGGCTGAGCAGGAACCTAGAAACAGACAACACACGGCCGCGCAATGGATGCGCGCCGAGGGGAGCTTATTATTAAAAAGTGTAGCGAAAGTGGACACAAGAACAGAAGGGGGGTGGGGCTATAGGAGAAGATGGAAATTTAAACAAACTCAAAAGCAGTAACTAGTCGGTTAGAAAGGGAAAGTATTAAGAGGAGGGAGAAAAATGGCTCAGGAAGCTAAAGGGGCGAGGTCACCTTTCTTAAAAACCGAGGACTGGTGGGCTGTATGGATAGGACTATTTATTTTTATCCTCGGGTTGCTGAAGCTGACAGGCGCTGATGTGATTGGCTGGGTTGTTAAAACCAATATGTGGCTTCAACTTTCTAAAGCTCTATCTCCAGTGTCCGATGTCTATAAGGGTGTGCCGGGTGTTGTCTCTTTAATCCTCACTTATATATTTTTGACTCTGGTATTGAGCATCGGTATAGCGGCTATGGGCGGTAACGTAGGGCGCTTCATTGCAGGATTTACCATTATCTTTTGGATTACCTACGCCTGCTGGATAATTGGTCACTACGCCTTTATTGCAGCAACGCCGGATCAATATGCTAAAGTTAAAATCGGTTGGTCGCTAAGGCTAACAGGAGAAGCGGGATTTATTATAGCCCTTATCGTCGGTCTACTCATTGGTAACTTCTGGCCGGGTCTTACAAAATTTCTTCAAGATGCCACTAAGCCCGAGTGGTTTGTAAAAACAGCCATCGTTATTCTAGGCGCTAAGGTTGGCCTCTACGCCCTCCAATCCACCGGCCTCGCTGCTCAGGTGGTTTTCCGAGGTTTTTGCGCTATTATAGAAGCTTATTTGATTTATTGGCCCCTTGTCTACTTCATTGCCCGCAAGTATTTCAAATTCACCCCGGAATGGGCTGCACCCTTGGCTTCCGGTATTTCCATTTGCGGTGTTTCAGCGGCCATTGCTACAGGTGGGGCTATTAAAGCTCGGCCTATCGTACCGGTTATTGTATCTTCTCTAGTAATCATCTTTGCCGTGGTAGAGCTTTTGATCTTGCCCTTTATTGCCCAGGCTTGGCTCTATAAAGAGCCTATGGTGGCCGGTGCTTGGATGGGTCTGGCCGTGAAGACCGACGGTGCTGCGGCAGCCAGCGGTGCCATGGTTGATGCTTTAATCCGGGCCAAAGCAGCCACTGCCCTGGGAGTCAAGTGGCAAGAGGGTTGGATGTTGATGGCTACCACCACCGTAAAAGTATTTATCGATATTTTTATCGCAATTTGGGCCTTCATATTGGCTATCATCTGGGCTTGGAAGATTGAAAAGAGAGAAGGGGAAAGGGTTTCGGCCGGGGATATCTGGCTGCGGTTCCCCAAGTTCGTTTTGGGTTATGCTGCCCTCTTCATCCTGGTAATTCTCATCGGTGCGGGTGCTAGCAAAGATACACTGAAGCTACTGAATGCTGGTGTGGGGCAGGCAGACACTTTCCGGGGTATCTTTTTCGCCCTGACTTTCTTCACCATTGGTCTAATGTCCAACTTCAAAAAGCTTAAAGAAGAAGGTATGGGCAGGCTGGCCTTGGTCTATCTGATTTGCTTGTTTGGCTTTATTATCTGGATCGGCTTGATTATTTCCTGGCTCTTCTTCCACGGTATAACCCCGCCGCCAGCCGCGTAAAAAGGAGGTTTCCAAGATGGCAGAAGAAAAACGCTTGCCACAGGAAGAAGAATGGTTTGATCTGATGCCGGTGGAAAAAAAGTTAATCGGCTACAGCTTAGGATTAGGGATCATACTTTTAGTGGTGTTAGTGTGGGTAAGTCATACTCTTGTATAGAATTTTAGGTCTAAGCCCTGGGGCTCCCAGGGCTTAGACCTTTATGGCTTATGTATAACTATATATTGGCACTTTAATTATACCGTAATTTATTTTATGCATAGCAGGATTTTTGTCCCGGGTGTCGAAATAGTTATGTTGTCAAAGGCGGAACTTTTAAGGATACAAGAAAACGTGCTTGCTATAACGAAAGCAAGAAAAAGAGGAGGACTCAAAATGTACCTTGTAAGCGTTGATCAGGACAAGTGCAGCGGCTGCGGGGAGTGCGCAGCGGCTTGCCCGGCCCAGATCCTGTCCATGGAAGGAGACAAGGCGGAAGTGACAGGAGATCCTGCGGATTGCCTGGGCTGCGAATCCTGTACTACCGTTTGCCCTACAGGCGCCGTTACTGTACAGGAATATTAAAATAAACGAGAGAGGGCAGGAGGTGGTTGGTCTTAGAGAAAGGAAAAGGTAAGGTCCTTACTTCAATAGCATAAGCTCAAGCGGAGGTGGTAGAGATGGCCGAATCCCAAACTCCCCGCGTAGATGAGCTGGAAAAAGGCCGCTGGCCCAGTTTTGTTAAAGAAATAAAGAGAGCGGCGGAGAAAAAGCCAGCAGCGGGGGACTTGTTAAGGCAGTTGGATTTATCCTATGAAGAAAAAGTCGGTCACTGGAAACATGGTGGTATTGTTGGCGTTAAGGGTTACGGTGGGGGCGTAATCGGCCGTTATTCCGATAAACCCGAAGAATTTCCCCATGTAAAAGAGTTTCATACCATGAGGGTTAATCAGCCGAGCGGTTGGTTTTACACTACCAAGGCTTTACGGGAGCTCTGTGATATCTGGGACAAATACGGCAGCGGCTTGACCAATTTCCACGGCTCCACCGGCGATATCATCTTACTAGGCACCACCACGGAAAATCTGCAGCCCTGTTTTGATGAGTTGAGCGATGCTGGCTTTGACCTCGGCGGTTCTGGCGGTGGTTTGCGCACGCCCAGCGCCTGTGTGGGGCCGGCGCGCTGTGAATATTCCTGTATAGATACTTTAGATGTTTGCCACAGCTTGACCCTGGAGTTCCAGGATTTCCTCCATCGGCCTCAATGGCCTTACAAATTTAAGATCAAAGTTTCCGGTTGTGGTAATGATTGTGTGGCCTCTATTGCCAGGGCGGACTTTGCCATCATTGGCACCTGGAGGGGCCCCTTGCAAATTAATCAGGCTGCGGTAGTAGAATATGTAAAAGGCGGGTTTAATATCCAAGAGGAAGTTATAGATAAGTGTCCCACCAAGGCCCTATCGTGGGATGGCAATAACGAAGAGCTGAAGCTTTCCGCTGACGACTGTGTCCGCTGCATGCACTGCATTAACGAGATGCCCAAAGCGCTGCGGCCTGGGGTGGAAAAGGGTGCTACTCTTTTAGTCGGCGGCAAGGCTACTATCTTGAAATCGGCTTTCCTGGGTTGGGTAATTGTGCCGTTTATGGAACTGAAACCACCCTATACCGAACTCAAAGATTTGCTTAGGAAGGTTTTTGACTGGTGGGATGAAAACGGCAAGAACAGGGAACGTATTGGTGAGCTTATTTACCGGGTTGGTATGCGTACCTTCCTGAGAGAAGTAGGTCTACCACCGGTACCCCAAATGGTATTCCGGCCGCGGGCGAATCCGTATGTATTCTGGTGGCCGGAGGAGGTGAAGAAGAATGCCTAGGACAGATTTTGGGCCTCCCCATTATATGGAAATGTTGCCGCCGGTTATTAAGAGAAACTATGGTAAATGGCAGTATCATGAAATCCTTAAGCCCGGCGTATTAAAACATGTAGCCGAGAACGGCGAAGAGATTTACAGCGTGCGGGTAGGTTCTGCCAGGCTCTTGAGTACCGACACTATCCGGGAGATCTGCGATCTGGCCGACAAATATTGCGATGGCTATGTCCGCTTTACCAGCCGCCACAATATCGAGTTCCTGGTATCCAACAAGGATAATATCGAACCGCTAATCGCTGAAGTTAAGGCTAAAGGATGGCCGGTGGGAGGCACGGGTAATTGTCTCAGCAACATGGTTCATACCCAGGGCTGGATTCACTGCCATACCCCGGCGACCGATGCCTCGGGCATTGTAAAGGCAGTAATGGATGAGCTCTACGATTATTTCGAAGAAGAAAAGCTACCTGCTAAGTTGCGCATTTCCCTGGCCTGCTGCCTGAACATGTGCGGCGCGGTCCATTGTTCGGACATTGCCATTCTGGGCGTTCACCGGACGCCGCCGCGGGTGGACCACGAAATGCTAGCTAAAGTCAGCGAGATCCCCACGGTGGTGGCCAGTTGCCCCACGGGAGCCATTAGGCCTAATCCCAAATTGAAGAGTGTGGACGTTGTTGAAGAAAGGTGCATGTACTGCGGTAACTGTTTTACCATGTCACCCGCCATGCAGATTATGGATCCGGAAAATGATGGGATTTCTATCTGGGTAGGCGGCAAGGTTTCTAACGCCCGCTCGGCGCCCATGTTCTCCCGTTTGGCTATTCCTTACCTCCCCAATAACCCGCCGCGCTGGCCGGAAGTGGTGGAGGCCGTGAAGAATTTGGTCGAGGTGTGGGCTACCCACGCCCGGAAAGGCGAGAGAATGGGGGAGTGGATCGAGCGCATAGGCTGGGAAAGGTTCTTTAAGCTGGCGGGCATTCCCTTTACAGACAAGCATATTGACGACTTTATCTTTAGCGTTACTACCTTCAGGACAACCACACAGTTCCGTTGGTGAGAATCGGCCCGTCCTGGGAGACCAGGACGGGCTCTATTGAAATGAGGGAGGCCGGATCATGGGATGGCTGGCGTACCTTATAGGAATTATATTACCATATGTGGCATTATTGGTTTTCTTAGCGGGTTTTGCCTACAAAGTCTTGGCTTGGGCCAGGGCACCCCAACACCTGCACTGGGAGATGTTCCCCTATCCGCGTACCCTAAGCGGGCAATTGCAGGAGATGTTCACTGAGGTGGTCACTTTACGCAGCTTGAGTTCCCATAATCGCAAAATATGGTTGCCCTCTTTACTGATGCACTGGGGGATTTATTTGACCATTATATGGCTATTTTTATTATTAATAGGGTTTCCCTCTCCTGCCCTCGGCCTTCTAGGAGGGCTTCTGGCAGCTTTGGGTTCGGCCTGGCTGCTTGTTACCCGTTTAACAGGCGATTTAAAAGTTATATCTACACCTGTGGAGTATCTAAATTTGATCTTAGTTTTTCTGGTCTCTTTTATGGGCCTTACTACGGGTTTCTTCAGCGAGGCAATGGCGGTTAGAGATTATCTCCTCGGGCTATTAAGCCTAAACCCGCGTCTACCCTCCAGGTCTTCGCTCCTCTGGGAGATTTTGTTCTGGGAAGTATTTTTGCTGTACCTGCCCTTTGGGCGGATGATTCACTTCGCGGCCAAGTACTTCACTTATCACCGGGTAAAATGGGGTGAGCTGGATTGAGAAAGGTACTTGACGATTACCGCGTACTTTCGGATGAAGTACTCAAGCCCCAGGAGAAACGTGTGCCTGAGTTTTTGACAGCCATGAAAAAATCCTTAGATGCTCGGGCCAATTGGACCTTCTGGCTTCCGTATATGCTTTCTCTGGATGTGTGTATGAAGTGTGGTACTTGTGCCGAGGTTTGCCCAGTCTATATTGCCAGCGGTCGCCGAGAGATATATCATCCGGCCGTTCGCTCTGATATGATAAGGAAGATCTATCGGAGGTACTTCACTCTGGGGGGTAAACTGTTTCCCAAGCTGGTGGGAGCGGAGGATTTGACAGAAGAAAAACTGGATGCTCTAGCGGAGAGCATATACAGATGCACTGTATGTCGGCGGTGCGCTTACGTATGCCCGGTGGCCATCGACAACGGGTTAATAGTCAGGGAAGCCAGGAAAATCTTTGATGCCATAGGTATTGCCCCCGATGAACTTAAGGAAAAGGGTACCCAGAAACAGCTCCAAATGGGCAACGCCACGGGTACCCCGGCAGCCGCCTTCATGGATATCGTGGAATTTTTAGAGGAAGAAATTGAAGATCTCCGAGGGTATAAGATAAAGATCCCAGTGGACAAAAAAGGTGCCCAATACTTGGTCATGCACAACGCGGGGGATTATTTGGCCTTTGCGGAAACGGTTATGGGCGCAGCGGAAATTTTTAACGCTGCCGGTGTGGATTGGACCCTCAATTCTCCCGCGACAGGCATAAATGATGCTGTGAACTATGGTGTCTTTTTCAGCGATGTGGAGTTTGAGAAGGTATTGCGGGCGCAAATTAAAACCTGCGTGGAATTAGGAATAAAAACGCTGGTAGTTGGCGAGTGCGGCCACGCCTTTGAAGCCTTTAAGTACCTCATCTTAAGATTGGTTCCGCCGGGAGAAAGGCCTTTCCAGGTTAAAAGTATTTTAGAGCTTATTGACGAGTGGATCAGGGAAGGAAGAATAAAAGTAGATCCGGACAAAAATCCTGAGCCTGTAACTTATCATGACTCCTGTAAATTAGGCCGGTTGGGAGGCTTGTATGAAGAGCCCCGGCGCATTTTAAAGGCTTGTTGCCGTGATTTCCGAGAGATGCAGCCCAACCGGGAACTGAGCTACTGTTGCGGTGGCGGTAGCGGTTTTGCCATAATGAATAAGGGAGACTTCTTAAAGTTTCGCATGGAAACCTATGGCAAGATAAAAGCCCAACAGATCCGCGAAACAGGAGCAGCGATAGTTGCGCTGGCTTGTTCTAACTGTAAAGGGCAATTCCGCGACATTATCAATTACTACCAGTTGCCTGTGCGCTTTGCCGGAATAAGTGAACTGGTAGCTAATGCCTTGGTCTTGTAAATTTTATGGGTGCCCTTTTTAGCGCTCATAATTTAAATTAAAAAATTAAACTTAGAATGGAGGAGGTAATGGCTATGCCTAAAATGGTACTTGCCGGCATTGAAATTGAAGTTGACGAGGACGGTTTCATCCAGGATCCCAGCAAATGGAACGAGGCAGTGGCCAAAGCTCTCGCCGAAACTGAGGGTATTACTGATCTGACAGAAGATCATTGGAAAGTAATTAATTATTTGCGCCAGTATTATCAGCAGTTTGGTATTGCTCCTATGATCCGTAAACTGTGCAAAGAGACAGGGTTTACTTTGAAGCAGATTTATGATCTTTTCCCCAGCGGACCGGCTAAGGGTGCCTGTAAGATCGCCGGTTTACCTAAACCTACCGGCTGCGTGTAAGTTAGTTTCAGGAACAGTACAAAGATGGGGCTAGCTTAAAATAAGGCTAGCCCCATCTTTGTACTATTTGTGTTAAAATTAAACCCAGGAGGGGATGGAGATGCGCCTTTCTAATGCTAAAAGGGAAGCCATTGCTGCCAGAGCATTAGAGCGGGGTATCCACCTGGGGGAAGAACACTGGTACCTTTTGGAGCTGAGTTATAACTATTACATTCAACACCAGACCATCTGTACTTTACGAACCCTGATAAAACTTAGCGGCTGGGAAAAGAAAAAGATTTACAAGCTTTTTCCAGGCAATCCCATCGGGGAGATAAGCAAGATAACCGGTTTGCCCATGCCTAAGGAGTGTTAATATGCCACAGGATTTGGATAAATTGCCTTTTTGTTCCCAGCTTAGCCGGGGAAAGTATCCTAGCCACGTAAAAGAGCTAGCCGCTACCCGTTATCCTTCAGAAATGTATGAAACTGGACTTAAAGAGAACGAATCGGCTTTTGGACATGGAGGATACATCTGCATCCCCGAATTGCCGGCCGGCGCTTCGGTTCGCGCCAGCCGCCATCCAGAATTGTTGGATGAATCGCCTTTCCTTCGCATTTTAGGTACGGCTGGCGGTTGGATGAGCGCTGAAACACTAGAGCGGCTGGCGGATTTAGCCGAACGTTATGGCAACGGTTTAGTACATTTTACCGCAGGCGGCACTATGGAGATCTATACCCCTAAGGAAAACATGGTAGCCCTGGTGCGGGAACTTAACGCCTTGGGCTTTGATGTAGGTTCTACCGGGGATGACTTGCGCTGCATTACAGCCTGTTGCGGTCCGGCACGTTGTGATCTGGCCCTGGTGGACGCACCAGCTATCGCTACCTACTTAGGGGAGCGCTTTATGGAGGATCAGCAATATCCAGGCTTTCCTCAGAAGTGCAAAAGTGCTGTGGCCGGATGCCCCAATGATTGCATCCGAGCCATGATGCAAAAGGACCATTCCTTCATCGGAGTTTACCGGGATGCACCGGTTATAGATAACCAGGGCTTTGTGCAGTGGGTACAAGAAGGGGGAAATTTGGTCCAGCTTCTTGAGGCTTGCCCTGATCGAGCTTTAAAGGTTAAACAGGGCTCTACCGGGGTCCAACTGGAAGTGGATGATGGGGCTTGTAGTCATTGCATGGCATGTATTAACCTGTGTCCTGCTATAAGACCGGGCCGAGAGCGAGGAGTAGCCTGGGTGGTAGGCGGCAAGTATGGTCACCGCGGGCCTCAGGGTCCTATGGTGGGGTATGTGTTGGCCCCGTTTATTCCTGTAAAGGGCCCGGAAGATTACTCCGCTCTGGGGGACCTTTTCGGCGCTTTTCTAGAGTTATGGACAGAACACGGCAAGCGCAAGGAAAGGATAGGTGACTTTGTGACCCGGTTCGGTCCCAGGCGGATTTTACAGGAGTTGGGCTTGCCGGCTGAACCCCAGAGCTTGGAAAACTCGCGGCATGCTGTTTTTTAGACTGGGCCTAATCCTCGCATATTGCGAAGCGAAGCCCTATGATCTGCTCAAGGGAGGGGGAGCCTGTGGTAGAAGAAATAGGAGAACTGCCGGCCGGCATTATGCCGGATTTCCGGCGGGAATTACCGCCTTATCTGCAGGAGAAAGCAGGCAGCTGGGTTGGGCATGAAGTAGTGCGTCCGGGAGTAATTAAACACGTAGCTCACGATGGCACTGAACTATGGAGCGTTAGGATACTCCTACCCCCCAACGGTCTTCTTTCAGCTGCTTCTTTACGCCGCCTCGCCGGCTGGATTAAAAGGTATGCCTTGACCGGTCGGCGCACATCCCGCCAGGGATTTGAATTGGTGGGAGTGGATCCTTCGAGACTAGAGGCTTTACTAGAAGAATTGGCGGCTGCCGGTTTTTTGGTGGGCGGTACGGGTCAAGGCTTGCACCAAATTAAATGTTGCACCTCTTTCGTTCACTGTCAGAATGCGGCTATTGATGCTCCTAGTATCGCCAAAATGCTGGGAGATTATCTATATGAATATTTTTCTAAAAAAAGATTACCGGCCTGGCTAAAAATATCCGTGAGCGGCTGCCCCAACAGTTGCGGGGGCAGCGTGGAGGCTGATATTGGTATTATAGGTGTTTACCGAGACTTTCCGGAGGTAGATGATGCTGCTCTCACCGCTGCTAATGAAGATATAGGGCTACTCGTTTCCTGGTGCCCTACAGGAGCTATTCGCCCCAAACAGACTCCGGAGGGTATGTCTGTAGTCATTGACGGTGAACGGTGTGTACGTTGTACTTCTTGTATGCAAGTGGCGCCCGATGGAATTAAAATGGGTAGTCAACGAGGGGCGGCTATTCTGGTAGGAGGCCGGGGAGGGATTAAACCCTCCTTAGGGTCGGTTGTTTTTCCCTTTGTACCGGCCAAACCCCTGGAATATGAAGGGATCTATACCAGAATAGCGCGTATTTTGGATGTGTGGCTGGAAGGAGCTAGGCAGGGTGAACGGCTGGGCGCTTTTATTGAACGCATAGGCTGGGGTTCCTTCTTAAACACCCTGGGGGTTACGGATTTTGTGGAAACTTCGAAGGGCTCATCGCCCGTAAATTCTCTAAAGCGTAGCTTGCGGTAAAAATTCTAAAGTATCCCCTGCCAGCAGTAGACATATTCCCACGGTTGGTGGAATTCGCTTTAGGCCTATTGCGGAGCGCTGGATAGTGGATACGAGCTGTGGGTCGCGGAAGGGGAGTAGGAATGACCCAAAATAAAACCTTACCCAGGATCGTTCTGGCGGCACCCCATGGTCGTTCAGGCAAGACAACGGTGACTTTGGGTTTGATTGCAGCTTTTGTTAAAAGGGGACTAAAAGTACAGCCCTTCAAAAAGGGGCCTGATTTTATCGACCCCAGCTGGTTAACTCTAGCAGCCGGGCGACCCTGTCGTAACCTGGACTTATATTTTGTCCAACCGGCTGAACTAAGGCGTTCTTTCGTTAATGGTTGTCGGTCAGCAGATCTCGCAGTAGTGGAAGGCGCTATGGGCTTATTTGACGGCCTGGACCTGAACGGCAGTGGTAGTACGGCGGAAATCGCCTTGGCCCTCCGGGCACCAGTACTCTTAGTTTTAGATACCACTCGTATGACGCGGAGCGCTGCCGCCTTGGTGCAGGGTTTTCAACAATTTGATCCGCGGCTTAAGCTGGCGGGTGTTATCTTGAATCGGGTGGCGCGGCCCCGGCACGAAGAGATGCTGCGCCAGGCTATAGAAAGGTATACCGGCCTACCTGTGGTAGGGGCTCTGCCTAAAGATAGGGCTTATGTTATTCCCGACCGCCATCTCGGTTTGATACCTGCGGGAGAAAACGAAGAACTATACCGGGCCCTGGAGGCTACCAGGACTGCAGTGGAGGCCACAGTGGATATAGAACGCATTTTAGAGATAGCCCGGCAGGCAGCGCCCCTTGATTATGAATTTTCGCCGGTTGAAGCACCCTCAAACACCATAGTTCGGTTGGGCATTATCCAAGATCGGGTTTTTCATTTCTATTACCCTGAAAATCTGGAGGCTTTGGCCCAGGCGGGGGCTGAACTGGTTTTTATTGATAGCCTGAGGGACAGCTCTTTACCCCCTATAGACGGACTATATATTGGCGGCGGCTTTCCAGAAGTTTTTGCTGCCGAGCTGGAGGCTAACTTTTCTTTAAGGCGGGGCCTTTACCGGGCGGCTGAAGGCGGCTTGCCTATTTATGCGGAATGCGGAGGATTGATGTACTTGGCCCGTCGCCTCTACTGTGGTGGCAGGTGGTATGAAATGGTAGGAGCTTTACCCCTGGAGGTTCAGATGGAAGAAAAACCCCAGGGCCATGGTTATACCTTTTTGGAGGCTCGCCCGGATAACCCCTTCTTTGCTTCCGGCACCAAAATTAGAGGGCATGAATTTCACCATTCTCGGGTGGTAAACCTGGAAAGGGAAAAGGTGAGCTTCGCCTACCGTGTGGTCCGGGGCATGGGAGTAGATGGGCATCATGACGGCATTATGTATCGCCAAATCCTGGCCAGCTATAACCACCTCTATGCTCCTGCTCATCCGGAATGGGCCTGGAACTTCGTGGCCAGGATGGCCGGCGGTAAAGAGAAAAGGATAAGACTAATAAAGTAGTGAAGAAGCGGGTGAGAAGGGAATGTCTGTAGGGGTTAAACTAAAACGGTTGCGGGAAGAGCGCGGGATAGCTTTAGAAACCCTGGCCGATATGCTGGATATTGCTCCCGATTGTATGAAAGAAGTGGAGGAGGGTACGCGTCGTTTATCAAAAGCTACCCTGGCTGAAGTGGCCAGCATCCTCGGAGTGGACATTAGCTATTTCCAGGAGGAAAATGGCGATTCCTCGGGCGTGGCCGACGGTACCACGCTGGGCGCTAAATTGCGGCGGCTGCGAGAACAAAAAGGTCTTACTCTAAACGAATTGAGCCGCAGGTCAGGGGTTTCCCTAGCCCATATCAGTGAGATCGAAAGGGGTCGTTCTACTGCTTCGTTAAAGACCCTGGAGAAATTGGCGGCGGCCCTGGAGGTAAGCACCAGCTCCCTTTTGCAAGTGAAACGCGGCGAAAGTCTGGGTAGCAAATTAAGACGATTACGAGAGAAAATGGGTTTAACCCAAAAAGAATTGGCCGATCAGGTGGGTATTTCCCATAGCCTCATCGGCCAGATTGAGACAGACCGCATCCAGCCCTCTATAGCTACTCTAAACCGCCTGGCAGAAGCTCTGGGAGTATCGAGCTGCTACTTTTTAATGGAAGACGAGGAACCTTCTTTGCCTTCTAACTTACAGCGAAGCAGCATTCAAGAGCTGGTGAGTTTGCTTAATTCCTGGGAAGATGAAGAAATCGAAGGCTTGACCGAGTTTATCCGGGTTATAAATAATTATCGCCGGCCGGTCGACCAGGGATATGCTGACGAAAAGCAGGAAATTATTGCCTTTCTGGACTATTGCCAGCCACAGGAGAGGGAACTGCTACGGGACTTAGTGCGCGCCCTAAGTAAAAAAAGATAGCATAACTAATAGTTATAATTAATTTAACCACTTTTGTGGTAAAATGGGGATAACGAACAGATTCAAAGAAAGGTGGGTTCTGGTGACCAAAGACAAAATTAGGCTTACCCAGATGTCCTGCAGCGCTGGGTGAGCGGCTAAAATGGGTCCGGGGACCCTTAGCCAAGTGTTACAAATGCTACCAGCCCAAGTCTTAAAAAGTCCCGATTTAATTGTAGGGATAGAGAGTATAGATGATGGCGGGGTCTATCGCTTAACAGAGGACATAGCCTTGATCCAGACTCTGGATTTCTTCACGCCTATTGTAAATGATCCTTACCTTTTTGGCCAGATTGCGGCGGCCAATGCTTTAAGCGATGTTTATGCCATGGGCGGCAGGCCCCTCACGGCCCTGAACCTGGTTTGTTTTCCCAGCCGCAAGGTTGATATCGCCATTTTGGGAGAAATCCTCCGAGGTGGAGCAGATAAAATTTTAGAAGCCGGAGCGGTTCTGGTGGGTGGTCACAGCATTGAGGATGAGGAGCCTAAATACGGTCTGGCAGTTACAGGAATAGTGCACCCGGACAAAGTAATTACCAATTGCGGTGCCCGGCCAGGGGATAAGCTTATTCTCAGCAAACCCTTGGGCACCGGTATTCTGGCTACAGCCCTTAAGGCTGAGCTGGCCGGACCGGAAGTAGAGGAAGAGATAGGTCGCTGGATGGCCACACTCAACCGGGAAGCTGCTGAAGCCATGGTAGAAGTAGGTGTCCACGCCTGCACAGATATTACTGGCTTCGGACTTTTAGGCCATTGCTTGGAACTGGCCCAGGGGAGCGGGGTAGATGTGGTGCTAAAAAGCAAAGAAATACCCCTTTTGGCCGGCGCTATGGATTTTGCGGCTATGGGCCTGGTACCGGCCGGTGCTTATGCCAACAGGAGACATTCGGAAGGGAAAGTGCATTTTGTAGACAAGATTAGCGAACCTTTACAGGATATACTTTATGACCCGCAGACCTCGGGGGGGTTGCTAATAGCAGTGACAGGGGACAAAGTCTCGCCTTTATTGGCAGAGCTACACCGGCGCGGAGTCGAAGCTGCTCGTATAATTGGCGAAGTCATTCCCGGTAAGGGGGAAATTTATGTCTATTAGCCACCGCTTTGTATTTTTATTTATTTAATTTATGTAAAACAATACTTGCCTATAAGAATCCAGTCTGTTAAATTTTATATTAAGGGATCCCAAATACCAAAATGCCCTTTTCAGATTCCAAATAGATATAATATAGCGAGGAGTGGTAAGGTGGAGAGCATTTTAAAACCCCTGGACCTGGATTCTTATCAACCTGTCCGGCGGGAGGTATACCATGCTCTGCGGGAGGCCATTTTAACCGGTAAATTAAAACCGGGCGAACGGATGGTGGAGCGGAACCTGGCGCGGCAATTAGGTGTGAGCCGGACTCCGGTTCGGGAGGCCATCCGCAAACTAGAGTTAGAAGGCTTGGTGGAACATATACCGCGGCGAGGAGTAGTAGTGGCCCGCATTTCCAAAAAGGAAGCCTGGGAGATTTACAGCATCCGGGCAGTCCTGGAGGGGTTGGCCGCGCGACTGGCGGCCGAAAACATTACTCCCAAACAGCTCGAGCGCCTCGAGGAATTGGTTAAAGGTATGGAAGAAGCCCGGGCCAAAAAGGATACTGAAGAACTGCAGAGGCTACACATGGAATATAATGAGCTCATTTACCAGGCAGCGGAAAGCCCCCGGTTGCACCAGATGATTGTTAATCTCGTGGAGTACATTGTAGGCTTTACCAAAGTGGGTTACGCCGTTCCGGGGCGGATCCATGCCGCCACCCGAGAACACCGGGAACTTTTGGAAGCTCTAAAAGCTCGCGATGCCGAGCGAGCCGAAACCCTGGCTCGTCAGCATATTGAAAACTCCCGCCAGGCCTATTTTGCCCAACTGGCCCTGGAAGAAGAAAACCTAACTAAATAGCCTAAAAATTTTTTTAACGATTAGCAGGATTTTCTTGTTAAAGGGCGAATATTTATATTGTCAAAGCTGGTATACCAAAAGGCGGGCATGAAGAGTTAAGGGTAAACCGGGATTTACCTGCACCGGCGAAGGGGAGTGGAGCACAAAAAGAGCAGCTTTACAAGGTTTTAAATGCGCTTAAAAAATCAAAGCAGATTAAAAAATTACTTAATTAGATTCCTGAAGGGGAGTCACACTTCGGGGCCATAAGTATCGGATTTCAATTTTTAAAAATTTAAGTAAAGGTATACCGTATACCACAAGTGGTAGCAATAAGAAGAAGCGGGGTTATAGGGAGCAGGAGGACGGCAATGGAAGGAAAAGTAACCCTCAAGGTAATAGAGGGTATGGTGGAAGACGCCCGCAAGGGTATTGTGCGTGTGCTGGCCGAAGTGATGGAACAGCTGGGTCTTAATACGGGCGACGTGGTAGCCATAACCGGCAAGCGGAGTACAGTGGCCCGGGTAATACCCGCCTTTCCTGATCGGTGTTCTCCGGGAGCCATCCAGATGGACGGAACCCTGCGCCACAATGCTCAGGTAAGTATAGGGGAAGAGGTAACCCTGGAACCTGTGGAATGGCAAAGGGCGAAGGTAGTGGTTTTGGCTCCTGTGCTTCCCGGCTGGACTTTAGAAGGGGAACATGAGATAACCCATATAAAGATGCGCCTTTTGGGTCTGGCGGTGGTACCCGGGGACCAAGTTAGCATTACTCTATTTAGCGGCAGGGAAGAAGCCTTTACGGTAGAAGGGGTTACGCCCCGAGGAGCTGTAGTCATCAATAAGGATACAGCCCTGCGCTTTAAAGGAGGAGAGGCTGGCGAAAGCAAAGGGCAACGGGTGACCTACGAGGATATCGGCGGATTGGCTAAAGAAGTCCAGCGAGTGCGGGAAATAATCGAGCTTCCCCTGAAGTATCCCCAGCTTTTTAGAAGTCTAGGGGTGGAGGCGCCTAAAGGGATACTGCTGTACGGTCCCCCGGGTACCGGAAAAACTTTGATTGCCCGGGCTGTAGCGAGCGAGACGGAGGCTCACTTTATCCACGTCAATGGACCGGAAATTATGCATAAGTACTACGGCGAGAGCGAGGCTAGGCTGCGCCTGGTTTTTGATGAGGCGCGCAAAAAAGCGCCCAGCATCATCTTCCTCGATGAAATAGATGCCATTGCTCCACGCCGGGCCGAAGTCCACGGAGACGTGGAGAAGCGGGTAGTGGCCCAATTGCTCGCCCTCATGGACGGCCTAGAGTCGCGGGGACATGTTATTGTTATCGGAGCCACCAATATCCCTGATATGGTGGATCCTGCCCTGCGGCGGCCGGGTCGCTTTGACCGGGAAATTGCCATTAATGTTCCTGACCAGCGGGGACGGGAAGAAATTTTAAGGATACATACTCGGGGTATGTCCTTGGCCCCTGATGTGTCTCTATCTCGCCTGGCAGCCATGACCCATGGCTTTGTGGGAGCGGATCTGGCGGCCCTTTGCCGGGAAGCCGGAATGTACGCTCTGCGGCGAGGACTGAAAGAAGTCCCTCTGGGGAGCGAGGCCCTAGTCAACCTGCAACTGCAGGTAACCATGCGCGATTTTCTGGATGCCTTGACAGAAGTTGAGCCCTCAGCTACCAGGGAATTTGCCATGGAAATTCCGACAGCTACCTGGGAAGATGTAGGAGGCCTCGACTCTGTAAAAGCTCGCCTGCGATCCTTGGTGGAATGGCCCCTGCGCTATCCCGAGCTTTTTCAACATTTTAATCTGCAGGCTCCGAAAGGCATTCTCCTTTCTGGCCCGCCGGGTACAGGTAAAACTCTCGTAGTTAAAGCCTTGGCCCGCGAAAGCCAGGTGAATTTCATCTCGGTAAATAGTTCCCTCCTCTTTTCCCACTGGTGGGGGGAAGCAGAAAAAACTTTGCATGAGATCTTTCGTAAAGCTCGTCAGGCTTCCCCCTGCATCCTGTTCTTTGACGAGATCGATGCTCTGGTTCCTACCCGCAAGAGCGAAGGTAGTATAGGAAGTCGCCTGGTGAGCCAGTTTTTATTGGAACTGGATGGTTTAGAAGAGCTTAGGGAAGTAATAGTACTGGCAGCCACTAACCGTATTGATCTGGTAGATCCTGCTATTTTACGACCGGGACGCTTTGATATTATTTTAGATTTTCCGCCGCCTGGCCCTAAAGAGCGAATGGCTATTCTCAAAGTTCATTTACGACGGCGGCCTTTAGGCGAGGATGTAAACTTGGAAGCTCTGGCCAACATGACCGAAGGCCTGGTGGGCTCTGATCTGGAGGCCATCTGCAAACGGGCTGCGCTTTTAGCTTTAAGCGAAGTAGTGGAGAGCGGCAAGATAGCAGCAGAAGATAAGGAGAGATGGCGCATCAGTTCCCGGCACTTGGAACAAGCTCTGAGGGAGGTACTGGAAGAAAAATTCCCGGAACAAGTCAGGCCGGAGAATCGCAATCTCCGTCCTGTGTGGCATACGCAAGGAGGTAGCCGCGAGGTAACCAAAATAGGGAGGTGATGCGTGGAAGGGCGAAGCCTAGCGCAGCACTGAGTATACAGACTATTAATATTTACAAGAGAAAGGAGGCCCCTAACTTGTCTGCTCCAAGCAATCTTTTTGCTGAACCCGGCCTGAAGCAGATTACAGTATGGGCCCGGGGCGTAGTCATGAATAAGGATGCGCGCGATATAGTGGTGGCCCTGGCCGAAGCGGCTGCCAGGGAGGGCAAATACGTCCAAGCATGGGAAAACTATGTTGATCTCCCCGACCGCGTATATGTGCCAGTTAGAGCCTATGCCCGCATAAGCACCGATCCCATTGAAAGCAAGTATGTGTATGAAAATGAAACTCCGGATATTGTGATCCTGATAGAAGAGACCTTAGTCAAGGGTGTGCCGGTTCTAAAGGGTTTGCGCAAAGGAGGCGTACTGGTAGTTAATACCAGACGTTCGGCAGAAGAAATTCTAGGTTTCCTGGGGGATACCGGTAATTTGGAGACTCTGGTAACGGTTGATGCTTCCAGTTTATCCACTGCGGTTACTACCCTGTCGGGTGCCGAGGGCGCTACCGATGCCACGGGTATCGGGGCAGGTATTTCGGCTCCGCTGGTAGGTGCGGTGGTTAAGGCTACCAATATCGTAAGCCTGGACAATTTGGCCGCCGTAGTTAAGAACCCGGAGGCCATGCGGCGGGGTTATGAATTGGCCAAGATAACCAAGCTGGAGGTCAAAGGCGTTGTTGAGGAAGTGGCGGTTAGTGCCAGCGAGCGCCTGAAACAGTTGCCCTTTGCCGGTACGGTGCCTTCGCCGGTGTCCGAGAATGAGGGGATGGTTACCGGCAACTGGCGGATGCAGCGGCCGGTTCTCGATCCTGAGGCCTGCACGGCATGTGATACTTGTTGGATCTATTGCCCCGATGCTTGTATTACCCGCAGTGATGAAGGGCCAATCTTTAACCTGAAGTATTGCAAAGGTTGCGGCATTTGTGCGGAAGTTTGCCCCAGCGGGGCTATAAGTCAGGTGCCCGAACTCAACTTTAAGGATTGATAATTCTGGGAGGTGACAATTATGGGTCAAGTTCGACGCATTTCGGGTTGTGTAGCGGCGGCTAATGCGGTAAAGTTGGCCGACGTGGATGTTATTTGCTCGTATCCTATTCGTCCCTATACGGGTATCATGTCCGAATTAGCCCGTATGGTGGCTGATGGGGAGCTGGATGCCGAATTCATCCACGGGGAAGGCGAACATGCTCAGCTGAGTGTAGTCTATGGGGCTTCGGCCGCAGGAGCGCGGACCTTTACGGGAAGCTCCGGTGTAGGTGTCACCTATGCCTTTGAAGTGTATTCCCCGATTTCCGGTGAGCGCCTGCCGGTACAGATGGCCATTGGTGACCGTACCCTGGACCCGCCTGGCGACTTCGGCTCGGAACATACCGATGCTGAATGCTGTCGCGACCAGGGCTGGATACAGGGCTGGGCCTCTACCCAGCAGGAAGTACTGGATATGCACCTCATTTATTACCGCGTAGGTGAGGACCCGCGAGTCTTGCTGCCCCAGTATGTGTGCCAGGACGGTTATTATGTGACCCACATCCTCGGGGAAGTAGATATTCCTGACCCAGCCCAGGTCAAGGAATTCCTGCCTCCTTATAAAAACCACCACGTCCTGGATCCCAAGAACCCCATGATAATCGGAGCCCAGATTGAGCCGGCCATGGGACCTCCCCTGCAGTACCAGCGCTATCAGGCTGTTCAGGCTGCCTATCAGGTACTAAAGGAAGCCCATGAAGAATTTGCGCGCATCTTCGGTCGCAGGTACGATCCCTTCTTGGAAGAATATCTCACCGATGATGCCGAAGTGGTCATTTTCGGCCAGGGCGCCCATATGGTCACGGCCAAGTCGGTGGCAGCCCGGCTGCGTAACCTGGGCGAAAAAGTCGGTGTGGTAAGGCTGCGCACTTTCCGGCCCTTCCCCACCGAGGAGATCCGCCAGCGGATGTCCAAGTTCAAGGCCATCGGTGTCCTGGATAACTCGGTGAATTTCGGCATCTCCTGCAACGGCGGCGTGTTGCTCAGCGAACTCAGAGCTGCACTATACGATTTCGGCGACAAAGTTAAGACGGTAGGATTTGTAGCCGGCCTGGGTGGCGAAGTAGTTACTCGGGACGAATTCTACCTCATGTTCCAGAAGCTGAAGGAGATTGCCAAGACCGGCAAGGTGGAGAAGACTGCCTACTGGCTGCCCTTTGAACTATAAGTTATGTGGAAGGAGGGGAATGTAATGCTAGAGAGGATCCCGTCTATAAAGAAAGCTCCTGATGAGGAATACTATGTGCCTGGCCATCGTACCTGTGCAGGCTGTGGTCCAGCCTTGGCTTACCGGCTGACGGCTAAGGCCGCAGGGCCTAACACCATCTTTATCGGTCCTACAGGATGCATGTATGTGGCCAATACCAGCTACGGGTGTGGTCCGTGGCGCGTGCCCTGGATCCATGCCCAGATCACCAACGGCGGCGCTGTAGCCTCGGGTATTGAAGCTGCTTTCAAGGTTATGGCGCGAAAGAAGAAATATCAAGGAGAAATACCCCATGTCATCGTGTTCGCCGGTGATGGTGGTGCCGTGGATATTGGCCTGCAGGCATTGTCCGGTATGCTATATCGCGGTCACGACGTGTTGTTCATTTGTTACGATAACGAATCTTATGCTAACACCGGTATCCAGACCTCGCCCACTACGCCTTACGGGGCCTGGACGACCTTTACACCGGCTGGTCCTGTGGTTCCTGAGGGCAAGAAGCTCTTCCCCAAGGATAACCCCAAGATTATCGCCCACGGCCATCCCGAATTGAAATATGTGGCTACGGCTTCCATCGGCTGGCCCGTAGACCTGATGAATAAAGTGCGGAAAGGGCTTAACGTAGAAGGACCTGCTTATATCCATATACAAACTCCTTGTCCCAAGGGCTGGCAGTTCCCGCCTAACAAGACTATTGAGATGGCCAAACTGGCTGTGCAGTCGGGTATGTTCCAGCTTTACGAATACGAAAATGGCGAATACAAACTTTCGGTGAAGCTGGAAAGCCGCAAGCCGGTTAGCGAATATATAAAGATGCAAAAGCGTTTTGCCCACCTGCAGCCCGAACATATAGAGAAGCTCCAGGCCTTTGTGGATGCCCGTTGCGCCGAAGTAGGTATTACAGTACCGGCAGTAGCAACTTCGGCCTAAGTGTAATATACCCCGAGCGCTTGGTAAAGCGCTCGGGGTATGTCTAATTCACCCTGAACCCAGTGTTTTAGTATCTACGTGTTTAAAACGATGGCAGACATCTTTTATTTCAATAATGCTAACCTTCGAAAGGTGTAACAGCAGCCCAACTTATGGCGGACTATTTTTAAGCAGCAGCATATGAAGAAGTATACTTCCACCCTAACGTCCCCTAAGTATTTATAAGTTATCTACAGAATTGATGGATTTTTTTATCTCCTTAAATCGATTTATTTCGTCATTAATTTCACGAATTTCCGCCTAGCAAGGAAGGCGAGACGGAAAGATGGTAGGGGCAAAAGCCTGGGTGTACCAGGTTTTTTAAGAACATCAAAAATTTTAAGGAGGGGACTAAAAGGTGGACTTACAAGCCCAACTTAATGAAGCCAGGGAAGCTTATGGACCAGTTTTAGGTAACAGATGGTTCCAACTGGTAGCTGCAATTGTAGGTATGATTATGATTGCCAATCTCCAATACGCTTGGACGTTATTTGTACCACCCTTACGCGAAGCTTTTGGCTGGTCACTGGCAGCAGTACAACTGGGTTTCACCTTATTTATTGCCTTTGAGAGCTGGCCCCAACCCTTGGAAGGTTATCTGCTGGACCGTTTTGGGCCCAAAATCTTCTTTACGATAGCAGGATTAATGGTTGGAATAGGCTGGACTGCGCTAGGTTTAGTAAAATCTTTACCTGCGCTTTATTTCTTCTATTCCATGGCAGGCCTGGGCGCAGGGTTTGTTTATGGCGGTAGTATTGCAGTGGCTGTGCGTTGGTTTCCAGACAGGCGAGGGCTGGCCTCGGGCCTCATCGCTGCCGGTTTTGGTGCCGGTTCGGCGCCGTTTATTCCTATTATAGGTAACATCCTCAAGAGCCAGGGATATGTGGCAGCCTTCCTCTATACGGGTGTAGTCCAGGGGATCATAATTTTGATTGTGGCTCAGATACTTCGGTATCCGCCCTGGGAAATGAAGCATCACACTCCTGCCGCGAAAACGCAGGCTGGCTCGGGGCAGCGCGGTTTTGCGCCGTGGGAAATGATCAGGACGCCTCACTTCTGGTTAATCTATGTCATGTTTGTGTTCATGGCTACCGGTGGCTTACTGGTCACCGCCCAAACCCGGCCTTTCGCCAAGGACGTGGGGATTGCTACTAATTTCGTAATCTTAGCGGTTGCTCTTGACCGCATTTCCAACGGCCTCAGCCGGGTGATGTGGGGTTGGATTTCAGATAAAATGGGTCGAGAAAATACTATGTTTGTAGCTTTCCTGCTGAACGCCATTTTCATGGCTTTAATGCCCACAGTTGGAAGACATCCCTGGGGCTTCGTCTTCCTGGCTTTTATGATTATGCTAACTTGGGGCGAGATTTACGCGCTGTTCCCGGCTGCTACTGCGGACCGCTTTGGCACCACTTACGCAGCGAGTAACTACGGTGTAGTTTATAGTGCAAAGGGTGTTGGTGGTATTCTAGGCGGTGTTGTGGCTGCTTGGCTGGCAACGCTAAAAGGATGGGGTCCAGTATTTTATACAGGCGCTGTAATGGCCTTTTTGGCTGCTTTAGGAGCTGTTGTTCTGCGTACTATGTCCAAGCCAGTTCTGCCTGGTATCAGCGGTACTGCCCCCAGCCAGATTTCTAAACAAGCCTAAAACGTTCAATTTAGGGCGGACGGCAGAAAAAGGCTGTCGTCCGCCCTGACTTTAGGGGTAGGGGAGGGAAGAAGAACTGATGCAAATCTTGATAGCCGGCGGTGCAGGGGATGTGGGGAGATATTTGGTTAAATATTTTTTCCAACAAGGTTATCAAGTACGAGTGCTGGACCGGGCAAAAGAAATGCCGGAGGGAAACGAGAAGTTTCTTTCAGCCTATTTTAGCGGGAGTTTAACCGATAGGGCCCTGATTAAAGAGGCTATTCAAGGGGTAGAGGTGGTCATAAATCTGGCCTGGAGTTTTGCCGACGATGCCAGAATCATCTTTGGCGAGGACCTCCAAGGCCACATTAATCTTTTGGAGGAGGCGAAAGCTTTAGGGGTCCGCTGTTTCCTTTATACCAGTACAGCTACTGTGTACGGCCGGGCGGTAAGTCACCCGGTGACTGAAAGCCATCCCTGCTTGGTGGAAGAGGCCCGTAAGCCTCTTTATGCTTTAGGTAAATACGCGGCCGAAAAATTGTGCTTATTGTACTCTAAGGAACAAAATCTGCCCGTTACTATCTTTCGTTTCTGGTGGGCCTTTGGCGAGCAAATTGGTGGCCGCCATTTGCGCGACATAGTACGGAAAGCCTTGAAGAACGAATCCCTGGAAATGGTATCTGGAGCTGGCGGCACTTTTGTCACTATGGCTGATCTGGCTAAAGCCATGTGGTTAGCCATAGGAAATCCCCAGGCAGCCGGTCAAATCTACAACGTAGGCAGCCTATTCTTAACCTGGGAAGAGATAGGAGCCATGATCATTGACCTGGCCGGTTCCAAATCTCCTATAAATCTTATAGCCAGTGACCAATGGCAAGGGCCGGCTTTCTTAAATGAAGTGTGGGATTTGAGCTGGGATAAAGCTGCTAGAGAGTTGGGTTACCGGCCCCAGCGTACAGCAGGGGAAACGCGAGCTATGTTTATCCAGGCCCTCAGGAACTGCATTGAGCGGGTGAAAGAGGAAGAGGGCTGAAGCCGGATTGCGCGGGCGTTTACCACAGAAAGGAGTCTGGCGCCCTAAGGACCGTTAGGGTACTCGGGCGAAGCTATCAATGGGCGGGCAGAAAATAGGAAGGGGTTTAACAACAAAAGAAAGGAATGCTATAATTGGGAAGTGAGTACACAAAAAAGATATACGGGAGCAGGGAAAGCGGTGAAGAATGAAGCTATTTTATCTAAGGGCTCCTCTAGTCCTGCTATCCCATGGGTGAACAGGTATAACTTTTTCCTCCGTTTTTTGGTGGAGGGAACCCTAGCAGGAATTGTTGCTGGCATCGTGGGGGTTGCCTTTCGCTTAGCATTGACGGAGGCGGAAATTGCGCGTAATCATATTTTAATGTGGGCACGTGGTATACCTAACTTGGGATGGCTGGTATTGCCTCTCTTGGGTGCCTTAGCCGGGGGACTTGCCGGGTGGTTGACCGCTTTTGCTCCGGAGACTGCCGGTAGCGGTATTCCTCATGTGGAAGCCGTCTTGATCAGGCAGCGGAGACTAGTGTGGTGGCGGGTAATTCCCGTTAAGTTTATAGCCGGGGCTCTGGCTATTGGGGCAGGATTATCCTTGGGCCGGGAAGGGCCCACGGTACAAATGGGGGCTGCGGCAGGCCAGGCGGTAAGCAAAAGTCTAATGCGAACTAAGGCAGAAGAGCTCCAGTTGATAGCCTGTGGAGCGGGAGCGGGGTTGGCTGCTGCCTTTAATGCGCCTCTGGCTGGTGTAGTCTTTGTCCTGGAAGAGCTCCGGCGCAATTTTTCCCCCTATGTCCTGGGAGGAGCTCTAACGGCCAGCATTGCTGCCGACCTCATATCTCAGAAAATCTTAGGGCCGCTCCCTACCTTCCAGATAAAAAATCTATTCCCCTTGCCCCTGGGTACATTGCCTTTATTTGTAGTTTTAGGAGTAGCCACCGGTGTCTTAGGAGCAGCTTTCAACCGGGCCCTAAAGGTAGGCCTGGATATAGCAGATAGCTTAACCAAAGTGCCCCGCTGGTTGCGGGCCTCTGTAGTAGCCTTTTTAGCTGGGGTGGTGGGTTATTTTTTACCGGAGGTTCTAGGGGGCGGGCACTTTTTAGTAGAGAATTTGCTGGCGAACAAGGTTGCTTTAAAGGTTGTACCCTTGCTCTTTATAGCTAAATTCCTCTTAACAATTGTGAGTTACAGCGCAGGTGTACCGGGCGGTATTTTTTTGCCTCTTTTGGTACTGGGATCTCTGGTGGGTTCTTTTATAGGCCAGGTCAGCGTTTATCTCTTTCCCAGCCTCCAGGGTATGGCACCCAGCTTTGCAGTAATAGGTATGGCAGCCTACTTTGTGGCTATTGTACGCTCTCCCCTTACTGGAATTGTATTAATAATCGAGATGACTGGCCACTACCAGCACATGTTACCTCTTCTACTTGCCTGCGTGGTGGCCTATATAGTGGCCGAGGCTTTAGGAACCCTGCCTGTCTATGAGATGCTTTTAGAAAGGGACTTAATGAAAGCCAGGAGCGATATGGAGGATTCCCTGTCTTACGGAGACAAAACAGCAGTGATAGAATTGGTGGTGGAAAGCGGTTCTCCGGCGAGCGGGTGCCGGGTAAAAGACTTGCAGCTTCCCGCCGACTGCCTTTTAGTGTCTGTTAATAGAGGTAGTAGGGAGATAATTCCCCGCGGTTCTACCAGGCTGTTAGAAGGGGATCATTTAAAAGTTATTGCTCCTGAGGGCAAAGCTGGGGAAATTATAGAAGAATTTAACAGGCTAACTCGGTGTCGCCTGAGAGACAGCGACAGTTCTAGCCGCAGCCTTTAATTACATAAGGGTAAATTTGAGATCACCAGCCCGCTTGATGGAGAAATTATCCCGCAAAGCACGAAACTCCCGCCGCAAAAGGTTTTCTCCGCTACCAGAACGGGAGAAGTTTAGCCCCTCCTTGAAGCAAATCTTCTGTCGAAAAATGTTCCTGGGCAGGAAAAATAGGGAAAAATCGCGAATAAAACCCAAGGGAAGTTTTAACATTGGAGTGAGGAAAAGGGTGTTAAGACGTAACTTGGGTGTAATGCTCTTTTTACTCTGCTGGGTTGCCTTTTTGTTATGGGGAAAGTCTGGTGCTGAAGCAGTAGGCGCAGTAACCTATGCAGTCTACAACGAAAGCCAGGGCTTGTATTTCAACGATCTGCAGGCAGCTCTGGACGGAGCTCAAATGGGTGATGTGATACGAGTGGTTACAGGTGGGGCAAGTTTTAACTGCAGCTTAAATTGGCGAGTGAATGGAGTGACCCTTGATTTAAACGGAGCCGTTATTACTTCGCCCTGGGGGCAAAGTACCATTAGTGTAGGTGAAAGGGTTTATCAGCTTGTACTTAAAAACGGTGTCTTAAAAACCAGCGATACACAAAAGAGTTGTATAGAGGTTCCGGGAAATGGGGGACCTTCCTTAGAGCTTAAGCTGGAGAATATGGAAATATACGGCGGAAAATCTATATATCTTAGGCGCAATGGCCGGCTGGAATGGTCTTGCGGTCAAGCCCTGGGCAATGAATATGGGGTGCTGGTAGAATACTCAGTTAGTGACTTTTCGGCGGTGTTTACGGGTGTAACTTTTATAAGGAGTTCTAAAGGGGCTATTTATTTTAGCGGTCTTAAGTGGAACAATCCGGTTACCAGGTTTGAAATGAACGGCTGTAAGTTCGGCGAGAAGGCTAATTCGTTGGCGGGTCCGGCACTATGGGTGGAAGCAGGAAGTACGGAAGTAAAAGTGAGTGGCAGTAGCTTTGAAGCATGGGGAAGTGGCAAGGACCTGGTTCGTATACGGGCAGCAGGCACGGTGATGGTGGCGGACAGTTATTTTCATCGTGGTACCGGATGTGCCCTTAGCTTAGAGGGGGCTAACATTTGGCTGGCAAGGAATGAAATTATAACCCAAGAAGGGTATTCGGAAAATAGCTATAGCCCAGCCGTAATGATTATATCTCCTTCTGAGGCAGAAATTACAGGTAATCAGCTAGCAGGGCCTGGAACTTTAGGTATGAGGATTTCCGGGGGAAAAACTAGCGTAGAGGGAAATGAAATATATGGTTTTTTGAATGGCCTAGAAGTATTGGACAGCAATGTTACCGCTCTTAACAATGTTGTCACTGGGCGCGGGGTGGGTCTTGCCATAAAAGGCGCTGTAAGAGGTTACATAGTAGGCAATGAATTAAGGGCAGATCCGCATTCTTTAAGTGGAAATACGGGGTTGCTAATCCAGTCTAGCCAGGAGTTAACTTTTAAGGACAACCTGATTCAAGGCTGGTCAATAGGCTCTCTGATCATGGGGAGTACCGGGATAAATGTTACGCAAACAACCTTTAGCGAAAATCAGACAGGAGCCTCTATTAGCAGCAGTGCTGGAGTAACTGTTACCCATGCTACCTTTAGCCGGAATAAACTTGGAGCCTACATTAGCAATAGCACGGGGATACTCTTGGACTATTCCACATGGAAGGACAACGAAACCGGCCTGCTCCTGGCAGATACAATTGAGGCGGATATAAACAATAACCTGATAACTCGGAATAACACCGGTGTTGATCTACTATCAATTGCCGAAGCGCAGCTAACATTTATCAAGAACGATATTTACGGTAACGTCATAGCTCTGCAGGCACCGATAGGGAAAGCCCTGACTGCTCCTGATAACTACTGGGGGAGTAGCCGCGGACCTTACCATGAGAGTTTGAATGTCCAAGGGCATGGAGATGTTATTCGCGGGGACCTTAACTTTGTCCCCTGGGCCCCTTATGCCCATGGGGAAGACAATGTGCCTCCCAGCATAAGTTTGACCCTTGCGGGTGACATATGGCGGACCCCTGAACCTTTACCGCTGGGAATTTCCCTGACGGAAGAGGAATTGCTCGACAGGGTAATCCTGGCAATTTATGGAAGAGAGAACGAAGTGATAGCAGAAGAAATCTGGTGGGGGGATGAGTGGTCTGGGTCAAGCGACATAACCTGGGAAACGCGTACTGTACCTGACGGGCCTTACCGCTTATTGGTAGTAGCAGTAGACGGCAAGGGCAATGAAGGCCAAAGTGAAGGCTATATAGTTTTGGATCGCCATCCTCCAACCGACCCGCAGGTGCATATCAACGGCGGTGCTCCGGAAACCTCTAGTTTAACGGTAGAGCTAACGCTTTCGGCTGAAGATGCCAATGGTGTAACGGAAGTAATGGTGCTTAACGAAGGCGGGCCACCGGGAGAATGGGAGCCTTACCGGAGGACCAAGAGTTGGGAGCTGTTACCGGGGCCGCCCGGCCTGCGCCGAATAACGGTGCGTTTTCGCGATAGAGCAGGTTGGGAAAGCCAGGCTCAAGCAGCTATTGTTTTTAACCCAGCCCAGGGTATTCCCGAAGTAGGGGGCGAGGAGGGGAATGGTGGCGTCCCTGACCGGGGTCATAACAATACCGGAAGTCGAAACCCGGAGAATACGGAGACTGTAGCGGGGGAGGACGAAGGGAGGAACCCGGATAACTCTGGAGATGCATCAGGAGGCGAAAACAGAAAAAGGCAGGACTATTACGGTGACGAAAATAGGGGAGAGGGCGTGGTGGAATTCTCGGATGTACCACCAGAGCATTGGGCCTGGTCAGCCGTAATTAATTTAGCTGTTAAAGGCTTACTATATGGGGACGGTCAGGGGAAATTTTATCCGGACAAGTCTCTAACTCGTGCGGAGCTAGCAGCTCTGGTGGATAGCATAATAACTGTTCCTAAAGCTTCGCCCATAAATTGGATAGATGTGCCCTTTAGTGCCTGGTACGCTATCCCTGTAGCCCACTTAGCAGGGGCGGGGATTATGGTGGGTTATACAGACGGTACTTTTCGACCGGAAAGGCCGGTGAGCCGCGAAGAAACAGCTGTAATTTTATCGCGGGCAGCGGGTGTGGCGGGGATTGAAGAAAATAAAGCCAGCGCCCAGGGCGAAGGTGAACTTCTGCTCTCAAGGTACAAAGATAGCAGCTCAGTCTCCCCCTGGGCGCGCAGAGGCGTCCTTTGGGCTGTAAAGGAAGGTTTGATGCGCGGTTATCCAGACGGCACTTTGCGGCCAGGAGACTACCTTACCAGGGCTGAAGCCGCGGTGCTTATCCAGCGTTTTCTGCACTTAATACAATTAGAACCCTAGTACTTGCTTAATTTTAGGCAGAGCGCGGGTAGTTGTTTCGGCTCCTGCGGTGACCAGTTCCTTTAGGCGTCCTACCTCCCAAAAACTGGGGGAAGGCGATAGGTCCTTCAGGGGAGATAAAACAAGATCGGCGTAAAGGGTTGAAGTGATGGTGGTTAAACGCCTGCTCGCAATATCCAAGCTTTGCAAAAGAACATCTCCGGCATGGTCAAAGGAGGGCGGGGGAGCGCTGGTGCCCAGTTCTACAGCAATTACTATGGAAGCTCCTAGGACCCGGGCAATGTCTGCTGGGACATTGGCTGTAATGCCCCCATCCACCAGTAAGTGGGTTCCTATGGGAAAAGGAGTGAAAAGGCCGGGAAGAGAGATGCTGGCCCGCACAGCCTGCCATACAGGGACGTCACCTCCCATTATTATACCCGGCGGTAGAGGCCGAGCAGGCTGGAGGGCCGAATAAATAACAGTATGGCCGCTATAGAGGTCGCAGGCCACTACAGCTATAGGTATTTTTAAGTCACTAAAGCGTTTTTCTCCCCAGAGCCGTCTTAACATGTTTTCTATCATCTTGCCATCCAATATTCCCAGAGGTAGACCTCCCAGGCGCCGAAAGTTTTGTTTGAGTAGAGCTGGAGAAGGGAGCTGGAAGATCAAGCTGGCTGCAGATAGCATGCTACTACCGTAGAGGGCAGCGGCGATAGCGCCAGCGCTGGTGCCCACGACCAAGTTAGGGTGCAGGCCGTTGTCCACCAGCACCTGTAAGACGCCGAGGTGGGCTGCCCCCTTAAGCCCCCCACCTCCCAGAGCGAGAGCGAAGCGCATGTTTAAGACCTTCCTTTTCTCCAAAGAATTCCTTGCTGAAGTATAATATGCACTCCTCCGTAGCGATGTACCCCCGGCAGCCTCTGCGTTCTGCCATAACGTATGATGATAATTTTCCCGGCAGATTTATTTTTCAAAAAGAGGAAAATGAAGCCTTAAGGCGAAATATGTTCCATTTAGTAATATAAAGGGGAGGATGGGCTTTGACTTCAAGTGGGCTGGTAGACAGGGCATTATTGAACAGCTATAAGGAACAACTGGGTTTTTTGCAGATAACTTCCGAAGACTTAAATTTAATGCATAGCCAGCGGGAGAATTTTATCAAAGAAGCCGACCGGGTAGTAAAGGAATTTTATGATTATCTGCTGGGCTATCCTTATCTTAATGCTTTAATCAAGAAATACAGTACGGTAGAAAAGTTGTCTAAAACTCAAAAAGAATATTTCCTCAGTCTTACCGACGACAAAATGGATGATAACTATATTGCTTGGCGCTTGGCCATTGGCAAAAAACATCAGGAAATCGGCCTCTATCCCAAGTGGTATCTGGGAGCTTATCGCCTCTACTGGAGGGAAATTCAACGCATTATTTGGCAATATAACGGAGAAAATATTGAACTATGTTGGCGCCTATTGGAAGCTTTTTCTAAGAGAATTATTTTTGATATGCAGCTAGCCATTGAAAGTTACATTATCGACCAGTTAAATAAGCTTACCCGCTTCCACGAAGAAATAGCTGCGGTAGCCTCTATTATCAGCGATATAGCGGATCAAACCAAAATTCTCTCCCTTAACGCTTCTATTGAAGCGGCCAGAGCAGGGGAGCACGGGCGCACCTTTGCGGTAGTAGCCCAGGCCGTACGGGAACTGGCAGCCCGGACGTCTAAGTCGGCCCAGGATATTACGCAAAAGGTAAAGGAGAATTTCAATATACTGGAAAAAATGCGTCAGTCTGAGTGAATATGAGGCTTCAGGACAGGCACCACCGGCCTTGTATTTCCATATACATAGAAGGTGACGTCAGTTACGGGAGGTATGGCCTAATGGAACCTACTATTATGGCGCTACTGGCGTTGTCTTTCCTCAAAGGCCTTGCCCTGCTCCTTTCCTACCTTTCTAATAATGCTTTCCCCCAACCTTTAAGTGAAGAGGAGGAACAGTACTATCTGGAGCGCATGAAGGACGGCGACCAGGAAGCCAGGAATATTTTGATTGAGCACAATTTGCGCTTGGTTGCTCACATTACCAAGAAATTTGAAGGCACAGGGGAAGACGTGGATGATTTAATTTCCATTGGTACCATCGGCTTAATCAAAGCTATCAATACCTTTAATGCAGATAAAGGGACCAAGCTGGCTACTTATGCGGCCCGCTGTATTGAAAATGAAATCCTGATGCACCTGCGGGCCTTAAAGAAAACAAGGGGAGAAGTTTCCTTGTATGATCCCATTGGCGTAGATAGAGAAGGGAACGAAATTTCCCTTATAGACGTTTTGGGCACGGACCAGGATGTAGCTGAAATGGTGGAGAATCATCAGGAGCGGCAGCGAGTGCTGGAAAAGATAAAGTGTCTGAGCAAGAGGGAAAAGCAAGTGCTGGAGATGCGCTATGGCCTGTTACACGGCTTGCGGAAGACGCAGCGGGAGATAGCCAGGAAAATGGGAATTTCCCGTTCTTATGTCTCACGCATCGAGATGTTGGCACAGTAACATACAATTATGGCTTATTTCGCAAACTAGCTGGTCGACAAAGTACGGAAAGTCAAGGGAGCACTTGTCTGGTTAGATTAATCTCTGTTATGCTAAAGGTAAAAATCTTTCAACCCGATCTTTCAACCCGATAAAATACTGCCTGGCGGGTACCCGGAGGGGAAGGGGAAGACAAAGATAACGGTACAAGTAAGAAGAGGATTGGGGGGAGAAGTTTGTTCAGTACATGGAGGAGCAGCGGTAACGATTATAAAACTTTACTTCCGTCCTATAGGGGACGGCCTTTAAGGGCCTTTATCGGCTGGGGAGGGATTATAATAAATGGTAGCGGCGTTGACCTCCTGGCAGCCCTTAAAGAGTATTATCAGGCGGTACAAAAAGAAGCTTGTGGGCGCTGTGTTCCCTGTCGGGTGGGGACCAGAGTTATCCTAGACCTCCTACAGAAGCTTTCGGAGAGGGACGACCCGGCCTTGCGTCAGCAATTGAAGAGGATAGCCCTCCTGGTATACAACGGTTCCAAATGCGAGCTAGGCCAGTCTGCTGCCAGGCCGGTTCTGGATTTCGTGGACCACTATGAAGGGCTGGCACCATATAATGGGGGAGCTAAAGAGGCTCAAGAATATCACTCTTTTGTTACAGCCCCGTGCTTGCAAAGGTGCCCGGCCCACCTGGATATACCCAGATATATAGAATGCACCCAAGAGTCCCGTTTCCAGGAAGGGCTGGAAGTCATAAGGGAAACTACTGCTTTGGCGGGCGTACTGGGCAGGGTATGCGTGCACCCTTGCGAAGAACACTGCCGCCGGGGGCTGGTGGACGAGGCTTTGGCCATTAGAGGTATAAAGAGATTTCTGGCTGACTATGAGCTGAAGCGCGGCCGCCAACCCCGATTAAAAGCCGAAAACAGTAGAGGCAGGGCCCGGGTGGCAGTGGTAGGGGCCGGCCCGGCAGGGTTGAGCTGTGCCTACCAGCTGGCGCGAAAGGGATATAAAGTGACCATTTTTGAAGCTTTACCTGTAGCCGGCGGAATGCTGGCCGTAGGTATTCCCGCCTATCGCTTGCCGCGGGATATCTTACAGGGTGAAATCGAAGCCATAAAGGCTCTGGGCGTAGAAATTAAGTGTAATACTTCTGTGGGCCAAGATGTAAGCCTAAAAGAATTGTGTCAGAGCTATCCAGCCGTATTTATCGCCACCGGGCTGCATGATAGCGCCAAAATGGGTGTGGAAGGCGAAACAGCAGGGTATGAAGGCTTCATACCTGGTGTCAAATACTTAAGAAACATAAACTTGGGCCTTCCCGTCCCCAAAGGTAAGAGAGTAGCTGTGGTAGGTGGCGGCAATGTAGCCATGGATTGTGCGCGCTCCTCATTGCGCCGGGGGTTTGAAGAGGTTTACCTTATCTACCGCCGCTCGCGGGCCGAAATGCCGGCCAATGAATGTGAGATAAGGGACGCCGAAGCAGAGGGAGTAAAATTTTACTTCTTGGCCAATCCCGTAAGGATTGTGGCTGAAAACGGCAAAGTGAAAGGTGTAGAGTGTGTACGGATGGAACTTGGGGAACCCGATGCCAGCGGGCGCAGGCGACCGGTTCCGGTACCGGGATCGGAGTTCTTCCTACCCTGCGAAGTAGTAGTTCCGGCCATTGGACAAGTTGCCGATCTTTCCTTTCTCCAAGGCCTGGAGGGCATTGAACTAACGAAATGGGGAACCATTGCCGTAGATCCGGTAACCCTGGCTACGGGAGTTCCGGGAGTTTTTGCCGGAGGAGACATAGTCCTGGGCGCCAGGACGGTTATAGAGGCTGTGGCCCAGGGAAATAGGGCGGCCCTTTCTATAGACCAGTACCTTACCTCCGGGAAGATTGAAGCAGGGCCCCAAGACTTTATGGAAGCTTGGCTCAAAGAATTTGGTGTATTTGACCCTAATGAGGAAGTAGGCCTTCCGTCCGGATGGCCTCGCAAAGAAGAGGAAATGGCGCCGGTGGAAGAGCGCTTGAAGGATTTCCGAGAAGTGGAGTTGGGGTTGAGTTTCGACGACGGCCTGGCCGAGACTGCCCAGTGTTTGAGGTGCTATCGCCTGGGACTCATGGTTTTTTGAAGGGAGGAAAAGGAAATGGTAACTTTGACCATAGATGGTCGCCAGGTTTCTGTGCCCGAGGGTACTACTATACTGGAGGCTGCCGAAAAGCTCGGAATCCATATACCCACCCTTTGCTATCATCCATTGCTTAGACCATTGGGATATTGCCGGCTTTGTTTGGTGGCCATAGAAGGGGTTGCTAAGCCGGTTACGGCCTGTAATACACCGGTGGCGGAGGGAATGGTGGTTTATACCAGCACCCCGGAAATAGAGGAATGGCGCAAGGGTATAATAGAGATGCTTTTGAGCCAGCACCCCGTGGACTGCCTTACCTGTGAGAAAGCTGGCGATTGCGACCTGCAGGACTGCGCTTACAATTACAGGATCAAAGAAGGTGCTTGGGAGATCGACCTGGCTTCTCTGCCGGTCCTAAGGGAAAATCCCTTCATAGTACGGGATTACAACAAATGCATTGTGTGCGGCCGGTGCATCAGGGTATGTCAGGAAGTCCAGGGCAATGCTGTTTTGGGATTAGTGGGCAATGGCATAGAGACCAAAGTAGGAACTGTGGACCCCGCGGGACTGAAGGAGTCAGGCTGTGTTTTCTGCGGCAACTGCCTGCAGGTATGTCCGGTGGGAGCACTTACGGAAAGAACAAGCGAAGGCCAGGGGAGAGAATGGGAATTCAAGAAAGTGCGCAGTATCTGCTCCTACTGCGGTGTAGGATGTAACCTTACCCTTTACGTAAAGGATGGGAAAGTAGTTAAAGTCAAAGGATACGAAAACCCCGAAGTTAACAACGGTTGGCTCTGTGTCAAGGGCCGTTTCGGGTTCGATTACATTCACAGCCCTGACCGGCTCACCAAACCCTTGATAAGGGAAGGGGAAAGGGGAAGGGGCACCTTCCGCGAGGCCACCTGGGAGGAAGCCCTGAACCTGGTAGCCCAAAAGCTAAGGGAGATAAAAGAGACTTATGGGCCGGATGCCTTAGGTTTCTTATGCTCGGCCAAATGTACCAATGAAGAAAACTACCTCTTGCAGAAGCTGGCCCGGGGGGTGCTGGGCACCAATAACGTAGACCATTGTGCCCGTCTCTGACACTCCTCCACGGTTGCCGGTCTGGCAACCACCTTTGGCAGCGGCGCCATGACCAATTCTATCGCCGACATAGCTAAGGCGGACTGCCTTTTAGTTATCGGGAGCAATACTACCGAGAATCACCCGGTTATCGCCCTTAAAGTAAAAGAAGCGGTCAGGCGCGGGGCCAAGCTCATAGTCGCCGACCCGCGTCATATCGAACTGGTGGACTGGGCCTATGTGTGGCTGCGGCAAAAACCGGGCACGGACTTGGCCCTTATCAACGGGCTGTTGCACGTCATTATAAAAGAGGAACTTTACGATAAAGAATTTATCGCCCAGAGGACCGAAGGATTTGAACAAGTGAAACTGGCGGTGGAGGAGTATACCCCCCAAAAGGTAGCCGAAGTTACCGGGGTTCCGGCGGAGGATATTGTCCGGGCAGCCAGAATTTATGCTGCGGGCCCCAGGTCGAGCATACTCTATGCTATGGGCATAACCCAACATATTACGGGTACAGCTAATGTAATAGCCCTGGCCAACCTGGCCATGGCCTGCGGCCAGATAGGCAAAGAAGGGAGCGGAGTAAATCCCTTAAGGGGACAAAACAACGTGCAGGGCGCCTGTGACATGGGAGGACTGCCCAATGTCTTGCCCGGCTACCAGCCCGTAACTAATGCTGAAGTGCGCCAGAAATTTGCCCAGGCCTGGGGTATACCCGGACTGCCCGAAAGGAACGGGCTCACCCTTATGGAGATGATGCGGGCGGCAGAAGAAGGAAAGCTCAAGGGTATGTATATTCTAGGGGAAAACCCCGTCCTAACCGATCCCGATGCCTCCCATGTGGAAAAAGCCTTGAGAAGCCTTGATTTCCTGGTGGTGCAGGATATTTTCCTTACGGAGACTGCCAGGCTGGCGGATGTGGTGCTTCCCGGCGCCTCCTTTGCCGAAAAAGAAGGCACCTTTACCAACACCGAGCGCCGGGTACAACTGGTACACAAAGCCATCGACCCTCCGGGAGAGGCGCGCCCGGACTGGGAGATTATAAAAGAAATCATGGAAAGGTTGGGTTATCCGGCACCATATGACTCACCGGAAGAAATTATGGCCGAGATATCCGGGGTAACGCCGATCTACGCCGGGATAACCTATAAGCGCCTTGAGGAGAAGGGCTTGCAATGGCCCGTGCCTCATCCCCATCACCCGGGAACACCTATTCTGCATAAAGAAAAGTTTACCCGGGGTTTGGGCCAGTTCCAGGCGGTCCATTACTTGCCGCCGGCAGAGGAACCCGATGAAAAGTATCCCTTCTTATTTACTACAGGAAGATTGCTTTACCATTACCATACGGTCCTATCCCGGAAGGCCAGGGGCCTGGAAGAAATATGCTCTGAACCGGTGGTGGAGATCAACCCTGATGATGCTACCCGGCTGGGAATTGAGGACGGAGAAGTGGTGGAGCTTGTGTCCCGCCGGGGCAAAGTGAAGGTCAAGGCCTGGGTTACCAACAGGGTGCCCAGGAAGGTGGTGTTTATGAACTTCCATTTCTGGGAGGCAGCGGCTAATGTTCTTACCATTCCGGCCCTAGACCCTGTGGCTAAAATTCCGGAATACAAGACCTGTGCTGTACAGGTGAGAAAGATATCGGCTTAAAGGCATTAGCGGCTGGCTGGGAGCTAGCGCTTACGCTACACGTGAACATACGGGTTTGCCTTTAGCCCGAGTGGGAAAGATAAGAGAGGGACGATTTTGGGGAAGTGCGGGGGACTGTTGCCTCAAACAGTCCTCCCTTTGTTTTGCCAGGGTTGGCTGAGAAAGGGAAAAGTTAGAGGGGGCTAAACCATGTCCAGAGAAGCACCTTTTGTAGACTATATTGTAACTGTAATTAGCGAGGACCGTACCTATAAAGAATATAGTTCTGTTACCGCAGAATTTCCTTTGCAGATTGCAGTTAATGGCCGACACTTGGTCAACCTCCTTTGTACCCCCGACCATTTAGAGGAGTTGGTGGCAGGCTTCCTTTATTCTGAAGGCATGATTACCTCTCTAGAAGACCTGCTCTACCTTAAAATAGAACACGGAAAAGCAGAGGTACAAATCAAAGGCGAGGTCAGAAGCGGAGAGGGGTGGGTACCTTGGGTTACCTCGGGCTGTGGTCAGAACATAAGCTGGCGAGGGGAGAAGGAAGAAAACTGTATATTTAAATGCCGGATTGCCTCCGAGGTTACTGTGCCCGCCGCAGCTATAATCGACCTGATGGGTGAGCTCCAAAGGTCCTCGGTTCTTTATAAAAAAACCCGTGGTGTCCACGGGGCTGCTTTGGCCGATAAAAACCGGCTGGTTATTTTCCGGGAAGATATAGGTCGTCACAATGCCGTAGATAAGGTCGCCGGTGGAGTTTTATACCAAAGATTAAATACCTCTGATAAGCTGCTCCTTACCACCGGCCGGATTTCTTCAGAAATAGTTACTAAAACGGCAAGGCTGGGGATCCCTTTTCTAATCTCCCGTTCAGTTCCCACCGATTATGCCATTCAACTAGGCGAGCTAGTCGGTATTACCATTGTGGGATTTGCCCGCGGGAGAAGATTTAAGGTTTATAGCCATGACTGGCGAGTGAATTAAGAAGTGCGGCCTTAGACAAGCCGGGCGGACAGGCCCAGCCTCATATCTTTAGTAGAGGAGACAAAAAAGCGCCTTGGTCAAAGGGGGGCCTGTTAGGATCAATGGCCCGAAAATCCAGGCCGCACCTCACTATTAGACTGGTCCCTGTAGGAGACCAAGTTACCCGGCGTAAAGCCCTGGGCCGTATTGTAGAGATTGTGAAGAGCTCGCTGGGAGTTTTGCCCGGAGAAAGCAAGGAAATCCCTGAAAAGCCGGACAAGTAGGATATAGCTGCCCTAAGGAGGGACTGGGCCATGCGCAAGGCAATTGTGTATGCTCGGGTAAGCACCCAGGACCAGGCCTTGGGCTTTTCCCTGGCTACCCAGAAAGAACTTTGCGAGAAAAAAGCTCGGGACCTGGGAGCAACGGAAATAGAGATCATAGAAGATGCCTATACAGGTATAGAGCTAAACCGCCCTGCTCTTAACTACCTCAGGCAGCAGGTAGTTGAACGCCAGGTTCAACTGGTGGTAGTTTATGACCCGGATCGCTTGTCGCGGGACCTTACAGACTTGTTGATACTTTGTCGCGAGTTCGATGGCGCAGGTGTCAGGCTGGAATTTGTTAATTTTGATTGGGAAAGGACCCCTCAGGGGATGCTTTTTCTGCAGATGCGGGGAGCTTTTGCCCAGTTCGAGCATGCTCTGATTAAAGAGCGCACCCAGCGGGGTAAAGTTAAGAAGGCGGCCAATGGCCAAATCCGTTGTTATGCCAAACCTTTCGGCTATGATTGGGATGCCGAAAACGATACTTTGGTAATAAATCCCCGGGAAGCCGAAATCGTTAAACAGATTTTCGACTGGCTTACAGATCCTGTAGAACCCCTTAACCCCTGGCAGATCACCCAAAGATTAAGCCAGTTATATCCTCAGGGCCCCAGGGGTAAGGGCTGGATATATACTACGGTGCTCAGGATACTCAAAAATCCTGTATATGCTGGACAGATGCTCCGTAAAGACGAGCAGCCGGACTGGAAGCCGGTGCTGGTGCCAGCTATAATCTCCCCGGTTACTTTTACTAAAGCCCAGGAGATCTTGGCCAAATCCAAGCGCTTTAATCCTAAAACCACTCGCAGGCAGTTCCTCCTGCAACGCCTGCTGGTATGCGGCGAGTGCGGGCGTACGCTGGTGGTCTTTACCCATAGCAGTCCTGGCCAAAAGAAATATAGCTATTATACTTGTCCTCGCCGGTACCCCCGCAAGTTTGACACCCAGGGACGGTTGCACAGGTGCCTCCTGCCTTCTTGGAACACCACTGAATTAGACAAGGCTGTATGGGAAACCATAGCCTCTTTTCTTGAGGATCCTGACCTTTTTTATCAATACTTCAGCCGAGAACCGTTACCAGAAAGTTGCACTCCCCGGCGGTTGGAAGAAGCGCAGAAAAGGTTGGCCCAGATTAGGCGTGCCCTGGAACGTATAGACCGCGCCTATTTTATCATCGGAGCCCTCACAGAGGAAGAATATCAGCGCTACCGCCGGGAACAGGAAGAAGCTATGAAACAAGTAAAGGAGGACCTTGTCCGGCTGGAAAAAATCTTAAAGAACGGGGAGCGGGTGGAGTTAAAGAGAGAGCCTTTGCGCCAGTATGCCGAGCGACTGGCCCGGCATATTGAAAATCTCAATTTTGGGGAGAAGCAGAGTATCGTCCGGGAACTGGTCCAACGGATAAAAATCTATGGCGACGGGAGGGTAGAAATAGAAGGTTATTTTATCTCGGGACAGGCCTAAATCCGAACATTTTGTATATTATGCGGCAGACATTGAGAAAAAAGCTATTCAGAAACTGTTGAAGGAATTGCATACGGAGGGTTCGTAGTTTCTGCTTAAATTATTTAGTATTTACGAAAAACCCTTTCGCTACCACTGCAGCAGAAGGGGAGCAGAAGCGGAGTGGAAGCGGAGAGGGTCTTCGGTACCCAGCGAAATAGATTCAGCGAAAAAATCTGCTTTGGAGGGCAAATAAGCAGAGGCTCAGTTTCAAGGAAGGAGTTAATGTGATATAATAACCCGTAAGCTAAGGCTAACCGAGGTGTATCGATGCTAAAGTATTTACGGCCCGATCTTTACGTCAGATCTTTACTCCATATCCCGCTCTTAGAATTGTACCAACGCGGCATTCGCGGGTTGATCATCGATCTGGACAATACAGTGACCCAGTGGGGTAGACCCGCTCTGGACCAGCAGGTAGAGGAATGGTTTAAAAAACTAAAGGATTATCATTTAAGCGCCTGTCTCCTTTCCAATAACCGGCAGAGAAGGGTGCATTTAATTGCCGAGCGCTTGAAGATTCCGGCCATCTCTAAAGCCGGCAAACCGCGGGCCCGGGCCTTCCGGCGGGCTATGGAGATCCTGGGGACTAAGCCAGAGGAAACGGCGGTGATCGGCGATCAGATTTTTACAGACGTTTTCGGAGGTAATCGGCTGGGCTTATATACTGTCTTGGTGGTCCCCCTGGACAAAAAGGAATTTATAGGCACCAGGTTTATACGCCTGCTGGAATGGGTAGTTCGGCGGTGGTTGGCCCTGGGAGATCCCCGCTAAAAAGGAGAGAGGAAGTTGCTTTCAGCCAAAACGAGGGTAGTAGGTCTACTAGGTTACCCAGTCTCCCATTCTTTTTCGCCATTTATACATAATGCCGCCTTTCGCGCTTTAGGGCTGGATTGGGTTTATCTGGCCTTCGGCGTGGAACCCTCGGCGCTCCCGGCAGCAGTAGCCGGGATAAGGGCCCTGGGCTTTGCCGGGGCCAACGTTACCATCCCCCACAAAGAATCCATTATGGGCTTACTGGACGAAATAGATCCCTTGGCGCGCCTTATCGGCGCCGTAAACACCATCGTGATACGAGAAGGAAAACTGGTGGGATATAACACCGATGGTAGCGGTTTTCGGCGTTCCCTGCAGGAAGCGGGCGTAGATCCGGCCGGAAAGAGAGTACTGGTATTGGGTGCCGGAGGAGCCGCCCGGGCGGTGGCCTTTACCCTGGCCCAGGCAGGCTGTGCAGCTTTAATACTGGCCAACCGTACTGGGCAGAGGGCCCTGGAACTGGCCCGCGCTTTAGAAGAATTCTCTCCCGCGCCTGTACATATTTTACCTTTAGAAGACCCAGCTTTGGCCGGGGTTTTACCCGGGGTGGAACTGGTTATTAATACCACCAGCGTAGGCATGAGCCCCCACCGGGACGAGGTACCTTTAAATCCAGACTTGCTCCAGCCCCATCACATTGTTTACGATCTAGTGTATAACCCGCCTGAAACCAAATTGCTGGAACTAGCCCGGCGGCGAGGCTGCCGCGTTATTTCGGGCTTAAGCATGCTCCTTTACCAGGGGGCGGAGGCCTTTACTTTATGGACCGGCCGGGAGGCTCCCCTGGATGTGATGCGAAAGACCCTGGATAGCTTACTTTGAGGTGAAGCTAAATGTTGCGCTTTTTGACCGCCGGGGAATCCCACGGTCGGGGTTTAGTTACTGTTGTAGAGGGCATGCCCGCCGGCGTGCCTTTAAGGGCGGAATTTATCAATGCCCGGCTGGCCCGGCGGCAGGGCGGCTACGGCCGGGGCGGACGGATGGCCATTGAAAGGGACCAGGTAGAAATACTTTCCGGCGTGCGGGGTGGCGTAACCTTAGGCAGCCCCATAGCCCTCCTCCTGGCCAACCGCGACTGGGAAAACTGGCGGGAAATTATGGCTGTGGGGCCGGAGGCCAGGAAGGAGCGGGAAGTGACGCGACCGCGCCCCGGCCACGCTGACCTCCCCGGCGGCCTAAAATACCGCCAGGAGGATTTGCGCAATATTTTAGAAAGAGCTAGCGCCCGGGAAACAGCAGCGCGGGTGGCTGCGGGCGCAGTGGCGGCAACTTTGCTGGAGGCCCTGGGGGTAGAGATAGTTACCCACGTAGTCCGGATCGGCCCGGCAGAGGTCAAACGCCATATCTCCTTCGAGGAAGCCCGGGGGGCTGAGAAATCGCCCGTCTATTGTGCGGACGCAGAAGCGGAAAAAGCTATGGTGGCTGCCATCCAGGAAGCCGGGGAAAGGGGAGATACCCTGGGTGGGGTTTTTGAAGTCATGGTACGGGGTTTACCGCCGGGTTTGGGCAGCCACGTCCACTGGGACCGCCGCCTGGACGGGCGGCTGGCCCAGGCTCTCATGAGCATTCCGGCCATCAAGGGAGTGGAAATAGGGGAGGGCTTTGCCCTGGCCGCAAAGGCCGGTTCCCAGGCCCACGACGAGATCGGCTACAGCCGGGACAGGGGTTTCTTTCATTATACCAACCGGGCAGGAGGCCTGGAAGGCGGTATCACTAATGGTGAAACCCTGATAGTCCGGGCGGCCATGAAACCCATTCCCACCTTGCGCCGGCCTTTGCGCAGCGTGGACTGGCTTACTAAGGAAGAAGTTCTGGCTGCGGTAGAGAGATCCGATGTCTGTGCCGTGCCGGCGGCGGCAGTGGTGGGGGAGGCCATGGTGGCCTGGGTCCTGGCCGGTGCGTTTCTAGAAAAGTTCGGCGGGGACCACCTGGAAGAAATACGCACGCACTTAAAGCAATACTGGGAATATGTGCGGCAGGTTTAGGAGGGCTGTTAATTTTGCCCGGCAATATTGTTTTAATCGGCTTTATGGCCAGCGGCAAGACTACCGTGGGCCGGCTTCTGGCCGGGAAACTGGGATGGGACTTTCACGATACGGATGCCGAAGTGGAGAAGGAAACCGGTTGTTCCATAGCCGAGCTTTTTGCCCGTAAAGGAGAAGCCTACTTCCGGCAGCTGGAAAAAGAAGTAATCGCCAGGATAACAGAGGGCAGCAGGGCCGTTATAGCCACCGGAGGCGGAGCGGTGCTGGCGCCGGAAAATGTGGAGCGGCTCCGGGAGGGCAATAAAGTAATATGGCTTGAAGTAGACGAGGAGACGGTCTGGCGCAGGGTAGCGGGCTCTGAAGACCGCCCGCTGGTGCGGGGACGCTCCAGGGAAGAAGTTGTTGCTTTATTAAAAAAGCGGGAGCCTTATTATAGCTTTGCCGACCTAAAAATCGAGACGATAGGAAAAAGTGCGGAGGAAATAGTAGTAGAAATCATGGAGGGACTGAAGGAGTGGCTGGCCAATTGCGAGTAGAATTGGGAGAGAGAAGCTACCCCATTCATTGCGGTAGCGGCCTGCTTGGGCAACTGGGCGAGCTTTTGAGTCCCCTGGACCTGGGCAGGCGCTGCTTGGTAGTTACCAATCCGGTGGTGGCTTCCCTCTACGGGTCGAAAGTAAAGGAGAGCCTGGAAAAGGGTGGATTTATTTCTTTTTTTAAGGAAGTGCCCGACGGGGAAGATGCCAAATCCTTAAGCGCCGCTGCCGAGCTTTATGATCTAGCTTTGGGCGTGGGCTGGGAACGGCGCTGCCCCGTTGTAGCCTTGGGCGGAGGAGTGGTAGGAGACCTGGCCGGTTTTGTGGCCGCCACTCTTTTGAGGGGAGTGCCCTTTATCCAGTTGCCCACCACTTTGTTGGCCCAGGTTGATTCCAGCGTGGGCGGTAAGGTGGCCGTTAATCACCCCCGGGGCAAAAACCTCATTGGAGCCTTTTACCAGCCGCGGCTGGTAGTCGCCGATCTGGATACCCTTAAAACCTTGCCGGAGAGGGAAATGAGGGCCGGGCTGGCCGAAGTGATTAAATACGGCGTTATCTATGATGCCGGCTTTTTCTCCTACCTGGAAGAACACCTGGAACAAGCCCTGGCAGGCGAGGCTCAGGTGTTGCAAAAAATAGTTTTGCACTCCTGCCGCATCAAAGCGGAGGTGGTGGCCCAGGACGAGGAAGAGAGGGGCTTGAGGGCCATCCTCAATTTCGGCCATACGGCCGGTCATGCCTTGGAGGCGGCCACTGATTTTAATACTTACCGCCACGGCGAAGCAGTGGCTATAGGTATGGTGGTAGCAGCGAGGCTGGCTGTGCGACGCGGTATTTTCCATGATGCAGGGCTTAAAAGAATAGAAGCTTTGTTAAAACGAGCTTTCCTGCCCACCGAGATGCCCTCCCTGGACAGGGACGCCTTTTTGGCGGCGCTTATGAGGGATAAAAAGGTACGGGACGGGAGGTTGCGCATGGTATTACCGGTGGAGTTGGGGCGGGTAAAAATTATGGAGGTTGAGGCGGAGGAACTGCTGCGGGCAGCCTTCTGTGCGGGGGAATAAAAACCGTAGAGTGGGGGTGGAGGGCATAGAGAACAGGAGGCGACTGGGAGATCTGCTGGTAGAAGCGGGGATGATTACCCGCGATCAATTAGAGCAAGCCTTAAGGGAGCAAAGGCGGAGCGGAGAGCGCCTGGGCAAGGTGCTCACGCGCTTAGGTCTGGTGACTGAGAAAGACATTCTGGAGGTCCTGGAATTTCAACTGGGCATACCCAAAGTGGTGCTACAAGACTACAATTTAGACCAGGAGGTGGTTAAGCTTATTCCGGAAGCCCTGGCACGGCGGCACTTGGCCATTCCTATCCGTCGGGACGGAAACAGGCTTTTGGTGGCCATGGCCGATCCTTTAAACCTTACAGCCTTAGATGATTTGCGGCTGGCTACGGGGTTAGAAATTATGCCGGCTATCGCCTCGGAAAGGGAGATTGAAGCGGCGTTGTCCCGCTTCTGGCAGGGAGCTGGAGTGACCCAAGCACTAGCAGAAGTGGAGGAGATGGCTGCCACTGCGGCTGCTTTGCCGCCGCGCGATGCCTTTGACCTGGACGAGGTAAACCGGGCGGGCATGGATAACGCTCCTGCGGTGCGGTTGGTTAACCGGATCATCCTACAGGCGGTACATTCCAGGGCTAGCGATATCCACATCGAACCCCAGGAGAAAGACATAAGGGTACGGTTCCGGGTGGACGGGCTATTGCGCGATGTGTTGCACCTGCCCACCGGGATACTAAACACCCTAGTTTCCCGCATAAAAATTATGGGTGGAATGGATATAGCTGAAAAAAGGCTGCCCCAGGATGGTCGCTTCCAGGTAACGGTAGAAAGGCGCAGCATTGATTTACGCGTCTCGACCATGCCTACCGTTTATGGGGAAAAGGTGGTTTTACGCATCCTGGATAAAAGCACTATGCTCCTGCCCCTTGATGGTTTGGGGTTTTTACCCGCTACCCGACAAATTTACGAAACCTTAATCCGCAGCGCCTATGGGATGATTTTAATTACGGGACCCACCGGTAGTGGCAAAACGACCACCCTTTATGCCACGCTAAACGCCTTGAGCTCTCCGGAAAAGAATATAATTACCATCGAGGACCCGGTGGAGTATCTCCTGCCGGGAATAAACCAGGTGAGGGTTAATCCGAAGGCCGGACTGGACTTTGCTTCTGGTTTGCGCGCTATCTTACGCCAGGACCCGGATATCATAATGGTGGGCGAGATCCGGGACCGGGAAACAGCCGATATAGCAGTACGGGCGGCTACTACAGGGCACCTGGTGTTTAGCACCTTACATACCAATGACGCGGCAGGAGCGGTTACGCGCCTTTTAGATATGGGGGTGGAACCCTTCCTCGTTAACTCTTCCCTTATAGGCGTGGTGGCCCAGCGCTTGGCCCGGTTGATATGTCATAATTGTCGTGAAACCTACCAACCCGGCCCTGAAGATCCAGCCTATACCTTTGTACAAGACCGGCAGGGATTAACTTTTTACAGGGGCCGAGGGTGCCCCCAATGCAATTACACAGGTTACCAGGGAAGAACCGCCATACAGGAGGTCCTGGTTATGACTGAAGATATCAGGGCCCTGGTAGCAGACAAGGCACCTTCCCACGAGATTAAGAAGGCAGCCGTAGCCGCAGGAATGGTAACTTTGCGCGAGGACGGGTTGGAGAAAGCCAGCCAAGGCCTTACTACCATTGAAGAAGTAATGCGTGTTACCTTGGGAGGATTTTGAAGAAGACATGCATATAAATGATATTCTAGCTGCAGCTACACAGGTTGGCGCTTCCGATGTACATCTCACAGTGGGGCTGCCGCCGGTCTTCCGGCGACACGGTAAACTGGAGGCGCAGGACCAATGGCCGCCTCTGACAGCGGTGACTGTTGAGATGCTGGTCCAACAAATTTTGGGTCCCCGCTGGGAAGAATTTGTACAGCGGAAAGAACTGGACCTGGCCTACTCCGTCCCGGGTCTGGGCAGGTTCCGGGTAAATGCCTTCCACCAGCGGGGCAGCGCAGGAGCCGCCATTCGCCTGGTGGGTTCCGTTATCCGCAGTTTGGAAGAACTCGGCTTACCTCCGGTGGTGGGGGAGCTGGCCGACCAGCCCCACGGCTTGATTTTGGTTACCGGCCCTACAGGAAGCGGTAAGAGCACCACCCTGGCGGCCATGATCGACCGTATCAACGAGAGGCGCAGTTGCCATATAATTACTTTAGAGGACCCCATTGAGTACCTCCATCACCATAAAAAAAGCATCGTGAACCAGCGGGAGATAGGGAGCGATTCCCCCTCCTTTGCCAGCGCCCTGCGGGCGGCCCTGAGGCAGGACCCCGATGTTATCCTGGTGGGTGAGATGCGGGATCTGGAGACGGTGGCCACCGCCATTACCGCCGCTGAGACTGGACATTTGGTGCTGGCCACCCTTCACACCGGCAGCGCCGTCCAGAGTATAGATCGCATCATTGATGTTTTCCCTCCTCATCAACAGGCTCAAATCCGGATACAGCTGGCCGATACCCTGGCGGGAGTGATTACCCAGCAGCTTCTAACCCGGGCTGACGGCCGGGGAAGGGTGGCGGCCGTGGAAATACTTATAGCCACGCCGGCTGTACGCAATCTGATCCGGGAAGGCAAGACCCACCAGATTGTATCTCTTATGCAAACAGGAGGCCGCTTTGGCATGCAGACCATGGAGATGGCCTTGAAACAGCTGGAAAGTAGGGGAATAATTTCCCCGGAACATATTTAAGCCAGCAGGATTTTGGTGAGATTTGGCGAAATATAAACTTTCATAACCCGTATATAAGGGCAAACCCGGCGAAAGCCGGGGGCGCAAAGCTACGGGCCTAAGGGTGGGGGGAGCCTAAGGTCGCCGGGCTGCCGGGAGGGTGTACTATCCTGGAAGAGCCCGGTTTTTATTATGAGGTTTAGTTACCGAGCACGGGATGCTAGAGGCCATTCCGTTAGTGGCATCATTGAAGCCGACAGCGAACAACTCGCCAGCCGGCAGTTGAGGGGCCAGGGCCTCTTCATAACTGAGTTGCGTCCTCTCAGACCCAGAAGTGATTTTAAAGTGAACTTGAGGACTGATAACCTGAGGCCCTTGTTTCTAAAGCGCGTCACCCGTAGAGATCTGGCCCTGTTTTGTCGGCAGCTGGGCACTATGCTGGTGGCGGGTTTGCCCATTGTGAATGCTTTGAGAACCCTGAGCAGGCAGGCGGATAATCCCCGCTTAAAAGGAAGTATAGATAGGGTTTTGGAAGATTTGCAGCAAGGAGAAACATTGCACAGCGCTTTGAGCAAATCTCCCAAGGTATTTCCGCCTATAATGATCTACTCAGTAGAAGCTGGAGAGTTGAGCGGAGCCCTGGACGAGACTCTTTTAAAGCTGGCGGACCATTTCGAGCGAGAGCATGAAATTCAGGAAAAGATCAAATCGGCCATGACCTATCCCCTTATAGTCTTTATAGTTTCTCTGGCTTCCATAGGCTTTATGATAACTTTTGTTTTACCCATGTTCAGCAATATAATCGGGAATCTGGGCGTACCCTTACCCTGGCCGACCAGAGTGGTATTGGGGTTGAGCCAGTCTTTTAGGCGGTGGTGGTTTTTATTATCGGTAGGATTTATAGCCTTGGGATATTTTTTCTGGAGGTGGTCCCAGGGGGAAAAAGTACGTTACGCCCTAGACAAAATCGTATTGCGGCTTCCCGTATTCGGGCGTCTTAAACATCAAGCCTTGCTTTCCCAGTTCAGCCGCACGTTGGGGACGATGCTTTACAGCGGAGTGCCTATTCTACAAGCCTTGGAGGTGGTGGAGCGGACGGTAGGTAATCGCCTAGTGGCCGAGGCCATCGCCCTGGCCCAGGAGCAGGTTAGGGATGGGAAGAGTATAGCCTCGCCATTGGCGGAAAGCGGCGTTTTCCCGCCTATGGTAGTAGAGATGGTCACCGTGGGCGAGGAAACGGGCAGTCTAGACGCCCTGCTGGCTAGACTGGCCGCCTTCTACGACCGCGAAGTCGGCGAGATGGCCGCGCGGTTGTCCTCCCTTATCGAGCCCATCTTGATTTTGGGCCTGGGCGCTGTGGTAGGGTTGATTGTTTTGTCGGTTTTACTCCCCCTGTTCCAGCTGGTCGGGACTCTGGCGTCCTGACGGAAGGGGAGAAGCGTGAGGAGTGGAAAGTGGTACTTATTCAAGGTTATACCTTATCCAAAGGAGGTAAATCTCGAAATGCTCTTTGGTAGTCTGAGAAGGAAGTTGAGCAATGAACGCGGTTTTACCCTGGTGGAACTACTGGTGGTCATAGCTATTATCGGGATATTGGCCGCCATTATTGCACCTAACGCCTTTAAAGCCATCGAGAAGGGCAAGGTGGCGGCAGCGGAGGCAGACTATAAGGCCATTAAGGCCGCGGCTTTGAATTACTATACCGATACTGGAGAGTGGCCAAGTAACGACGCAGCTAACACAGGTTTTGTGGTAACGGATGGTAAAACTGGCTGGAATGGTCCCTACCTGGAGCGCTGGCCGAATACAAATCCATGGGGTGGAACTTATACTTTTAGAAATGCTGACAGCGGCACACTAGGGTGGGGCAACCCAGCCAGGTGGCTCGAGTTGACCTCGGTACCTGGGGCCGGGGCAAATCCCACAGGTTCCGCCAAGACTTTACAGGAGCATCTAGGTTCTGACGTTGTTAAATTCGCAGGTTCTACAACGTGTATCCTGATCTCTAAGGAGCAATAACAGTAGGCAGTGTTCCATATACTGCCGGCCTCCTCCTCACCGTTATTGGCTGCTTCTGGTGCAGCCCGCCGCAATGTCCTGATCCGGCAGGGGTGAGGTAGTGGTGGGAATTCTCTTTTTGCTGGGAAAGGATGTGCACCATTGAAGTTCAGTTTGGCGAGTCGTGACCGCGATCAGCGCGGCTTCACCCTGGTGGAGCTTCTGGTGGTTATTGCCATAATCGGGGTGCTGGCGGGGATTGTGTCCCCTAGCGCCTTCAAAGCCGTGGATAAAGCCAAGGTAGCCAAAGTGGTGCAGGATTTGCGCAGTATCCGTGCGGCAGCGCTCGCCTACTATGCTGATACCGGGCAATTTCCTCCTGATGACGATATATACGTGCATAATAATGTAGCCGGTCGCAGGCGAGGGTGGGATTTCTTGACCAATGCGGCGGGTGTAGCCGGCTGGAACGGGCCCTATCTGGAAAACTGGCCCCTCAATCCCTTTTGGAAATCCAGCGCAGGCGCCAGCGAAGAAGGCTACCAGTGGGAGGGTACCGGAACAACTGGTGCCATGGACTTTGATGGAGACGGAAAGCCGGACCCCTCTATAGAGATGGGTTTTGTAGGATTAAGCCTGAAGGATATTGACGCTATATGTCTAAAAATTGATAGGGAAATTGATGATGGCGACATTCTCGCGGGAAACTTTAGAAAAAGAAACCCCAATGATACCTGGGCTTACTACCGAGTAGTTTACTGATATGGGGTAAGAAAAACCGTTGCTACGATGAAGAGTGAGACTGTTTTCGCCATCGCGCTGCTATAGTGCGGCTGAGAGTTTAAATTATTGAGAGAGGAAATGGTGTGCTTCTGGAGACGGCTTTTGCCTTTTTTGTGGGACTTTGCATCGGCAGCTACTTGAACGTAGTAATTTACAGGTTGCCGCAAGGCCAGACCTCAATAACAGGCCGTTCCAAGTGTCCCTGCTGTGGGCGTGTACTGGCCTGGAAGGATCTTATTCCCCTGGTCAGCTACATAATTCTACGAGGTCGCTGCCGGTACTGTGGTGAGCAAATTTCCTTAAGGTATCCCCTGGTGGAAGTTATAACGGGCGCGGTTTTTGCCGCGCTCTTTTACCGCCTGGGGCTTGATTGGGTGCTGGTAAAATACCTGTGCTTGACCTCTATATTGATTGCCGCCTCCTTTATCGACATGGAGCACTATTTGATACCCGACCGCCTTACTTTTACGGGGCTTGCCATCGGAGGAGGATTTTTGCTGTCGAATATGGAAATAACCATTAAGTCGGGGCTCCTAGGGGCTCTTTCGGCAGGCGGCCTATTGTGGCTCCTAGCCGTAGTTAGCAGGGGAAATGTGGGCGGTGGCGATATAAAGCTGGCCGCGGTGCTGGGGTTGTTCCTGGGCTGGCCTGTGGGGTTTCTGGCGGTCCTTCTGGGCCTTTTCCTCGCCGGGGCCGTTGGATTTTTCTTGCTGGCCATGCGGATAAAGGGACGCAAAGATCCTTTGCCCTTAGCCCTTTTTTTAAGTATAGGTGCCCTTATTTCTTTTTTCTGGGGTCCTTCGATTCTTTTCTGGTATTTAAGCCGCTTCTGGGGTTATTGAGCCGCGACATATTGAGCGCCGGAGGAAAGCGGGGGCAAGTAGTTTGCCGGGGAGGTCAAAAAAAGGTTTTACTCTGGTGGAATTAGCTTTAGTTGTTGCCCTGGTGGGCATAATCCTGGCCATGAGCCTTCCCGCCTTGGGCAAGCCCCTGGCTTATTATCGCCTTAAAGTGGCTGCCAGCCAGCTGGCTCAGGACCTGCGCGAGGCGCAGCAGTTGGCCTTGAGCGAGGAAAGCAGCTATTACGGCATCTTTTTTGCGGTAGGAAGCAATGTTTATGAGGTGCGCAAGGTAGAGGGCGTTTCGCCCAGAGTTATAAAGCTGGTGGTGCTGCCTCCTACGGTGCAGATTGTAGCCACCACCTTTTCTAATAATTACCTTAGCTTTACCGCCAAGGGCACACCCTATCCGACGGGAGGCACCATGACTTTACAGGATACGGTTTCCGGGCGATTTCTTTATGTCATTGTGGCCTCCATCACGGGCAGGGTCCGGGTGAGCAGCTCACCGCCGGATAGCTGGGAGGTGCGGTAAGCAGTCTTATGCTTAAAGGCGAGCGCGGGTTTACGCTTTTGGAAGTGGTGGTGAGCGTGGCTATTTTAGTGCTGGCCCTGGTTCCTTTAGTAGATTACCTGGTCTTGGCTAATCGCTGGTCGGCCTCATCCCGGGAAGATATGGTGGCCCTTGCTCTGGCCCAGGCCAAGATCGAAGAAATTAAGAAAATGTCCTTTGAGGAAGTAAATAACGAACCTGATAATTATGGTGATCCTCCTGTAACCTTTGCGGAAAACCCGGCTTTTAGTTATCGCGTTTCTGTCCAGGAGGTTAACCGTTATCTTAAAACTGTTACCGTAACTATATATTATGAAGATATAAGCGGCCGGAGAGAAATGAGCCTGACGGCAGATAAAGGTTGGAGGTAAAAAATTTGAGGGGTAAGGCAGCCGGGTTTACCCTGGTAGAAGTCGTTATAGCCATAAGTATTTTAGTTATTGCCCTCAGTGCGGCTCTGGCGCTTTATAGCCAGGGAGTAATAATGTTTCAGAGCCAGCAAACCCGGATTGAGGTCCAGGAGAATGCCCGTATTGCCCTGGACAGGCTGGTGCGGGAATTAAGGACCGCCAGCACTATTGACGAAATAAATCCTACTTCTGTAGCCATAACCTTAAGCGACGGTAAAAAAGTACGCTATTACCATGATGCCGCCCGGCAACAGCTTATGCGGGAGGTGGGCGGTGGAGTTAATCCGGTAGCCAGTTTTATAAAGGACCTGCGCTTGGAGAGCGACCCGCCTAATGGAGCCGGACAGCACGGCCTTTTGCTGAAGATAACCCTGGTTGTGGGAGACGATAGGGGGAATCCGATCACCTTCCATACCAGTGTTTTTATAAGGTGATCATTATGACCTTCCGGGAGGAGAAAGGACAGGCCTTATTATTTGTAGTGCTTATGACCTCGCTGATTCTGGTGCTGGTGACGGGTATGCTGGGCATAGCCGGAACCCACCGCAAAAATGTCCATTACCAGAAGCAGCAGGTGCAGGCCTACTATGCAGCGGAAGCGGGTGTAGAGAGGGTAGTGGCTAGGATAAGGGCAGAAGCAGGCTGGCTGGATTCCTTACCCCTTAACCAGGACCAGGTGGTCTTAAGGGATATTCCCTATGCAGGAGGAAGCATCGAAAACGTAACGTTAAGGAAAACTACAGGAGGCCTCGGTTGGGAGATAGGGCTTACTTCCACCGGCAGGTTTGGCAACGCCCAAAAAACCCTGCAGGTCGCCTTACGTTTTTTAACGGCCCAGAACCTGTTGGGAGGTTTAAGCCTTCTGCCCGATTCACCCCTTGAACTGGATATAGGAGGTAATTTTTCCCTGGAAAATGTCGGACAGAATTGGGGCAAGTTGCTTTTTAACGGGAATCTCCGTCTCTCGGGTTCTGCCAATATTGAAGCTGATGTATATGCCTCCGGAAATGTGGAGGGCCGGGACAAGATAGAGGGCCAGGTGTACACCAATTTCAGGGACCTTCCGAGGTTTCCGGAGGTGAATCTCAGCTATTACGAGGCGGAAGCCCGACGGGCAGGTCAGTATTATGCTGGCGATCTTGTTTTAAGCGGGACGCGCGTCTATAACGGAATATACTACATCAAAGAAGATCTCACCATTTCTGGCACCTATTCCGGCCAGGCAACTCTGGTGGTAGAAGGGGATGTCTCCATTCCCAGGGATCTCTTGCCGAGTTCTGCTAACGATGTACTTACCATTATTTGTCTGGGCAATGTGGATATGGAGAACAGTAAGGTGAAAGCGGTAATAATGGCTGGAGGTACTTTGTCTGTCAGGGGAAACGGGGAGCTGGAAGGAGCACTGGTGGCCAAGGGTCTGAGCTTCGGAGGTCAGGGAGCCGGTAAGGGTGGAGGAGGCCATGGGCAGGGGGGCGGCAGCGGAAATGTTACCATTAAATATAACGCTCAGATGATACAGAGCAACCTGCTTACAGGGATTGTACCTGATCTTAAGATAATATCCTGGAGAGAAAAGTACCCCGTGTTTTAAGTTTAAACATCAAAGGTTTTATAGGAGGAGGGTAGCGTTGGCGTGGCCACTGTGGCGCAGAAGCAAGAACTTGCTGGGAATAGATCTGGGTACTGGGCAGATTAAAGCGGTAGCTATGAAAGGTAAACGGCTGCTGGTCAAGGGAGTGACCAAGGTACCGCCTGCCGGTCTCAGTAACGAGAACGAAATAGCGGCTGCTCTGGCTGAGGCTGTGCAGGAGACCGGCTGGCGGGGGTGCAAGGCGATAAGCGCCATCGATGGTGAACGAGTGATTGTGCGATACTTGCGGCTTCCCCGTATGCCGGAAAAGGAATTGCGTTCTGGCCTCCAATACGAGGCAGAGAGGTATTTACCCGTGGGGACCCAGGATATGGTGTTGGACTGCGCCATCCTAGACCCGGAACCCGCCGGCCTTACGGGTCAAATGCTGGTTTTGCTGGCCGCCGCTCCCCGGGAATTGGCTCTGTCCTATCATCGCATCTTTCGAGCGGCAGGCCTGGACTTAGTCGCCTTGGACATCGTACCGGTGGCTCTGTGCAGGGCCCTGGCGGCGGAAACAGGGGGGGGAGAAGCCATTATTTTGGATTTGGGAGCGAGTTCGAGCCAGGTGGTGCTGATGAGAGGGGGCCGGCTCCTTTACAGCCGGAGAATAAATACGGGTGTTCTGGCGACGCAACAGGAAAATACTCCTCCGGGCTTTAATCCCTTGTTTAACCTGCCGCAAGAAGTCCGACGATCTCTGGAGTTCTACCGCTCCCAGGTGGGAAGGGAGTTCAACCCCTCCAAGCTGTATCTCACTGGAGGAGGCTCTTACCAGGAGGGATTGAGTGATTTTTTGCATATGGAACTTGACCTGCCCGTAGAAGTAAGCAGGCCCTACGGCCTGGGCCCTGAATTTGCTGTGGCTGTAGGTCTGGCGTTGAGGGAGAGCAGGGGGTAAAATGGCAAGAAACACGGAAGCAGTAAAGATCAATTTGCTCCCTCCGGAAGTACAACCTTACCGCCCATTCCTTTTCCACCAGAGGCGCAAGCTGGTGGCTACACTATCCCTGGCGACGGTTCTCCTGCTTCTATATTTTTTCCTTTTAGGGCATACCTGGCTTAGCGTTAAGCGCCTGGAGCTAGTTAAAAATCAACTGGTCTTTTACCGGTCCCAGGAAGAGGAGGCTCGTAGGGCCGAGCAAAGGATAAACAGCCTCCGCCAGCAAAAAGCTGAGCTGGAAGGGCTGGTTCAAGACAGGCAAAAATGGTCGGATTTATTACTGGCCTTGAGTGCTGCCTTGCCCCGGGAGGTATGGATGACTAAATTGGAAACTACCTCCAACAAAGAAATACTTTTTACCGGCAGGACCTATTCCCTGGCCGCGGTAAGCGATTTTTTAGTGGCCTTGGAGAGCCTGTCTTTTTTGAAAGAGGTTAAACTGCAATCTATACAGGCGGCTGCGGAGGACAAGACAATACTTGAATTCAGCATAAAAGCTGTGCTGGAGAAGCCATGAGCAGCAACTTTTAGAAGGTTTTAACCGGTGTGCTTAGGGCGAGAAAACAGGGGGAAAGGGTTAAGTGAAATGGGGTAAATACCGCAACTTAAGTCCCCGGGAAAAGCGATTGCTTATACTGCTTCTTATGGTAGGAGCAATAGTTTTTACCCAGCGCGTGGTCTGGGGACGCCAGTTACCATATTATCTGCAAGTTAAGGCCGAGCTCGCGGCCGAGAGCGCCAAACTGGCAGCAGCCAAGGAAGCTGGCCTTAAGGTACCCTCGCTAAAAGAAGAACTGGCCAGGACAGAGACCGAACTATTGATGGCTAAAGCCCGACTAGGCTTGACCCTGCGGGATAAAGAGTCTTTTCTGGCCGCAGCCCAACCTAAACAAACAGGAGTACGGGTTTTATTATTCCGGCCTCTGGAAACTGGAAAGCGGGGGAGTTTTACTATACAACCCTTTCAGGTTTCAGTTGAGGGGGCCTATCCTCAAGTAGAGGCTTATCTCCGGCAGTTGGAAACCCTGCCCGCTTTAACTCAGGTGCGGGACTTAAAACTAACAGTTAAGCCGGGGGCCACCGGCGGGGTGGAGGCGAGCTTCGTTTTAGATTTTTATGATCTCGGCGAGGAAGTGACTGAAACGGGCAAGGCCGTGGCCCTTTTACCTTTAGGCCGGTCCGATATTTTTTGGCCTACGGCCGGGGAGAAGCCTGGGGCAAGTCACGCGGCCCCTCAAAGCGGGTTGTTCGGCGGCCAGGAGCGGTTGCCTGCCAGTCAACCCCCTACAGGTCCCCCTCCCCTCCGGCTTCCGGACAGCAGGGATACGGTACAGGGAACAAGGCCGGAAGATAAGGATCAAAGTGAGACACCGGAATATACTTTCCCGTCGCGCGGTAATGGCCGTATCCGGGCAGGAGCGCCCTGGCTGGAGGGAATAAGGGTATTGCGTAATGTAGGTCCTTTTTATTATCCAGCCAGCAGGAGAATAGCCATAGGAGGGCGACAGTTTGAACACGGTATAGTAGTGGACCTGGGACAGAGCAAGACCCAGGCGGAGGCGGTACTGGACTTGCAGGCCGGATATTTAAAACTCCAGGGCTTTATCGGTGTGGAGGACGAGACTATGAACAGCAGGGGTAACTTTATTCTTCGCTTAAAGGGTGATGAACGGGAACTCTTTACCAGCCCTCCTTTGAAGCCGGGTAGGTATCCTCAGTATATGGAGGTAGATGTTACGGGAGTGAACCAGCTTACCATACAGGTAGAATGGAAAGAGGCTGGTCCTGGTGACTATGATCGTCTCAAGGTGGCCCTGGCCGATATGATTTTGTTGACTACGAAGAGGAATATTTGACCACATCTTGAATTATACTAGGGAATACTTTTGAATACTCTAATCCTGTAAAAGGCTTTAGGGAAGTAAGGGGTGTAGCAATGTTACTGGCACCTGATGATTTAAAAGCTGTTCTGGAGGCTGCCCTGGAGGGGGGCGGCGATTTTGCCGAGATTTTCCTGGAGCGCCGCAGGACCACAGGGATCAGCTGTGAAGATAATAAAATCGAACGAGTCCACTCGGGCCTCGACCAGGGCGCGGGAATTCGGGTAATAAAAGGGGAAAACACTATATACGGCTATACCAACGAGCTGACCAAGGAGAGTTTGTTGGAGACAGCGCGCCTGGTGGGGAAAGCCGCCGGCGGTAAAGGGACTAAACCGGAGATCGAGTGGCAAAGGCCCAGGCCCAACTGGGATTTCCAGATCAAGAAACGCCCGGACGAAGTGCCGGTAGAAGAAAAGGTGGCCCTGGTGCAGCGGGCCAATGAGGCAGCCCGGGCCGTGGATAAACGCATTGTCCAGGTAAGCGTGGCCTACGGTGATGTCATCCAGGAGGTAACCATAGCTAATAGCGAAGGCGTACTGGTGGAAGATGAGCGGGTGCGGTGCCGTTTCATGGTCAACGCGGTGGCCACCGACGGCAAGATTATTCAGACGGGCTACGAATCCGCCGGGGGGCTTATGGGTTTTGAGCTATTTGAAGAAAATGACCCGGTAGAACTGGCCCGGAAGGCTGCCGAGAGAGCAGTACGCATGCTGGAAGCCAGGCCGGCTCCGGCCGGGAGGATGACGGTGGTTATGGCCGGGGAGGCCGGCGGTACTATGATCCATGAGGCCTGCGGCCATGGCCTAGAAGCAGACCTGGTGCAGAAGCAGCTTTCGGTGTACGCCGGCAAGAAAGGCCAACAGGTGGCTTCGCCCTTAATTACCGTGATAGATGACGCTACCATACCGGGGAAATATGGCTCTTTCAGGTTTGATGATGAGGGCCACCCCGGGCAGAGGACGGTGCTTATCAAGGACGGTATATTGCAGGATTATATGTACGATTACCTGACGGCCCGCAAAGAGGGGCGCAAATCTACGGGCAACGGCCGGCGGGAATCCTACCAGGACCGGCCCATTCCCCGCATGACCAATACTTTCATCGCGCCAGGTAAAGACGATCCCCAGGCCATTATCCGGGAGACCCCAAGGGGCCTTCTGGTAAAGCGTATGGGCGGGGGGCAGGTCAACACCACTAACGGGGATTTTGTTTTCGATGTAGCGGAAGGATATTTGATTGAAAACGGGCAGATCGGGCCGGCAGTTAGAGGGGCTACTTTAACCGGGAACGGGCCGGAAGTGTTGAAAATGGTGGACCGGGTAGGCAGCGACCTGGGCTTCAGCCTGGGCACCTGCGGAAAAGACGGGCAAGGGGTCCCAGTGGGGGATGCGCAGCCCACCATTCGCATCCCGGAGATGGTGGTGGGCGGTATCCTGGATGAGGAGGAAAAAGCCTGATGGATTACACAGCACTTGCTAAGGAGTACCTGGCCCTGGCCGAGCGGGTGGTAGAGAAGGCCTCAAAAGGCGGTGCGGCTGCCGAAGCCTATATCAGCGCCGGGGAAGACTTGAGCATCGAAATAAGAAATCAAGAAGTAGAAGCCCTCACCACTGCCCGCGAGCGGGGCTTAGGCCTAAGGGTGATAATAGAGGGCCGGGTGGGTTTTGCTTATACTACGGATTTTAGCCAGGCTGCCCTAGACGAGACGGTGGAACGAGCCCTGGCCAATGCCAGGAAAGCTACGCCAGATGAATACAATTGCCTGCCGGCTGTTGCCGAGTATCCTCACCTGGACCTCTTTGACCCGGAGATAGAGAGGAAGCCTTTAAAAGATAAGATTGAGCTGGCCAGGGAAATTGAACGCCAGGCCCGGGCCAGCGACCCGCGGGTTAAAATTACGGAGAGTTGCTCCTATAGCGATAGCCGCTATGTAGTTGCCCTGGCCAATTCCCAGGGTGTTTCCGCTACTTATTACGGAGCCAGTTGCGGTGCCAGCATTTTTGTAGTGGCGGTGGAAGGGGAGGAGAGCCAGACCGGTTTTGGCCTGGCTTCTAGCCTCAAAATAGCAGACCTCGATCCGGCTAAAATAGGCAGGGAAGGGGCGACCAGGGCGGTACGCCTGCTGGGTGCTAAAAGGATATCTACCCAGCGAGCTCCCGTAATTTTTGATCCCTATGTAACGGCTAATTTTCTGGGGGTAATAGCGCCGGCCCTGGCAGCTGATGCCGTCCAGAAAGGCAAATCCCTTTTCCGGGGCAAGGTAGGAGAGGTGGTGGCCTCCCCCGCGGTAAACATCATTGACGATGGCCGGCTTACTGGGGGGATAGCTTCCGCGCCTTTCGACGGGGAAGGTGTGCCCACTGGAAGGACGGTTTTAATACAAAATGGTACTTTGCAGGGCTTTTTGCACAACACCTATACGGCTGCCAAAGAAGGGGTGCGCTCCACCGGCAACGGTGCCCGTGGTTCTTTTAAAGCTACTCCCGAGGTAGGCACCACCAATTTTTATCTAGCAGCCGGGGACCGGACACCCGAAGATTTGATTAAAGAAGTATCCCGCGGTCTTTATGTGACGGAAGTTTTGGGCATGCATACGGCCAACCCCATCTCGGGGGATTTTTCCGTGGGCGTCATGGGGTTATGGATTGAAAACGGCCAGTTTGCCGGTCCGGTGCGGGGCGTGGCTATAGCGGGCAATATAATTGGGCTACTTAAATCCATTGAGGCAGTAGGTTCGGACCTTACTTTCTTCGGTGCCACCGGAGCGCCCACCATCCGCATCGCCAGTATGAGCATCAGCGGGACTTAGCTGGCGTGTCCCCAGTTTTCGCTGGGGAGGCCTGCTTGGGCTTGCAGCGAGGATCTTTCCCCGAGCGGCTAGCCCAGGCTTTAAGCTTCGGCCGAAAGCGGAGGCGGACCCGAGGCCTTAAGAGGCCTGCGGCCGGCAACTGAGACAGGACGTCGAATTTGCCGGGAAGTCCGCCGGAGCTTGAGGCCGAGCGCTAGTTTGGCCCGCGAGGGAGGCCTTTGCGAGCGCAAGCCAAGCAGGCCTGAGTTCAAAAGTGAGGATAAGCCAGGGGACTTAGGCCTACCCAAATAGGCAATTATATGGTAAAATGCTGCCCATGAAGATCTTGGTGATACACGGTCCTAACCTTAATCTCCTGGGCACCAGGGAGCCGGAAATTTACGGGCTGACAACCCTGGAAGAAATCAACGCCCTTCTTAAAGATATGGCGCACCAAGCCGGAGCCGAGATAGAGTTTTTCCAGTCCAACCACGAAGGGGCTATCATTGATAAGCTGCATGGGGCCAGAGGAGCAGTGGATGCAGCTATTATTAACCCAGGCGCCTTAGGGCATTACAGCCTGGCTTTGCGGGATGCCCTGGCGGCTGTGGATTACCCGGTGGTGGAGGTGCACCTATCTAACATCTATAGCCGGGAAGAATTCCGCCACCATACGGTGACGGCAGCGGTGGTTAAAGGACAGATTACGGGCTTTGGTATTTTAAGCTACCAGTTGGGGTTAATGGCTGCCCTGGAACTAGCCCGGGAGAGAAAGAAGGCGGCGGATAGGTGACGCGCCTGGAACGTTTACGGTTGTCCCTTGAACAATCCGGCATCCAGGGATTTTTGGTGAGCAATGCCGCCAATCGGTTTTACTTAAGCGGTTTTACCGGGGATAGCGGTTACCTTTTGTTGACCCGGTCAGGCAATTGGCTTTTAACCGACGGGCGCTTTATGGAGCAGGGCCAAAAGGAAGCCCCTGACTTTGAGGTAGTGGATTTGGGTAATGAACCCTTGAAAAGAATGGGGGAAATAGTAGCCCAAACGGGCATCGAGGAGTTATATTTTGAGGAAGAACATTTTACGGTGGCTGCTCACCGCCGTCTTACCGAGGCTATAGAGGACTGGCCCCGAAAGGTGGTTCTTAAGCCGGCCAACGGACTGGTGGAGAAGTTGCGCCGGGTTAAAGAAGTGGAAGAGATTGAGCTTCTCCAGCAAGCCATAGCTATAGCGGATAAAGCCTTTGACCATATCCTTCCTTACCTTAAGCCGGGAGTAAAGGAAAGGGAGATCGCTTTAGAGCTGGAGTATTTTATGCGGTGGCAGGGAGCCAGTGCAGCTTCTTTTCCCACCATTGTGGCCAGTGGACCGCGTTCGGCCTTACCCCACGGGACCGCCGGAGACCGCGAGCTTCAGCCGGGTGATCTAGTGGTCCTGGATTTCGGGGCGGTTTATAAGGGGTATCATTCGGACCTGACCCGTACAGTGGTATTAGGACCTGCTTCTCTGGAACAGCGCAAAGTTTATGAAACTGTTTTGACGGCCCAGAGGCTGGCGCTGGAGGGGTTGCAGGCCGGAGTACCGGCGCGGGAGATAGACGCCCTGGCCAGGAAACATATAGAGGAGGCTGGCTTTCAAGGCCGCTTTAACCATGGCTTGGGCCACGGGGTGGGTTTGGAGGTGCATGAGGGGCCGACCTTGAATTCCCGGCAGGAAGAGCCCCTGGAGGCCGGCGCGGTGGTGACTGTGGAGCCGGGTATTTACCTACCCGGTTGGGGCGGTGTGCGCATAGAAGATATAGCCCTGGTACAGGATGGAGGTTGCCAGGTTCTGTCCCGGGCTGCTAAAGAATTTATGCTACTGTAGGGGGCGAGAAAGGCTTGATTTCCACCAATGATTTCCGGACAGGATTAACCATTGAAGTGGATGGCGAAGTTTATACGGTAATTGAGTTTATGCATGTTAAGCCGGGAAAAGGTGCGGCTTTTGTGCGCACTAAATTGAAAAACCGGCGCACCGGCGCTGTAATCGAGCGTACTTTCCGGGCGGGAGAAAAGGTTAACCGCGCCCACGTAGAACGGCGTAAGATGCAATATTTGTATAATGACGGCGACACCTATTACTTTATGGATACCGAGACCTTTGAACAGTTCTCTCTGCCCCGGGAGCAGTTGGATGAAACAACCAAGTATCTCAAGGATGATATGATTATTGATGTGCTCTTCTACCAGGGTGAGACCCTAGGTATCGAACTACCCAACTTTGTGGAACTTAAGGTAGTAGAAACAGAGCCCGGGATTAAAGGCGATACGGCCTCCGGTGGCTCTAAAACGGCAGTAGTAGAGACGGGTGCTGTGGTCCAGGTGCCCCTCTTCGTCGAAGTAGGTGATGTAATAAGGATTGACACCCGGACCGGAGCATATATTGAAAGGGTCTAGGGAAAGGTAAATTAATAATAAAAATTGAAAGGGGTGCCTTAAGGTGAGAGATTTGCGCAAGCGGGTGGCGTACATTCAGGGCTTGATAGCCGGGCTCCAACTGGAGGATAGCAAAGAAGGACGCGTGCTGCAGGAAATAGTGTCCCTCCTGGAGGATATGGCCGAAGCCCTCCATGACCTGCATGAAGACTATGAGGAGCTGGAAGAATATCTGGAAGATATTGATGAAGATCTTTATGACTTAGAAGATGAGGTTTACGATGACGACGAAGAAGAGTATGAGGATGAGGATGAAGAGGAAGAAGATGAAGACGAAGGGGATTATGTAGAGGTTGAGTGCCCCAAATGCCATGAAATAGTCTGTTTTGACGCCGATGTCCTGGATGACGAAGATGTAGTGGAAGTTACTTGCCCTAATTGTAATGCCGTTGTCTTTGTAAATGAAGCAGGGGAAGGCCATTTAACCTCCTTAAGCGAGGCAGATAAAAATAGGGGTAAAGACGATACGGATACCGAAGATATCTAAAAATTACTAGCTTGTAAGGAAAGCCCTGGTTTTAGGCCGGGGCTTTATTTTTTGCATAAAATTGGCAGGAGGGTAATAAGCATTATTGCAGGGAGGTAGAATGACTTGGCTACTTTTCAACTGATAAGTACCGAAGCTTCTCCTCCCCTGGCTAGGGTTACGGAAGTTTTAAATATTTTGCCTGCTAAGCTAAAAGAAATTCTCCTCAAGCTGCCCATATCTATCCAAGAAAGCCTGGAGGAAATACGATTACGCTGTCAACAACCTCTAAACCTGCGCTGGATGGGAGGGGAAGGTTGGGTCACCGCCGAAGGGAGGCTTACCCTAGAAAGAAGTGAGGGTTATCAAGTTGGGATAAAGGATTTGCAGCATACGGTGCAGGCTTTGACTAATAATTCCCTCTATGCCCTGGAAAATGAGTTGCGTTCGGGATATGTGACTGTTAAAGGGGGCCACCGGGTGGGCCTGGCAGGCGAAGCGGTGGTGGAAAGGGGAGAAGTGCTCACTCTAAAGAACATTAGCAGCTTAAATATTCGCCTGGCCCGCAGTATAATCGGCTGTGCCCGTCCTATTCTTCCTTATCTTTTAAATGCCGATGGCCGTCCCTGTCATATTTTATTGCTTTCCCCGCCCCGTTGCGGTAAGACAACCCTTTTACGAGATCTTATCCGCTCTTTCAGTACGGGTGTGCCGGAACTCGGATTGCCGGGCCTTAATGTCGGGGTGGTGGACGAGCGGTCAGAAATTGCCGGTTGTTACCAGGGCATACCCCAGCTAGATGTGGGTCCGCGAACCGATGTACTGGACCGCTGTCCCAAGGTGAGCGGCCTGCTCATGCTGGTCCGGTCCATGGGCCCGGATGTGGTGGCCACCGATGAAGTGGGCAGGCCGGCAGAGTTAGAAGCCCTCCAAGAAGTGTTGCACACGGGAGTCACTTTGCTGGCCAGCGTTCATGCTTCCAGCGTGGAGGAATTAAAGAGGCGGCCGGGATGGCCTTATCTTTTGGAGCAGGGAGTATGGCAGCGCTTGGTCATCTTGGGCCGGAGTCTAGGCCCCGGCACAGTCGAAGCCGTAATGGAAGGTGGAAACGGCAAAGTTTTGTTGGCCGGCCCCCGAAGGCACATACCCCAGGTTACAGGCGGGAGGAAGGAAAGGTGCTGAAGCTGGCTGGTGCAGGACTGGTGATTTTGAGCTGCGGCTTTTTAGGTTTAGGTATTGCCCAAGCTTATTTCGCCCGGCCGGCGGAATTGCGGACTTTGAATGCTGGGCTGAAAATGCTGGAGACGGAGATTGTTTACACTGCTACCCCCCTTCCGGTGGCGCTGGCCAGGATAGGGGAGAGGCTGGGCGAGCCAGTGGCTATTCTCTTCCGGGTAGCTGCTAAGCTTTTACAGGAAGAACGGGGCCTCCCGGCAGCACAAGCCTGGGAACAGGGATTGGAAGCTTTAGGCCAGAAAAGCGCTCTGACGCCTGCGGATTTGGATGTTTTGCGCACCTTGGGGCAGGGGTTGGGAGCTTCCGGCCGGGAAGATCAGGTTAAGAATCTGGAACTGGCCCGGCAGCACTTGAGCCGCCAGCTAATTGCTGCAGAAGAAGCCGCCAATCGCCAGGGTAAAATGTGGCGAACTTTAGGTTTTCTCTTAGGTACGGCTCTAGTCCTGTTAATGTATTGAAAGGAGAGAAAGGGATGTTAGCAGTTGATGTCAGTTTAATTTTTCGCCTGGCAGCCCTGGCCATTATTATAACCATTTTTTATACCTTCTTAAAACAGGCTGGCCGAGATGAGTATGCTTATATGACCTTACTGGCGGGCTTGGCCATTGCCCTCCTATGGGTAATCCCGGTCATTATGGAGCTATTTAATGCTGTACGGGCTGTCTTCCAGCTCTATTAAAAGGAGTACTGTTATGGAGATTTTTCAAATTGTTGGTTTAGCCTTAACAGCTACTCTGATTATTGTAGTTGTACGGCAGGCCCAGGCCCGGGAGACGGCGCTCCTTATAAGTCTGGTGGTGGGCGCTGTTATTTTCCTCCTCCTATTTGACCGAATTGGGGCGGTTATCCAGGTTTTAACCGACCTTTCCGATCATGCGGGCATAAACCGCTTTTACCTTACTACCGTGTTAAAAATAATCGGTATTGCCTATGTGGGGGAATTTGGAGCCCAGGTTTGCCGGGATGCCGGGGAGAACGCTGTGGCCAGCAAAGTGGAGCTGGCAGCCAAGGTGCTTATAATGGTGCTGGCCATCCCCATCATTGTGGCCATCTTAGAAAGCATTGTGAAGTTGTTGCCCTAAAAGCCAAGAGGAGGTGAAAAGGTGAAAGACAGGGTTTTATCTACTTTAATCCTCTTGGCCATACTCCTTTTGGTCAACCCCCTTTTAACGTGGGCCCAGGAAGCTATCCCCCTGCTAAGGGGAGAAGAGCGCGAGGTTGTTTCGGTACTGGACAGGCACTTAGATGAACAGATACGAAGGCTAAATATAGAAAGCCTGGACAGGTACTTAAGGGAGTTAGAACAAGAAGTGGGCGCTTATATGCCCCCTTTAAGCTGGCGCGAGATGTGGCAAAACTTGCGCGAAGGACGTTTGCCGGTGGAGCCGGGAGAGATTTTACAAGGGCTGGGGCGTTATCTTTTTCGTGAACTCTGGGCCGGCACAAAGCTTTTGAGCCAGCTGGTAATCCTGGCGGTAGCGGCTGCGGTATTGCAAAATTTGCAGGCTTCACTGGGCGAGGGTACGGCCGGCAAGGTAGCCCATGGTATCGTATTTTTGGCTTTAGCCGGACTGGCGCTGACCTCCTTTACCCTGGCTCTGGAGACAGCCAGCCAGGCCATTGACCGTATGGTAAGTTTTTTTCAGTCCCTTTTGCCTATGCTGGTGAGTTTACTTGCGGCCAGCGGGGGCTTAACCAGTTCCACTTTGTTGCATCCGGTGCTCATTTATAGCCTAACCATTGCTAAAACGTTAACCCGTACCACTGTTTTCCCTCTAATTTATTGCGGAGCCATTTTAGGAGTAGTTAGCCAGATTTCCGACCGTTTTCAAATAGGCAGGCTGGCAGGGCTTTTGCGCCAGTTTTCTTTGGCCTTATTGGGGCTTATGCTTACCCTCTTTACAGGAGTGCTTTCGGTTTACGGTATTGCCGGGTCGGTAGCCGATGGTCTGGGTTTAAGGGCCGCCGAATTTGCCACCTCAGCTTTTGTGCCGGTGGTAGGGAAAATTCTTTCCGATGCTGTAAGTACGGTGGCCGGTACTACTTTACTCTTAAAAAGTGCGGTGGGCTTAGTAGGCGTTGTTATTATCTTTTTCCTCGCTGCCTTTCCTATGATTAAAATTGTTTCCCTGGCCCTTATATACAGACTGGCTGCAGCTTTAGTGCAGCCCTTCGGGGAAAACCAGTTGTCTGACGCTTTAGAAGGGATGGGAGGCGGTCTGCTACTGGTCTTCGCCTGTCTTATAGCCGTAACTATAATGTTTTACCTGGCCATAGGCGTGTTGGTGGCTTTAGGCAATCTGGTAGTGGCCCTTCGAGGGTAGGTGAGGTGGTTGCTCAAGATAATAGGAGAAATAGTGCGGCAGGTAGCATTAATTGCTATTCTGGCAGGGCTTTTAGAGATGATGTTGCCCCAGCGAGCCATGAGTAGATATGTCCGTCTGGTGCTCGGCCTTTTTATTCTAGTAGCTATTCTGTCCCCACTGGCAGAAAGCTTTAGCCGGGGCGAGGTCTTAGATGTTATGGCCTGGGATCTGCGCCCTAACAGTCTAAGGGAGAGCTCTGTCGGCCCGGCCCAGACCTGGGCAACGGCCAGCGAGGAGGCGGCTCTGGAAATCTTTCGCAAAAGGGTGGCCAGCCAGATGCGCGCTCTGATCTCCCTAATACCGGGTGTGAAAACGGCCGAAGTAGAGGTAGAGGTGGAGCAGGGCAAATCTCAGATAGGGAAAATCCTGGGCGTGGTGGTGACCGTGGAGTTGGCGGAAGAAGAGCCCCAGCCGCCAGAAATTCTCATACCCGAGAAACCTGCCGGAGCCGGGAAAGACCAGGAGATAGCAGCCAGAATTAAACAGACTTTGGCTTTCTTTTATGGTTTGGATCCTGGAGTGATAGTAGTAAAGGGGAGGTGATGGAAATGGGCAAAGAAAACCTTTTTAAAGGCTTAAGATTACCGGGGAAACCCCCGTGGTATTTGTGGTTGGGGGTGGGTGTTCTGGTACTGGGCACCCTGGTATTAAGCATAAGTAATATAGCGGAGCCCGGTAACAGGAAATCAGGGGCGCGTCCCCCCGTCCAGGAGACAGCTGCCAAGGAAAATGTCCAGGCTAGCGAGCTCTTCACCACGGCCCGGGCTTTGGAGAGCGAACTGGAGGCTATCCTGGAGCAAGTAGAGGGAGCCGGGCGGGTAAAGGTAAGCGTTTCTTTAGCTGCTACGCCCATTAAGGAATACGCCACCAATACCAGGGCTACTAAGCGCAATACCGAAGAAAAGGATAAGAGCGGCGGTACCAGAGTGACCACCGAAACCAACGAGGACGGGCAGCTGGTGCTGGCCCGTACCAGCACCCTCCAGGGGGAAGAACCGGTGGTGGTACGGGAATCTAAACCTCAGATTCAGGGAGTGGTGGTGGTCGCCGAGGGAGGAAATGATCCTCTGATCCGGGCCCGGCTCACGGAAGCCGTTCAGACCCTGTGGGCCCTCGCTCCCCATCAAGTACAGGTTTTGCCCATGCGCCATTCCAAATAAAACCCGGTAAGGAGAGTGAAATCAATAATGAAAATAAAAATCAACGATAAAATGCGCGTTTTGATAGCGCTGGTGTTAACCTTTGGAGTTTTAGCTTATCTGGTGCAGGGCGAACAACAGGGAATGCGTCAAAGCGATCTGGAGACACCTGTTGAAGGGCCGGCCAGGCAAACGGCCAAGCAGGAGAGCACCAAGGATTTAACCAAGGTAACAGCTCCTGCCCCCCAATCCTCAAGGGTGGAAATAAAGGCCGAAGATATTATGAAAGAGGCCAGTAATAAGGCCGGTCAGGGAGGTACAGCCTTTTTTGTGGAGTACCGGCTGGAACGCGATCGCCGGCGCAGCCAGCAGATAGAGCTCCTAAAGCAAATCCTCGACAATCCCAATGCCGGCGGTGAAGGTAAGCAGGAGGCCCAGAAGCGGCTGGTGGAACTGACTAAACAAATGGATCTGGAGCTCCAGTTGGAAAAGCTGATTGTGGCTAAGGGATACAAGGAAGCAGCCGTCTTTATCCAACCCAATGCGGTAAATGTTATTGTTATGGCGGATAAGTTTGCCGAAGAGGATGCTAATAAAATTGGTGACCTGGTTTCCCGTTCGACCGGCCGCCCCAGGGAGCAGATCAGTATTATACCCCAAAAGTAGTTCATATGTTATAATAATAGACGGTTGTGGACATATCCGGGGAGAGAGCTTAATGGTGAGGAAAGGCCAGCTGGAGGATGAGGTTAGTAAAGCACTAATGAAATTCGAAAAAGAATATTTAGGCAGAGGGCCTCAAGAAGTTAAGACTTTTATTTTGCAAGACCAGATCTATGTTCGCCTCAAAGGAGTATTAACTCCAGCAGAACAACATTTGGCCCAGACCCAGGAAGGAAAAATATTGATCAAAAAAATAAGAACTCAGCTTTTGGAGAATTCACGTCCGGTATTGGAAAAGATGATTAAAGAATACACGGGACAAAACGTTGTCAGCTTGCATACAGATATAAGTACCATTACCGGGGAGAGGATTATAGTCTTTACTTTAGATGATGATTTAGAAGCTAAATTGCCCAAGTAATTGATCATCCTATTGTGCGCTCGTATTATGTAGTTTATAATACCTTTATGGATGGGGGACTATTCTCTGGCCACCTTTCGGGGGAGGCAAGGGAAGGGTTCAACATCCTAAAGGGGTCCGCTGGCCGGCGGTTGGTCTAAGGGCAAGAAGAACTGCCGGATAGTAGACCAACAGGTGTACAGGGAAAGTACATCTGTTGGTCTTTTTTATTTTAAACACACGTGTGAGGAGGGTAAAAAGTTGGCAGATGAAATCCGGGAAAACAGCGTCATAATATTGGGACCCAGTCCTTGTGAAACAGCAGCCGATATGTTGAAAAGCAGAGCTTTCTGGGGTATTTTAACGGAGTTTTTGCAGCAATTGGAGGAGCGCAAAGCCCCCGAGCTGGAAGCCCTGCAATCTTTTCGTTCCTCCAGCGGTGAATACGACCTCGAAGCCTTTACAGAGTTATTATTAATGCTTACCGATTACCGGCCGGATGAAATTATTAAACGACAGCCTGCTTATACCAAGGCCCTAGCTTATCCCTCGCTCCTTTATGATTTCATCGAGGGGTTATATAACTTCTGGCGAAAACATGCCCGCTTCTTAATTATCGATGACGGGCAACACCACATGGGAGAAACAGCTAGTGATCATCACAAGTTCATTAAACTTAATGAGAGATTTAAGAATCTTGTGCTGGAAACTTATCGGCAAATCTGTGCTAATCTTATGGATAAACTTCCCCGGGTTTACCGGCAACTTCCGTGTGGGGCAGGGGTAGGTATTTTGGCTGAAAAAATTCCCTGGAATGTGCCCGGGGAAGAATATGCCCCTTTGCAGGAGATACCCTTTATACGCCTGGCAGTGATCGAACCTCCTCTGGTGTATTATCCTAAGCGCAATTACCGGAAAGGGATGTTTATCCCCGTAACGGAAAATCCCTTATTACGAGCCCAATTTAACGTTAAGGATTGGATTTGCTATCCTGCCAAAGTCGGTGACTTGTTGATTTTTATTTATTTTCACAAGCGCTATTTGCCCCTGGGAGCCAGCCTGGCTAATTTATTTGAATTGGCTGCTCCCATGGAAATTTATGAACGTCGGCCTGAAGGTATATTAATTTTTGGTATTGACCCCGAGACATTGGGTAAGCGTCAAACATGTTATTTTGAAGATAAGGGAGCAGGTATAGTAGTAGGTTTTATCGGGCGAAGCGACGATGTAGACTATTTCGGGTATTTTAAAAAGATGGCCCTCACTCTCCACAATATTATTGCCATTGACCGCGGGTATTTACCTGTTCATGGAGCTATGGCCAGAATTGTACTTCGCACTGGGGAGAGCGCCAATGTGGTATTGGTTGGTGATAGCGGTGCAGGAAAATCGGAAACCCTGGAAGCCTTCCGCGTTTTGGCCGACGTTTATATGCGCAAGTTAACTATAATTTTTGACGATATGGGCTCCCTACGCCTGGATAAGCAGGGGAAGGTAGTAGCTATAGGAACAGAGATCGGGGCTTTTGTGCGCTTGGATGATTTAGCCCCGGGTTTTGCCTATGAAGAAATAGACCGGAGTATTTTCATGAACCCTCATAAGAAGAACGCTCGTCTGGTGATTCCCATAACAAAGTACCAGGATGTTATAGCAGGTTACCCGGTAGATCTTTTTCTCTATGCCAATAACTATGAACCAGTAGATTCTAATCACCCCTATATTGATTTATTTACCGATGTAGAGAGCGCTTTAGAGATTTTTAGCGAAGGAGCCCGATTGTCTAAAGGTACCACAGACGAAGAGGGGTTAACCCATACTTATTTTGCCAACCCCTTTGGAGCACCCCAAAAACGCGAACAACATGATGCCTTGGCCCGTAAATATCTGGCTCAGATGTTGGCTACCGGAGTAAAAGTAGGACAGTTAAGAACTCAATTGGGTTTACGAGGCTACGAGCTTAAAGGACCAGAAGCGGCTGCCAAGGCGCTATTTGATTTTATCACTTATAATAAGTGAGGTGTTTAAAAACGTTATGGTCAACAAGCTTCAATTAGAAGTAAAGGCCTTTTTGGAAAAGGACAGGCTGGAAAAATTGTTTTGGTTGTTCCAAGAAGTTTCCTACGAGGAATTGGAGGCAGTGGCCGCCTTTACCCTTACAAAGAAGGCTGTGGAGGAAGACTTGTTAGACGCTCGGTTCCAAAAACGGATGTATCTAGAAATGACCGGTGAAGATATGGTGGATTAGCAGATATAATGTATACATCTTCCGAAGATATTGCTTCTTAAAGCTAAAGTTCTATATAATAGGGCAAGGTGCACTCCCAAAGAAATATGGCTGTAACAAGGGGGTAAAGCCGAGTTGGCGGCTGTCAAGATTACGGATACTACCCTCCGCGACGGGCATCAGAGCTTATGGGCTACTCGGATGACCCTGCAAGATATGTTGCCCATATTAGAAAAGCTGGACAGTGTGGGCTACCACTCGTTGGAGGTATGGGGCGGCGCTACCTTTGATGTCTGCCTGCGCTACCTGGATGAAGACCCCTGGGTGCGCTTGCGCACTATCAAAAAATATGTTAAACGCACTCCTCTGCAGATGCTCCTCCGGGGGCAATCGCTGGTGGGCTACCAACATTATCCCGATGACGTGGTAACCGCCTTTATCGGCAGAGCGGTGGCCAACGGGATCGATATTATCCGCATTTTTGACGCTTTAAATGACTTGCGCAATATGGAAGTACCTATTATGGTAGCCAAAAAGGAAGGCGCCCATGTACAGGGGACGGTGGTATATACCATCAGCCCTGTGCATACCACCGAGCATTATCTGCAGGTGGCCCGTGAGCTGGAAAGCATGGGGGTAGATTCTATTTGTATTAAAGATATGGCTGGCTTGCTGGCGCCCTTTACGGCCTATGAACTGGTAAAGCTTTTCAAGGAAAACTTGAGCGTGCCGGTCCAGTTGCACAGCCATTATATTGGGGGTTTGGCTCTGGGCGCTTACCTGGAAGCGGTGCAGGCCGGAGTAGATGTGGTGGACACGGCTTCCACTCCTTTAGCCTTCGGTGCTTCTCAGCCACCGGTGGAGACCATAGTGCGGGCTTTAGCCGGAACTCCCTGGGATACGGGTCTAGATCTCCACTTACTCTTCGATATAGCCAGATACTTTGATGACTTGCGGCGGGAATTGGGTTATGAGCGGGGTGTGACCCGGCTCACTGATATGTGGGTTTTCGAGCACCAGGTACCCGGGGGCATGATATCCAACTTGGTCAACCAGCTCAAGGAGCAGAAGGCAGCCCACCGCATTAATGAAGTGCTGGAGGAAATCCCGCGGGTACGCGCCGAGCTGGGTTATCCTCCCCTGGTTACGCCTACCAGCCAGATTGTCGGTATTCAGGCGGTTTTAAATGTTTTATTGGGGGAAAGGTATAAGGTAGTACCGGAAGAGGTTAAAAATTATGTAAGAGGTTACTATGGCCAGCCACCGGCCCCCATTAGCGAAGATATAAAGCGGAAGATTATAGGGGACGAAGAACCCATTACGGGCCGTCCGGCTGATTACCTGGAGCCCCGCCTGGAACAGGCCCGCCGGGAAATAGGGGATCTGGCGGAAAGCGAAGAAGATGTAATCTCTTATGCCCTTTTCCCGCAGGTGGCCCGCAAGTTTTTAGAAAACAGGCGGGCAGGGAAACTCAACCCCGGGCGCCGTCCGGCTCCCCAAGAGGCTACTGCCCATAAGGAGGTGAAAGGCAGGGTGGACCTGAAGGATATCACCCAGCTTATTAAGGCCCTGGAAGAGACAGGAGTAACTGAACTCAGCCTGGAGAGTGAGGGAGTTAAAATTAACATTAAGAGGGGAGGTGCTGGCCTTCAGCCGGTGCTAGAGGTTTCCTCTCCTGCTCAAAAGGAAGCGACTTCTGCGCCGGCCAAGGAGGAGGCGCCGCCTGCTGGCGAACTCATAGAGATACGAGCGCCTATGGTGGGTACCTTTTACCGCGCGCCGGCTCCTGACGCTCCGCCCTTCGTGGAGGTCGGTACCCGGGTTAAGCCGGGGCAGACCCTGTGTATTATTGAAGCTATGAAATTGATGAATGAGATAACGGCGGATGTGCCGGGGCGGGTGGTGGAGATTCTGGTGGAAAACGGCCAGCCGGTAGAATACGGCCAGATTCTCTTCCGTTTAGCAAAGGAGTAGTCAGTCCGTGTTCAGGAAAATCCTCATTGCTAACCGCGGAGAAATAGCGGTGCGAATTATCCGCGCTTGCCGGGAGCTGGAGATCAAAACAGTGGCGGTATTTTCTGAAGCCGATAGAAACTCCCTGCACGTGAAACTGGCGGATGAAGCCATCTGTATCGGACCCCCCTCGGCCGGGCGCAGTTACCTCAACATCCCCAATATTATAGCTGCTGCCCAGGTTACAGGGGTGGATGCTATCCATCCCGGCTATGGCTTCTTGGCCGAGAACGCTTACTTTGCCGAAATGTGTGCCACCTCTGGGTTTACCTTTATAGGTCCTTCGCCGCGCTCTATCCAGCTTATGGGGGATAAGGCAGTTGCCAGAGCGACCATGATCGCGGCTGGTGTACCGGTGGTACCGGGTTCGGAAGGCGTGGTCAAGGATGTGGACCAAGCCCTGGCTGTGGCCAAGGAAATAGGTTACCCGGTGCTGGTAAAGGCTGCAGCAGGTGGTGGCGGCCGGGGGATGCGGGTGGCCCAGAATCCGGCGGAGTTGCGCCAGGCAGTCCAGACAGCTCAGCAAGAGGCTGAGGCTGCCTTCGGTAACGCTCAAGTTTACCTGGAAAAGTACATTGAGGAACCTCGCCACATTGAATTTCAAATCTTAGGTGATACCCACGGGCATCTCATACACTTAGGGGAGAGGGATTGTTCTCTACAACGTCGGCACCAAAAGGTTCTAGAAGAAGCCCCCTCGACCGGGCTAACCCCTGAGTTACGCCAGGAGATGGGTAAGGTAGCCATAAAAGCAGCGGAGGCCGCAGGTTACTTTAGCGCCGGGACGGTGGAATTTCTTCTGGATAAATACGGAAGATATTATTTTATCGAAATGAATACTCGCATCCAGGTGGAGCACCCGGTTACGGAAGAGGTTACAGGCATCGACCTTGTAAGAGAGCAGATCCTTATTGCTGCCGGCGAGAAGTTATCCTACCGGCAGGAAGATATTCAAATCCGGGGCCATGCCCTGGAATGCCGCATCAATGCCGAAGATCCTGCTCATAATTTTCGCCCTACTCCCGGCCGGGTGGAGCGTTATCATGCGCCTGGCGGATTCGGCATCCGAGTAGACAGCGCTCTCTATGCCGGGTATGAGATACCGCCTTTTTATGATTCCCTCATTGCCAAGGTAATCGCCTGGGCGCCTACCCGGGCTGAGGCTATAGCTCGTATGCGCGGGGCTTTGCAGGAGATGGCAATAGAGGGGGTAACTACTACTATCCCCTTCCACTTAAAAATCATGGATAATGCCTTTTTCCGGCGGGGTGAAGTATATACGAATTTCATTCAACGTCGGCTATCAGAGTAGGTAAAGGGCCGTTGTAGTGAGCAACGGCCTTTGGTATAATGTAGAAAATAGGGAAAGGCGAGGTGTAAGAGATATGGAAACAAAAGCTATGGTAACCCCCGAGGTAGCGACCGAATTAGGATCTATCAGGATAGCCGATGAGGTAGTGGCCATCATCGCGGGGCTGGCAGCAACAGAAGTGGAAGGCGTGGCCGGGATGAGCGGGGGCATTGCTGGTGGAATCGCTGAGATGCTCGGCCGGAAAAACCTTTCCAAGGGAGTTAAAGTAGAGGTAGGGGAAAAGGAGGCCGCAGTAGATCTTTTTGTAATAGTTGAGTATGGTATAAGGATACCCGACGTGGCTATGAAAATACAGGAAAGGGTTAAAAGGTCTATTGAGAGCATGACTGGTTTAAAGGTAGTAGAAGTCAACGTGCACGTGCAGGGAGTGGCCTTCCCGCAGGAGAAGGCGGCTGAAGAAGAGCCAAGCCGGGTACGCTAGGGAGGGCTTGGAGAGGTGCAGCCTTGGGAACGGGCGATTCTCGCCCTTTATTCATTGTTAATGGGTGCCTTGAGCCTGGCTTTGGTAGCCACTAGCGCCGGTTGGACTATACTCCTTGATTTGTATGAGTTTACCCTGACGAACCTGGATTACCGCCTGGCGGGCGGTATTGTGGCGGCGGTGTTGTTCTTGCTCTCCTTACGGTTCTTTTTAGCCAGTATACGTGTACCGTCCAGGAACATAGAGCAGGCCTTGCTCCTTCGTGGAGATGCTGGGGAAGTAACTATTACCTTGAGTGCTCTGGAAAATCTGGTGATACGGGCGTCGCGCCAGGTTAAAGGGATTCGGGAAGTGAAGCCCCGGGTCAAAATCTTGCCGGAGGGTGTAGCTATCTTACTGGAGGTTAGTGTTACCCCAGAGCAAAATTTGCCAGCTCTAGCCCAAACTCTCCAGGAAACGGTGCGCAACTACATAACCGGGACCACAGGTTTAGAGAGCGTAGAAGTGCGCATCTTAATCAATGGTATTTTCCAGGACAGCGTGAGGCGGGTAGAATAGCGGGGTGAAGCCAGATTGGATTGGGATAGGGTTCTAAAAATGTGGCGTGAACACCGCGGCAAAATATGCGGGATAGGTTTGGGCTTGCTTTTTGGCCTAACAGTGGCTGTCCTGGGTCTGGGCAAAGCTCTTTTTATAGCCTTTTGCGTAGCTCTGGGCTACTTTGTTGGCCGTCGGATTGACGATCGTCAGAGTATAGGAGACTTGTGGGAACGTCTATTTGGCAGGCGCTGGTAGAGAGGGGAGAGCAGGCTTAAGTGAGTAGAAGGAAGGCGAGAATGGCAGCCCTGCAAGCCTTGTTTGCTGTGGATGTGGGTCGTACTCCCGAAGAAATAGCCCTTCAACATGTTTTAGAAGAGAACGAACTGCTTCCTCCCGATGTATCCTTTGCGCGGGAATTGGTCTCTGGGGTTTTGCACAACCGCCGGGAACTGGATAAACTGCTTGAACAATACGCCATTGGCTGGCAGGTAGACCGGATGCCTGCTGTAGACCGCAATATCTTACGCCTGGGCCTGTATGAATTGTTTTACTTACGAGAAGAAATCCCGCCTTCAGTGACCATCAACGAGGCAATCGAATTGGCCAAAGCCTTCAGTGGGGAAGAGGCTGGGCCCTTTATCAATGGCGTTTTGGACAGTATCCGGCGAGACGTGGAGGCAGGGAAGGTCAAGGGGAAACTGGAGGATAGTTCAGGTGGCTGTTCTGGGCATTGATACCAGCTGTTACACCACTTCTGTGGCCCTAGTGGATGAAAAACAAAAGGTGCTTTTTGACCACCGCCAACTGCTGCGAGTTCCCGAGGGAGAGTGTGGCCTGCAGCAGTCCATGGCGGTGTTTCAGCATATAAACAATCTGCCCGAGATTTTGGAAAAAGCCTTTAAAGTTGTTCCTCCCCAAGAAATCAAAATCGTGGCCGCATCCATTAAACCGCGGCCGGTGGCCGGGTCCTATATGCCCGTCTTTGTGGTTTCTTCCGGCCAGGGACGAATTCTGGCTGCCGGTTTGGGGGTACCTTTTTGGTCCACTACCCATCAGGAAGGCCATCTGCGAGCGGGTTTGTGGTCAGCTAATTTGGTTGCGCGGCACCCTTTCATTGCCGTACACCTTTCAGGTGGCACTTCGGAAGTTTTATTGGTGACACCGGAAAAAGGGGGTTTTATCGTTAAACTGGTTGGCGGCACCACCGATCTTCATGCCGGCCAGCTGGTCGACCGGGTAGGGGTGATGCTGGGCCTGCCCTTTCCGGCCGGTCCACACCTGGAGCGCCTGGCCCGTGAGGCCGATAGGGATGACGAGGAAATTACCCTGCCTTCGGCTGTGCAAGGATATAATTTTAGCTTTTCGGGACCAGCTGCACACGCAGAAAGGCTGGTCCGGCGGGGAGCACCCCCGGCAGCCGTAGCCCGGGCAGTGGAGAGGTGTATTGCCAACACTTTAGAAAAGGTCTTAAGGCCCTTAGTAGAAGAAACAGGCCGGAGAGACATTTTGATTGTCGGTGGAGTAGCGGCCAATCTTTTTTTAAGGGAACGGCTGCGCCATCGCCTGGAGCACAGGGCCGTGGGGGCCAGGTTATATTTCGCCGCACCAGAGTACAGCACGGACAATGCTGTGGGGGTAGCCCTCTTGGGTTTAGAGGGCTCTGCTTAGTTTTCCATGGTGTGCTTCAGGTAAAAATAGGGTTAGAGCGAAGCCCGCGGCGGGTATGAGGGCCATGAGGGATATGGCTGCAGGCACGCCTAAAGCGTCGGCAACTATTCCCAGTAGGAAAAGTCCCAATCCGCCCGTCCCGATGGCGAAGCCCATCATTAAGCCAGAGGCCATACCGATGTGCGCGGGCATGAGGTTTTGGGCCAGGACAATGGTCGGGGCAAAGGTGGAGATGAGGACAAAACCTCCCAGGGCTAGAAGGAGGAATAGCCAGGGCCCTTTGATATGGGGGAAGAGCAGGACGATAGGAACCATTATAGCCATGGATAGTAAAATGATATTTTTACATCCCCAGCGATCGGCCATCTTGCCGCCTACTAGAGTGCCTACCGCGCCGGCAACGAGAAAAACTGTGAGCAAAGCACTAGAGAAGGTTGGATCACCATGTAAGTAGTTTATATAATAAAAGGGTATGTAATTAGTTAGCCCTGCATGAAGCCAAGAGCGCATTATTACCACTACCAGGAGAAGTAAAAGGGCTTTTAAATTGTTGGCGCCGGTTGCTTTATTTAAGTCTTGAGGTCTGGTACTTGCTTTTCCGGCCTGGTGCACAGCTTCGGCTCGGCTAAGGTAGGGCAGCGAGCGCCAAAGGAGCAGAGACAGTAACCCTGCAGGTATCAACAACAGAGGTGAAGCCTTCAGTCCGCCATGGGCCAGGAGCAAACCGGCTGCCAAGGGCCCCAGGCCAAAACCCAAATTACCCCCTACAGAAAAAATAGCCATAGAGCTGGCCTGGTGCTGGCCGCTTAAATAGTGGGCTGCTTTAGAAGCTTCCGGATGGTAACTGGCCACCCCCAGACCGCTTAAAAACACGGCGGCCACAAAGGCGAGGTAGTTAGGAGCCCAACCGGCCAAAGCCATGCCCATAGTTGCCAGGAAACAGCCCGCAGGAATTAACCAGCGGTGGGCCCTGCGATCAGACCAGAAGCCAAACAGGGGCTGAATTACAGAGGAACTGATGCTGGAAATGAGAGCTACCAGGCTGGCAGCCGTATAGGATAGGCCTAAGTAGTCTTTATATATAGGTAAAAAAATTGGTAGCAAACCCTGGTTGACATCGGTCATGAGATGGCCTAGGCTAAGGAGATAGAGATAATGCTTGGTTTTGGCCACATAGCCTACCTCCAATCCTAACTCATATTAAACCTTCTGTGCTTCTTGGTCAAGGGAAGGGAGCTGGATTTTTTAGCAGGAACATGCTTTTTTAAGCAGAATTATAAAAAGTTAGGCCAGAAAAGTCTTATTTAATTTTGGGGAGGGAGCATGATATGTACCCTATAGTCAAAAAAAAGATACTGGCTAAAAACATTAAATTGCTGGAGATTAAAGCTCCAGATGTGGCCAGTAAGGCTCAGGCCGGCCAGTTTATTATCTTGCGCATTGATGAGCCGGGCGAACGCATCCCCCTAACCATTGCTGATTTTGATCGCGAGCGAGGTACTATTACTACCATTTTCCAGGAGGTCGGCTATACTACCCAGCAGTTAGGCCAGCTGGAAGAGGGCGACTTTTTGGCCGACTTTGTAGGCCCCTTGGGGCAACCCACAGAAATAGAAAATTATGGATGGGTCGTATGTGTAGGCGGTGGCGTGGGAGTTGCACCCATTTATCCTATAGCCAGGGCCCTTAAAGAAGCTGGTAACGAAGTAATTTCTATAATAGGTGCGCGCAGCCGCGATCTATTAATTTTAGAGGATGAGATGAGGGCTGTATCAGACGAGCTGCTGGTAGCTACCGATGACGGCTCGTACGGGCATAAAGGTTTTGTAACGGATCTGCTCGTTAAAGTTTTACAGGAGAAGCAGGTGAACCGGGTGTGGGGTATTGGTCCCGCGGTGATGATGAAGGCGGTGTCTGAGGTTACGAGGCCCTTTGGTGTTACCACCATCGTCAGCATGAACCCCATTATGGTAGACGGTACGGGTATGTGCGGGGCGTGCCGCGTCAGTGTGGGCGGTGAGACCAAGTTTGCCTGTGTGGACGGCCCGGAATTTGATGGCCACCAGGTGGACTGGCAGTTAGCTTTGCGCCGTCTTAGCATGTATAAAGAGGAGGAAGCTCGGGCTTTGACTTTCCACGAAGAGAAGAGAGGTGGTTGCCGATGCCAGTAAATCTTCAGAAAACCCCTATGCCCTCCCAACCGGCTGCGGAACGCATCCGTAATTTCCAGGAAGTAGCCTTGGGTTATACAAGGGAACAGGCTTTACAGGAAGCCCAGCGCTGCCTGCAGTGTAAAAAAGCCCCCTGCCGCCAGGGATGCCCGGTAGAAGTGGATATTCCCGCTTTTATCGGCCTTATCAAAGAGGGAGACTTTATCGGAGCCATCAATAAGATTAAAGAAAAGAACAATTTGCCGGCTATCTGCGGCCGGGTCTGCCCCCAGGAAAATCAATGTGAAAAGTACTGCACCCTCACTAAAAAGGGTGACCCGGTGGGCATTGGCCGGCTGGAGCGCTTTGTGGCTGACTATCAGCTGAGTCAGGGCGACAGTGAGCTTCCCCCTAAAGTGCCTGCTACGGGCTTTAAAGTGGCAGTGATCGGTTCAGGTCCGGCCGGGTTGACGGCAGCTGCAGATCTGGCTCGTATGGGCCATCAAGTTACTATTTTTGAGGCGCTCCATGTACCCGGCGGTGTCTTAATGTATGGTATTCCCGAATTCCGTCTGCCCAAGAGGATTGTTCAGGCTGAAATAGATTATATACGGAGCCTGGGAGTAGAGATCCGTACTAATGCAGTGGTAGGTAAAATGGTAACGGTAGATGAGCTGCTGGATAATGGTTATGATGCTGTTTTTATAGGTACTGGTGCCGGTCTGCCGTACTTTATGGGCATACCGGGAGAGAATTACCTGGGTGTCTATTCGGCCAATGAATTTCTTACCCGCACTAACTTAATGAAGGCCTATCTTTTCCCGGAGTATCTTACCCCCATCAAGGTGGGCAAGCGGGTAGCGGTAATAGGTGCCGGTAATGTAGCCATGGACGCCGCCCGGACGGCTTTGCGCCTCGGGGCCGAAAAATCCATGATCGTGTACCGCCGTTCCGCCGAGGAAATGCCGGCGCGGAAAGAAGAAGTGGAACATGCGGAGGAAGAAGGAGTAGAATTTCACTTCTTAACCAGTCCGGTGGAGATTCACGGCAATGAAGCGGGATGGGTCACCGGTATGACCTGCATCCGGTATGAGCTGGGCGAGCCCGATGCAAGCGGCAGGCGGCGGCCGGTAGCCATTCCTGGTTCGGAGTACCGGATGGAAGTGGACACTGTCGTTATCGCCATCGGCCAGGGGCCCAACCCTTTGGTGCTGAGGACCACGCCTGGCCTGGAGCTCACCAAGAAAGGGACCATTGCTGCTGATGAAGACACAGGGGCCACCTCCCGCCAGGGCGTTTTTGCCGGTGGGGATATTGTGACCGGGGCGGCCACGGTTATTCTGGCCATGGGTGCCGGCAAGAAGGCGGCTCGGGCCATTGATGCTTATCTACGGGAGAAAGGGGATAAGAAGAATGGCTAACATTATCGATGGGAAAAAGATTGCTGCTGAAGTGCGGGAAGAAGTGAAAAAGGAAGTGGAAGAATTAAGAGCTCGAGGGGTGACCCCGGGATTGGCCGTTATCCTGGTAGGCGATGACCCGGCCTCCCAGGTCTATGTGCGCAACAAACATCGCGCCTGTGAAGAAGTGGGTATTTACTCCGAAGTACACCGCCTGACTGCCACTACCAGCCAGGAAGAGCTCCTCAAGCTCATTGAAGAGTTGAATCACGACACAAGAATCCATGGTATTCTGGTCCAGCTACCGTTACCTGAGCACATCGATGAGAAAAAAGTTATCGATGCCATTGCTCTAAACAAGGATGTAGACGGTTTTAGCCCTGCCAATGTAGGCAACCTGGCAATCGGCGACAAGTGCTTTTATCCCTGTACTCCCCACGGGTGCATGGTGCTCTTAGACAAAATCGGAGTGGATCCTAAAGGCAAGAAGGCTGTAGTAGTGGGGCGCAGCAATATTGTGGGAAAGCCCATGGCCATGATGCTCCTGGCCCGGCATGCTACCGTAACCATTTGCCATTCCCGCACCCCTGATCTGGCTGCCGAATGCCGGCAGGCCGATATCCTGGTGGCGGCAGTGGGCAGACCTGAGCTTATCACCGGGGATATGATCAAAGAGGGTGCGGTGGTCATTGATGTGGGCATTAATCGCTTGTCCGACGGGAAGCTGGTGGGAGATGTACACTTTGAGAGCGCAAGCGAAAGGGCTTCCTGGATCACACCGGTTCCCGGCGGCGTGGGCCCCATGACCATAGCTATGCTCCTTAAAAATACTGTGGAGGCCGCCCGGAGGACGTGTTAGTCCGGCAGCGTATCTTAAGTGTCGGCGAGCTGACTTTCTATATCAAAGGGCTTTTAGACAGGGATAGCCTTCTGGCTAATGTATGGGTAAAGGGTGAAATATCGAACCTCAAGTGGCATTCTTCTGGCCATCTTTATTTTAGCCTTAAGGATAAGGCAGCGGCTTTGCGCTGTGTTATGTTCCAAGGCCGCTGCCGCGGTCTTAACTTCAGGCCCGCTAACGGCAACCAGGTTGTTGCCCGGGGCTACATTTCCGTCTATGAGCGGGATGGCCTTTACCAGCTTTACGTCCAGGACCTTTTTCCGGCGGGTATGGGCCTTTTGGAAATAGCCCTTCAGGAATTAAAAAGTCGGCTGGAGAAGGAAGGTCTCTTTGATAAAAGCCGGAAGCGCCCTCTGCCTAAACTTCCCCGCCGTATAGGAGTAGTCACCTCCTTAAACGGAGCAGCTTGGCGCGATATAGTGACGGTTATCCGCCGGCGTTACCCGGGGATGGGCATTGTCCTAGCGCCAGCGGCTGTCCAGGGTGACACAGCAGTGCAGGAGATAGTGATGGCCTTAGAAAACTTAAACCGGTGGGGACAGGTGGATGTTATTATTGTGGGCCGCGGCGGCGGTTCGGCGGAGGATCTATCTGCCTTTAACACGGAAGAAGTGGCCCGAGCTATTTATGCGTCGCGCATCCCGGTTATTGCGGCTGTGGGGCACGAAACGGATTATACCATTGCGGACCTGGTGGCCGACCGGAGAGCTCCTACACCTTCGGCCGCAGCAGAAATGGCTGTGCCCGTGCGGGCGGAATTGGAGCGGGAGATACTGGGCCTCCAAGGAAGGCTGCAACGAAGTATATTGCAGCAAGTACATTTGTTGAGGGCCAAGGTAGAGCGTCTGGCCCGAAGCCGGGGCCTAGCCCGTCCCCAGCATGAGATTTACTGGCGGCAACAATATGTAGATGGCCTGGAACAGCGCTTGACCGCTGCCTGGAAGGATCGCTGGCAGGAAAAAATAAAGGAGCTGGAGTTGCTAATAACCCGTTTAGAGGCAGCTAGCCCCTTGACCATTTTAAGAAGAGGTTATGCTGTATGCCGGCACCGAGGCGGGGGACCGGTAATAAGATCCAGCCGGGAAGTGAAAGCAGGGGAGAAGGTGGAGGTTATCTTACAAGCAGGGGCGCTTCACTGCCTCGTGGAAGAGTTGGAGGAGGAGCGAAGTTGGCAGAAGAAACTAAATTGACCTTTGAAGAGGCCCTGGCCAAGCTGGAGGCTGTGGTAGAGGCCCTGGAAGGCGGGGAGCTAAAGCTGGAAGAAGCCCTGGATTATTATCAAGAGGGCATACGCTTAGTGCGTTTTTGTCGTGAACAGTTGAACAGATTTGAGAATAAGCTCCAGGTATTAATGGCCGGGGAAGATGGGGAACTGGTTATTCAGGAAGTAGAGCTGCCGGGGGTAACGGAGAGATGAAGAATCTGGAGGTCTATTTGTCTGAGCGCAGGCAGCTCATTGAGGAAGCCCTGAAGGCCAACTTGCCCGATCCCCACTGTTATCCCCCCCTTATTCACGAAGCCATGCATTATAGCCTGTTTGCGGGTGGGAAAAGGCTGCGCCCTATTCTGGTGCTGGCAGCGGGCGAAGCCGTGGGCTGCCCCCACGACCGCTTGCTTCCGGCGGCTTGCGCCGTGGAATTATTGCATACTTACTCCCTGATCCATGATGATTTACCGGCTATGGATAATGATGACTTTCGCCGGGGGCGTTTAACCTGCCATAAAGTTTATGGGGAAGCCATAGCCATCCTGGCGGGCGATGCTTTGCTCACTGAGGCCTTTGGACTCCTGGCCAGGCAAGTGGAGGCCGGTAGCACGCCGGAGTCAACAGTGGCTGCTATCAAAGAGCTGGCCAGCGCGGCCGGTAGCCAGGGCCTGGTCGGTGGACAGGTAGTAGATATACTGGCGGAAAAGCAGACACCCGATCCCCAAGTGGTAGAGTATATTCACCGCCACAAGACGGGCAGTCTCATCCGGGCCTGTGTGCGTATCGGGGGACTGTTGGGCGGAGCTACAGAGGAACAGTTGGATAAATTGAGCCGGTACGGGGAAGATATAGGTCTAGCCTTCCAGATTGTGGATGATTTGCTGGATATATTAGGAGAATTTTATGAGACGGGCAAGCCGGTGGGCAGCGATTTAAAAAAGCAGAAGGTTACCTACCCTGCCTGTTTTGGTATAGAAGTATCTCGCCGGCGGGCACAGGAACTGGCTAGCCGGGCTGCCCAGACAGCAGAAGAGCTGGGGGCAGGAGCTTGGCCCCTTGTAGCTCTGGCTAAATATATAGTAGAGCGCAAGAGCTAGCAAGAGTTTGCAAGAATAAGCTATCGTGAAGTACATGGTGGCTGCTTAGCTTTCTTTGAACCTAAAAACCTTGGTGGGCTGCAGCGTAGTGTGGTCCCCTGCCTTACGCCTTGCTGTACGCTTTAAGATGCCGTATAATACACAGTATCAAAAAGATAAGGCCTATCAGTTTAGTGGGTGGCACAGTATCCTAGTCAGTGCTACCATTCCTGAAGACGGGCCTAAAAATCCGTCAAGGGCACACCGATGAAGTTCCTGGTGCTGGCTGCCGACGCCCAGTCGGGGGTTGGTGCTGGGAGTTAAGGAAGGGGGGCGATCTACAATGGCATGTAGGCGTGGACCCTCCTTCCGCGGAGACCCAAGTGCGTGGGAAAGTCCCGTGGCAGGAGCGAGTACTATGGCTTGGGGTAGAAACCTGCAGTCGGTACAACGGGTGCTGGCTGCAGCGTAGCCTGCCTTGAGCGGTTGTGGTGGAAACCGGCCTTCTTAGTAAGGCTGCTGTCCGGCTCCGCTGCCTGGAGCGCTGGCAGTTCAGTTGAAACCACAATTGCAAAAGAGGCTAGGGAATGGATAGTACTGTTGAGGAAAACTCCTAGGCTGTTTACCGTTACGGTAAGACCTGCCAGGGATTAAAGTGTGCGCTAAGTGGTAATCCAGTCCTGTAGACGGCGACGTTACAGGGCAACCTTTAAAGGGAAACCGCCGCTACGGCGACGTGCGGTAGGTTGCCGGGAAATCCTACTGGACCTAAGCCACAGCGTTTACCTGGCAGGTTGCCACCCACTTTCATATGGAGCGTACATACCGGGAAAGGAAGCAGGGGTATTTGGGTAGTAGCAATCAAGGGCGGCGCCCCTGGCGTAATGCCTTAAGTATAGGGACAGGCACTTTTTTTTTGGCGCTACTCATAGGATATATTTCTCAGACCTTTATCGGCCGCCTGGGATCGCTGGTGGTATCCTTTGTTCTGTTAATGGTTATAATCGTTACAGGTATTGCCTTTGATATTTTAGGCATAGCGGTGGCGGCTGCTTCCGAACCCCCTCTTCATGCGCGGGCGGCTAGAAAAGTATCCGGTGCCAAACAAGCTATATGGCTGCTGCGCAATGCGGATCGGGTGGCCAGCTTTGCCAACGATGTAGTGGGGGATGTGTGCGGAACTATAAGCGGCGCCATCGGCGCCAGCCTTCTCTTTCGTCTCGTGGGGAGTGAAGGTGCGGAGAATATACTGCTGAGCACCGGTATGACAGCTATTATTGCTGCTCTAACCGTAGGGGGCAAAGCCCTGGGCAAAAGTTTTGCTATACGGGAAGCCGATGAAATAGTATTTTTAGTGGGTCGAGTTATAGCCTTGGTAGAGAGGTTTACTAAGGAACCCCTCACCAATAATAGCCCACGAAAGGGTAAAGCAAAATGAAGATCCTGGATAATATCGCGTCACCGGCCGATTTAAAACGCTTAACTTTGGAGCAGCTGGAGTCTCTGGCCCAGGAAATACGCGAGGAAATAGTAAGAGTGGTGGCCCAAAACGGAGGCCACCTAGCTCCTAATTTGGGTGTGGTGGAGCTTACCTTGGCCCTCCACCTGGTCTTTGATTCTCCTCGGGATAAAATTATCTGGGATGTGGGGCACCAGTGTTATGTGCATAAAATCCTTACGGGCCGGAGACCGCGTTTTGCTACTTTGCGCCAGTTTGGGGGCCTAAGCGGTTTCCCCAAACGGGCGGAAAGCCCCCATGATGTTTTCAATACTGGGCATAGCAGTACTTCCATTTCTGCGGCTTTGGGTATGGCGCTGGCCCGGGACCTGAAGGGAGAGAATTTTAAGGTTGTAGCGGTTATCGGTGACGGTGCCTTAACCGGTGGCATGGCCTTTGAGGCTATGAATCACGCCGGTCACCTCAAGACCGATTTGATTGTAGTATTAAATGATAATGAGATGTCCATTGCCGGGCCAGTAGGCGCCATGGCTGCCTATCTTTCACGCTTGCGCACGGATCCCCGTTATTCCCGCAGCAAAGAAGAGCTGGAAATTTTGCTGAGGCGGTTGCCCCGTGTAGGCCCTAAGTTTTTGCGTTTAATGGAACGCTTAAAAGACAGCCTCAAGTATCTGGTAATACCGGGCATGCTTTTTGAAGAGCTAGGTTTTACCTATCTGGGGCCCATTGACGGGCACAGTATCGCCCAACTAAAAGAAGTATTGCAGCAAGCCAGTCGTATGCGCGGGCCGGTGCTGGTGCACGTGCTCACCAAAAAGGGAAAAGGTTATCCTCCGGCTGAGGCCAGACCAGAAGTTTTCCATGGAGTGGGAGCTTTTGATCCCCAAAGCGGTGAGATTTTGGGCCAGGGCGGCCCTCCCACTTTTACCTCAGTTTTTGGTGCCGAGCTGGTACGGCAGGGAGAAAAGGACGAGCGCATAGTGGCCATTACAGCGGCTATGCCGGAGGGCACAGGGCTTATTCCCTTTGCCCGGCGTTTCCCCCGGCGCTTCTTTGATGTAGGAATTGCCGAACAACATGCCGTAACTTTGGCCGGCGGTCTGGCAGCCATGGGTTTAAAGCCGGTGGTAGCGATATATTCTACTTTTATCCAGCGTGCAGTAGATCAGGTAATACACGATATAGCTTTAATGGGCCTCCCGGTTACTCTGGCCCTGGACCGGGCTGGCCTGGTGGGTGAAGATGGTGAGACCCATCAGGGCGTTTTCGATATTGCTTTACTCCGGTGTGTACCCGGTATGGTTTTAATGGCTCCTAAAGATGAGCAAGAGCTGCGCCACATGCTGGTCACGGCCTTAAATCTTAAGGGGCCGGCGGTGTTGCGTTATCCCCGGGGTAAAGGGGTAGGAGTACCTCTGGTAGGAGCAGCCAAACCGTTACCGGTGGGCAAGGGAGAAGTTTTACGGGAGGGTAGCAAGGCAGCTATTATAGCCCTGGGTCCCCTGGTTTATGCGGCCTTAGAGGCTGCTGAGGATTTGGCCGGGCGGGGTATAGAAGTAGCAGTAATCAATGCCCGGTTTGTTAAACCTCTGGATACCGAGTTAATTATAAAATGGGCCCGGCAAACAGGACATATAATTACCTTGGAAGAGCATGCCATTGCCGGGGGTTTTGGCAGCGCAGTTTTAGAGGCCCTGGCTGCTGAAGGGTGTACAGAGGTTAAGGTTAAATGTTTAGGCATTGGCGATATTTTTGTCACCCATGGCAAACCTGAACTTTTAAGGGAGCACTTGGGGTTGACCGCGACCTCTATCGCGGCAGAGGTGGAGAGGTTATTAAAAGGTGAGAGTATGCTGCCGGCTACCTGTCCGGCAGCAGCAAAGGAGTTATCCAGTGGGTAGTACGAAAAAACGGTTAGATGTATTGCTGGTAGAGAAGGGATTATTTCCCAGCCGCGAACGGGCCCAGGCCGCCATTATGGCGGGAGAAGTCTTGGTAAACGGTAAGGAGATCAGCAAGCCAGGTAGCCTGGTGGATCCGGAAGCGGAGATCAAGATTTTAAACCTGTCTCTCCCCTACGTGAGCCGTGGGGGTTTAAAATTAGAGCGGGCCTTACAAGTTTTTGGTGTGGAGGCAGCAGGAAAGGTAGCCCTAGACGCCGGCGCTTCCACCGGTGGTTTTACCGACTGTTTGCTTCGGCACGGTGCTCTTAGGGTACATGCCGTAGATGTAGGGTATGGCCAGTTGGACTGGAGTTTACGCCAGGATCCCCGGGTTGTAGTTCACGAACGGGTAAACGTCCGTTATTTGACGCCGGAGATCTTGGGCGAAAAAGTGGACCTGGCCACCCTCGACCTCTCTTTTATTTCCTTAAGTAAGGTATGGCCTGCTATCTTAAATTGCCTGCAATCCCACGGGCAAGTCATATCCTTAGTTAAACCCCAGTTCGAAGCCGGGCCGGAACGAGTAGGAAAAAAAGGAGTGGTACGCGACCCCCGGATTCACTGTGAAGTATTGCTAACGGTTTGTGCTACAGCTCAGGCCCAAGGATTTTCCATCTTGGGGCTTACTCATTCTCCCCTTTTAGGACCGAAAGGAAACAGGGAGTTCTTTTTATGGCTGGGCTTAAATTGTCCGGGATTGACGCTAGCGGAGGTAAAAGATTTGGTTCCTGCTGTGGTAACCAGGGCCCATGAGGAGCTCCAGGGCGGAAAGGGGTGAAGCCTTGGTGGCCGCAGACCTTTTTCTTCTGGGGCTGGTAACCGGTGTTGTACTGGCCCTGTGGTGGTTTAGAAGGCGGCAAGCTCTAAACCTTGCTGCCCGGCTCCGACGGGCCAGAAAGGCGGAAAAAGAAGCAATCCATGTATTAGCTGAACGAGGTTATAAGGTTATCGATGTTCAGCGCCGAGTACCCGTAGTAATGATAGTAGACGGGCGGGAATATAAAGGGTCCGTTCAGGCAGATTTAGTGGCCCGCAAAGGGGGTAAAATTTATATAGTAGAAGTTAAGAGCGGCCGCCAGGGCCAGGAACCGGGAAGGGCCACTACTAGGCGGCAATTGTTGGAATATTTTTTGGTATACCGGCCTGATGAGGTCCTCCTGTTGGACATGGAGAGCCGGAAAATACACCGTGTCTCTTTTCGGTTGGGGAACAACTGGTATAATAGATTCGAGAGGCTACCAGCTGTCTGGAAGTACGCCTTGGCTGGAGCGGTAGGAGCTTTAGTTACTTGGCTAGGTTTAGGAAATGGGCTGGGGAAATGAGGGACTGCTTTGCAAAAAATCGGCTTGATAGCTAATCTTAATAAACCGCAGGTACGGCCTGTGGCCTCAGAACTGATGGATTGGCTGGAGAAACGCGGGGTACAGCCCCTGGTGCTGGAGAGCACCGCTGCAATGTTGGGCTGCCCTCAAAGAGGAGCAGGGCCTCACGAGCTGACCGAAGCAGACTGCTTACTCTCCTTAGGCGGAGATGGTACGCTTTTGCGGGCTGCGCGCCTGGTAGCGGATAAAGGAACTCCCATTTTAGGGGTCAATCTAGGCCACCTAGGTTTTTTAACGGAGATAGAATTAAACGAGCTTTTTCCCTCAGTGGAACGGTTGCTCGCGGGGGACTTTAGCATAGAAGAGCGTATGATGCTACAAAGTCGCCTGTGGAGGAGAGAAAGAAAAGCTTCTTTTATAGCTTTAAATGATGTCGTTATTACTAAAGGCGCCTTTTCTCGGATGCTCAAGCTGGAAGTCTATGTAGCCACGGATTATCTAGATACTTATACGGCTGACGGCTTGATTGTATCTTCGCCGACTGGCTCTACTGCGTATTCCCTTTCTGCCGGTGGCCCTCTCGTTTCACCAGAACTGGAGGTAATGATTTTAACTCCTATCTGTCCCCACACCCTTTATGCTCGCCCCTTGGTAGTACCGGGGGACCAGGAAATCCACGTCAAGGTTTATACCGCGGGAGCCGAAGTTATGCTGACCGTAGACGGCCAGCAAGGGATGCAATTAAACCATGGTGACCAAGTTGTAACTTCGCGTGCCAGTACACCTACCCGCTTGGTACGCCTCCGGGAGAGGTCTTTTTATAGCTTGGTAAGGGAAAAATTGCGGGAAGGAGGTAGCCGGCATAGAAATAGAGATTGATGGCCCTGGCGAGGAGGGATGAAGAAGGTTAAACGTCAACACCTTATTTTATCTATTATTGCCGAAAAATCCATTGAGACCCAGCTGCAATTAACTCAGGAACTCAGAGCGCGGGGTTTAAAGGTAACCCAGGCTACTGTGTCTCGCGATATTAAAGAGTTAGGTTTAATAAAAGTGCCGTCGGGGGAAAATAGCTATCGCTATGCTCCTCCACCGGAAGAGCGGAGGTTAAACCCCTATGTGCGCTTGCAGCGGCTGTTTCAGGATTCAGTAACTAAGGTTGACTTCAGTGAAAATCTCATCCTTATCCGGACTCTTCCCGGTACAGCCCATGCTGTGGCTTCCTGCATTGACCAAATTGAGTGGAAGGAAATAATAGGTACCGTAGCCGGGGATGATACTATTTTAGTTATTGTCAAACCCAAGGAAGCGGTGCCCGAGATTTTTAATCGTTTTCTGGCTCTGCTGTCTTAGGGGGTAGCGTATGTTACAAGAATTACAAATAGAAAATTTTGCTTTGATTGAAAAACTGCAGCTCACCCTGGGGCCGGGCTTAAATGTTTTAACAGGAGAAACCGGGGCCGGCAAGTCTATTATCATCGACGCTATAGGCTTACTGGTGGGAGCGCGGGCTTCGGGAGAATATGTAAGAGAGGGTAGCGAACGGGGTCAGGTCAGCGGGCTTTTTTATTGCCAAGGATTAAAGGGAATAGAGGAAACCCTTAAAGAATTAGGCCTAAGCCCGGAAGAAGATGGGGCTTTACTTCTCACCCGCGAGCTCAGCCGCAGCGGCCGCCATTCCTGCCGCATTAACGGTCGCAGCGTGACCCTTTCCATGTATCAGAAGGTAGGTCAGCAGCTCGTCGACCTGCATGGTCAGCACGCTTATCAGTCCTTGCTGCGACCCAGCTATCAACTGCAATTACTGGATAATTTTGCCGGTCTTCAAGCTTTGCGCCAGGAAGTGGCCAGTATTTACGCCCAGTGGCGGGTTAAGCAAAAGGAACTGGCCGACCTTTGCGGCAACCCTGAGGAGAGGGAAAGACAAAAGGATTTATTGCGCTTTCAGGTAGAAGAAATAGACAGGGCTGCTCTGCGGGCGGGGGAAGAAGAAGAACTGCGCCAGGAGCTCAACCTCTTGAATAATGCTGAGGAATTAATGCGGGGGGCGGAAACGGTTTATGCCCTTCTTTTTGGCGGGCAGGGAGCCAGAAGTCTGGCGGCCTATGATCTCCTGGCCCGGGCCGAAGACCAACTAAAGTCTATGGCCAACTTGGATCCAATGGTCGAAAAATGGTTTGCCCAGCTGGAAGAAGCGAGGCTCCAGGTGGAAGAAGTAGCTCAGGCTATAAGGTCTTACGGCGAAAATTTGGAGTTCAATCCCCAACGCATCCAGGAGATAGAGGAACGGCTGGAGCTTCTACGGCGTTTGCGACGCAAGTACGGCAATAGCCTCGAAGAAATTTTGCGTTTTCGAGAAGAAGCTGCTTGCACCCTGGCCAGGCTGGAACAGAGTGCGGAAATTTTCAGTTCCCTAGAAAAAGAAATAGAGGAATTGGCAGCAATTTATAAAGAAAAAGCTGAGCAGCTCCGGGCATTGCGCACCGAGGCCGCTCGTAAATTGGAAAAGGAAATAGAGCTGGCTTTAAGGGACTTGGCCATGCCCTCAGCCCGCATCGAAATCCTTTGCCGCCACCAGGAAGAGCCGGGTCCGGCGGGAATGGATGAGGTGGAGTTTTTCTTCCAGCCCAATCCTGGCGAGGGAAGTTATCCACTAGCTGAAATTGCCTCTGGCGGCGAAATGGCCAGGGTTATGCTGGCCCTCAAAAGCATCTTGGCAGCGGTAGATGAAATTCCCACTTTAATTTTCGATGAAATCGATGCCGGTGTAGGCGGCCAAGCTGCCCGAGCAGTGGCCTTGCGTTTAGCCTATATAGGTAAGCGGCATCAGGTACTCTGCGTGACGCATTCAGCTCAACTGGCTAGCTTAGCTGATTACCATTTTAATGTAGACAAGGTAGTATCTGGGGGACGAACTTATACCAGGGTAAGGGAATTGCACGGGAAAGAAAGGTTGTCGGAACTTGCGCGTTTACTGGCGGGTGAAACCAGCGAAGTTGCTTTAAGGCACGCAGCAGAGCTTTTGGACCAGGCAAAAGTAATTAAACGAAATTAAAGCAAAATATCCCTAGATTTCACCTCCTGGCAAGCCAAACCTCGTTAATAGGCCGTTTTTTACAGCATAAAAGCGGTCAAACGGGGTTAATTTATTTTTAGAAATACGGATTAAAAAAGCGAGGTGAAGTCTTGAAAAACCTAGGACGGCAATTTTTAGGAATAATCCTGGCCTTGCTATTAATGTTTGGTAGCCTGTCTCCTCCAGTGCGGACCTTTTTTACCATGCCGGAGGAACAGCAGGTTATTTTAGGGGAAAAAATCAAGATAAATTGGCAGCTTCCACCTTTAATCGAAAGGCAAATAGCTTGGGTAATTTATGACACCAAAGGAAAAAGTAAAACAGCATGGGTAAGCGGTGGTCTTAAGGCCACTGAAGCAGGTGATTTACACCTCCAGCTAAGGCTTTTTGCCCTTATTCCGTTGAAAAATATTAATATTCAGGTAATAAAGCCAGTAGCAGTGGTTCCCGGCGGCCAATCAATAGGAATCCTCCTCCATACTCAGGGGGTGCTGGTAGTAGGTGAAGCTGGGGTGGAAAATTTCCAGGGGCAAAGGAAATACCCTGCCCGGCTCGCTGGTTTGAACGTAGGAGATATCATTTTGGCGGTAGATGGCCAGGAAGTCAGGGATGAAGAGAGTTTGGCAAAACTCATTCACGCTGCCGGCAAGGCGGGGCGGGAAGCAGAGTTGCTGGTGCAAAGAGGGCAAAGCAAGCTTAGCATCAAAGTTAAGCCCGAATATTGCAGAGAAACCGGGCGTTACCGTATAGGTCTGTACGTCCGGGACACTACGGCCGGAGTAGGCACTTTAACTTTTTATGAACCGATTCGACGCATTTATGGAGCTTTGGGTCACAAGGTTATCCCTGAATACGGCCAGAACGGGATAGAGATTACCGGAGGTAAAATTGTGGCCGCTTCTGTACAGGGCATCCACCAGGGCCGGAGAGGCCAGCCGGGAGAAAAAGTAGGATTGTTTTTAGATAACGGGAGCTTTGGTGGGATTATCCAAAAAAACACGACATTTGGTATATTTGGTATATTAACGGGCAACCCCTCGTCTGGCCTTTATTCCGAACCGGTACCGGTAGCTTTGGCTAGTCAGGTACACCCGGGAACAGCAGAAATTCTTACGGTTGTTTCTGGTGAACAAGTTGAAAGATTTCAAGCCTATATCGAAAAGGTGCTGCCACAACAATATTCTAGCGGAAAGGGATTAATTATCCGCATTACTGATCCCCGCCTCTTAAGTTTAACTGGTGGTATTATACAGGGAATGAGCGGTAGCCCTATAATCCAGGAGGGGAAACTAGTAGGCGCCATAACTCATGTTTTTGTTAACGACCCTACGCGGGGGTACGGGGTACTGGCCGAATGGATGATAAAAGAGAGCGGGCTTTGGGAAGAGGTTGATGCCCGGGAAACTACCAGGAAGCTTCTTGTCGAACTTCCTGGTAGTTTGTTTTAGAACCAAAAGTTTTGGCGTTTATTGCGATTGGAAGGATTATCCCTGGTAGGCGTCGAAATTTATTGGCCGAAAGCATAAGAGGAAAATTATAGGAGGCGGGAAGGATAGATGGTTCAACCTATTAAGGTCCTGGTGGCTGATGATAATAAAGAGTTCTGCGAGGTATTAGAGGAATTTTTTAACGAGCAACCTGATTTGGTTTTGACAGGTATAGCCCATAACGGGCACGAAACCCTACAACTGATTCGCGAACGAGAGCCTGACATTGTAGTTTTAGATATCATAATGCCCCATTTGGATGGCATAGGGGTGCTGGAGCGTTTGGCAGAATATGAAACTCGTCCCAAGGTGGTAGTCCTGACCACCCTGGGCCAGGAGGCCATGACCATACGGACCCTGGAGTTAGGTGCAGATTATTACATACTTAAACCCTTTGATTTGGAGGTTTTGGGCAATCGTTTGCGCCAGCTGGCCAATGGGCAGCCCCTCCCGGCCTCCTCACCGGTTACTCGGAATCGCAACCTGGATGTCGAGGTTACCAAGATTATTCATCAAATGGGAGTGCCGGCCCATATCAAAGGTTATCAGTATTTGCGGGAAGCCATCCTCCTGGTTATAGAAGATGTTAATTTGCTGGGTGCGGTAACCAAAGAACTTTATCCCATGATTGCCCGTAAATACATGACTACTCCCAGCCGGGTGGAAAGGGCTATTCGCCATGCCATTGAGCTGGCCTGGGATAGGGGTAACGTGGAGATGATGAATAAATTTTTCGGTTACACTATTAACATGGAACGGGGAAAACCTACCAATTCAGAGTTTATCGCCATGGTAGCCGATAAACTGCGTATTGGAGCCAAAATAAATTAAAAAAAGGGGCACCCGTCAAGGGTGTTCTTAAATTTTGGGGGGTATTTGACCAATGGAAAGGGGAAATAAACTAAAGGAAAAATGCTTAAAGTCGGAGAGGATTTATGCAGGTAAAATACTGAACCTCCGGCGAGATATCGTGCAATTACCTAATGGTCGGGAGGCGAGCCGGGAAGTAGTGGAACATTCAGGAGCCGTAGCCATAGTTGCCCTGGAGCCCGATGGACGGGTTTACTTAGTAAAGCAATATCGCTACCCCATCGGAAAAATCACTATAGAAATACCGGCCGGCAAACTGGACGGGGGAGAAGATCCTGAAGCCTGCGCTCGCAGGGAATTAATGGAAGAAATAGGGGTGGCTGCGGGCAAGTTGCATCCCTTGCTAACCTTCTATACTACGCCCGGTTTTTCCAACGAAATTATGTACCTTTTCCAGGCTACCGACCTTTCTCCTCAGAAGAGCAAGGCTGATGAAGATGAATTTTTAGAAGTCCTTTGCCTGCCCTTGGATGAGGCCTTGGAGAAGATACGCACGGGCGAGATTATGGATGCCAAAACTATTGTAGGGTTACTGGCCGTGAGGTATAAAGTGGCCGGCCAAGCATATCCATTTTATAGGGAGTGAAGAGGAGGCATATCCCCTTAAGGGGGACGAAGTTTATGGAACAAGTTCTGGTCCGGCACCTTAAGCAGAATATCCTGCTTTACGTTATAGTTGGTACAGTCTTCCTGGGCGGTATTGTTGTCGGTGCCATGGTGGTCCTGCTTATGGGAGAAGGGCAACAGCTTAAGCTGGCGGCTCACCTGGATAATCTTTTACAGCAGCTGATCGTTGCCGTCCCCCAGCCAGGGGCAGTCGCTGTACAGGCAGCGTTAAAAGGTTTAAGGGAAATAGGTCTCCTCTGGTTTTTGGGCCTAACTATTATAGGAGCGCCCTTGATCGTTATGGTCATCTTTACTAAAGGATTTATCCTGGGATTTACAGTAGCTTTCCTGGTGCAGGAAAAATCGTTTCAAGGGGTAGCCCTCTCCCTTTTTTCCATATTGCCGTCCAATCTTCTTCGTGTTCCAGCTCTATTTTTAGCAGGAATTTTAGCCCTAACCTTTTGCTTGAGTCTGGCAAAGGGTAGTATAGCACTTAAGGGTAGCTTTATGGGTCAGCTCATAGTTTATTCGCTGCTTATGGGTGCCCTGGTTCTGGCTGTACTGGGAAGCGGGTTGATCGAGGCCTATTTGACGCCCCCTTTGGTAAGGGTTGTTTTGAATTACTTCTAAAGGAGAGGAGGGTAGGATTTGCTGGTAGTAACAATTACTAACTGGAGGCGCAAACTGGTGTGGATCTTGGCGGTTTTATTAGTAATGACCGCGGTAATGGTGGGGCAATGGTCTTCCGGTGGCTCTAACAATAACTTACCCGCGACTACAGAGATAAAGAGGGAGTTAATCAGGGAAACAAGGGGTCAAGAGCAGGGGCTCCTGGATGGGCTGTTAGGTAAACTGAGGCAATATTATCAAGGGCAACAAGCCGGGCGGGTACAGTAAGCCCGCTTTTTTCTTTGTTAATAAGCGTAGCAGATGGAGGAATTTGCCAGGAAATGTGGAAATAAAAATGAGAGATTCATAAGGAATGGTGATAACCTTGCGGGAACTGTTGGATGATTTTCTCTACTATTTAGCCGTGGAACGGGGATTGGCCGAAAATACCCTGGCGTCTTATCATACCGATTTGGAACAATACCTTAATTATTTGGCCGAGGCTAGGGTAACCTCCATTCAAGATACCAGCCGGGGGCTAATCATAGCTTATTTAGTACGCCTTCAGAGCCAAGGCCGTTCCCCCGCCACTATTTGTCAGCACTTAGCTGCTATCAGGTCTTTTTATCAGTTTTTGGTAAGAGAAGGCATTTTAAGCAGCGATCCCACGGCCACCATGGAATCGCCCCGCCAGATTAAGAAGTTGCCCCGGGTTTTGACGGTAGAAGAGATAGAACTGCTGCTCAAACAGCCTCAACCTAAAACTCCGGCGGGTCTCCGGGATAAGGCAATGCTAGAGTTGCTCTATGCCAGCGGTCTCCGAGTTTCGGAACTGGTGGCCCTAAATATCGACCAGGTTAATCTACAGGAAGAATACGTACGCTGCTTGGGCAAAGGTTCCCGGGAGCGGGTGGTACCCATCGGCTCGGTGGCCTGCTTTTATCTGAAGGCCTACCTGGAACAGGGGCGTATTCACCTGCTCAAAGATAAAAAGGAGCCAGCCTTGTTTGTTAACCAGCAAGGCAAAAGGCTGTCCCGCCAGGGCTGTTGGAAGATTATTAAAGCTTACGCCCGGGCAGCAGGTCTTCCCCGCAATATTACTCCCCATACTTTGCGCCACTCCTTTGCCACCCATCTGTTAGAGAATGGAGCCGACTTGCGCTCAGTGCAGGAGCTGCTGGGCCATGCCGATATCAGTACCACCCAAATTTACACCCATCTTACCCAGAAAAAAATTAGGGAAATTTACAATCATACTCACCCCCGGGCCTGAATATTTAATTTAACGAAGGCTTGTTCCTCAAGGGGGGAGTACAGTGCAAAGATTACTGGCATGGGCCCTGATAATAATTTTCTTATTCAGTTGGTGGCCGGGGACGCCAGGAGCCGTAGGGGAAGAGATAAGTAGAGAAAAAGCTACCTCTCCTGGAGCACCTCCCCTCAAGCTCAATGCTAAGGGCGCCATATTGATGGAGCCCTATTCCGGAAAAATCTTATGGGAACAAAATGCCCACTACAAGGGTTATCCAGCCAGTATGACCAAATTGATGACCATGGTCGTGGTTATGGACGCTGTGGCTAACGGCCAGGCGAGCCTCAGCGATCCGGTCCGGACCAGCGAGCGCGCCGAAAGCTTTGGAGGAGCGGAAGTTTTCCTGGAGGAGGGTGAAACGGTTCCTCTGGAAAAAATGCTCATTGCCATTGCAGTAGCTTCCGCCAATGATGCCAGCGTAGCTGTAGCGGAACATATAGCCGGTTCGGAAGAAGCCTTCGTGGAATTAATGAATGCCAAAGCCCGGGAACTAGGCCTTAAAAATACCAATTTTACTAACAGCCACGGCTTGCACGATCCCAATCATTACACTACTCCCTATGACATGGCCCTGATTGCCCGGTATGCTTTGAAATATCCTAAAATCCTGGAATGGACTTCTATTAAGCGTTATACTTTCCGGCAGGATCCTTTAACTATCCTGGATACTACTAATAAAATGCTCTACTGGTACCCGGGGACCGACGGTTTTAAAACAGGTTATACTGAAGCTGCCGGCCTGAACCTGGTCTCCACGGTAGAAAGGGAAGGTTTGCGCCTTATAGCCGTGGTCATGGGCGTGGAAACACCCCAGGGCCATTTTACCGAATCCATGAAGCTATATAACTGGGCCTTTCGCCAGTGGGCATGGAAAAAGATTTATAACCCCGGAGAAACAGTTACCGAGGTGGCTATCAACAAAGGGCGAGAGGAAAAAGTAAGGGTTCTGGCGGCAGGCAAAGTAGGAGCTGTGATTCCGCGGGCCAGGACACAAACAGATTATATTACTACCAGGCTGGAACTGTCGCCCATGGTTGACGCTCCCATAAAAGAGGGCCAGAGACTGGGGGAGATAGTTGTCTTAGAAGAGGGTCGAGAGATCAGCCGGGTGGGCCTGTTGGCCCAGAAAAGCCTTCCGCGGGCTTCCCTGAAGCAAGAAATCCAACGCGTTATTAATTGTGTTTTTACCCTTCGACATTAATTTACCATATTTTTGCAGGAAAATTGGGAGCTGGTGGCGAAAATAACCCCCTTGGTAAAATTACTGAACAAGGGGGTTAATTCTTTTGCAGGTCTTTTTCAGTCAAGAGGGCCAGGCCTTGATAGCCAGGGTTAAAGGTGAGTTGGATTTAAGCACAGCCGATCGGTTGCGGCAGGAGTTGGAAGCCAGTATAGATCATGTCCGCCCCCGGGTCCTTTACCTGGACCTAGAGGGGGTTTCCTTTATGGACAGTTCCGGCTTAGGAGTTATTTTAGGGCGCTATCGTCACCTGACCCGACAGGGAGGTAGGGTCGTAATATGCCGGCCGCAGCCTCAGGTACAGCGCCTCTTGGAACTTTCTGGAATCAATAAACTGGTAGAAATAGTGCCTGATGATCCTGAAGCATGCTCTCGCAAGGAGGTGCTCTAAAGGGTGACCCAGGGCAATGGACAAGTAGTTAATAGTATGCGACTGGAGTTCCTAAGCCTGCCGGAAAATGTGGGTTTGGCCCGGGTGGCCGTGGCGGCTATGGTGGCCCAAACCGATATTACCTTAAACGAACTGGAGGAAATTAAAGTTGCTGTCTCGGAGGCGGTAGCCAATGCCATTATCCACGGCTATGGAGGCGAGCCCAGGGGGTGGGTTCGGATTACTGTAAACCGCAGCCAGGAAAGCTTGGAGATTATAGTGGAAGATAATGGTAAAGGTATAGCTGATATAGCTTTGGCCATGCAACCGGCCTATTCCAGCGACCCGGAGAGGATGGGCCTGGGTTTTGCCTTTATGCAATCCTTTATGGATGAAGTGGAAGTTATATCTGAGGAAGGCCAGGGTACTAAAGTAATAATGAGGAAAAGGTTAAGCTTGAACCCTAGCGGTCTTGGAGTTTGAGGACGGGGGGCGGGGAAATTGCGCCTTTCGGAAATGAATTTACCTCGGTTTCCCCTATTATCAGAAGAAGAGACCCTAGACCTTCTGCGTCGTGCCAAGGCTGGCGACCAAGCTGCCCGGGAGCGGTTGATCAACTGCAATCTAAAATTAGTCTTTAATATAATACAGCGCTTTGAAAATAGGGGGTATGAATTAGAGGACCTGTTTCAAATCGGCACCATAGGTTTAATCAAAGCCATTGACAAGTTTGACCTGAACTACCAAGTTAAATTCTCTACTTATGCGGTACCCATGATTTTAGGAGAAATTAAGCGATTCCTGCGCGATGATAATTCGGTTAAAGTTAGCCGCTCTCTAAAAGAAACCGCCTTTAAGGTTAACCGGGTACGGGACGAGCTGGCAAAAAAATTAGGGCGTGAACCGGGTATAGGTGAAATTGCCCAAGCTTTAAACCTCTCGCGGGAAGAGATTGTAGCTGCTCTAGAAGCGATACAATCCCCGGGCTCTATCCATGATACCCTTTATCAGGACGATGGAGACCCTATCTACGTTTTAGACCAGCTAACGAAGGATAGCGAACAGGAACCTGCCTGGCTGGATAAAATAGCCCTTAAAGAAGTATTGATGAAGTTGCCGGAAAAACACCGCAAGGTCATTGTCATGCGCTTTTTTCAGGATAAGACCCAGACAGAAGTGGCCGAGAAGCTGGGCCTGTCCCAGGTTCAGATTTCCCGAATAGAGCGGCAGGCATTGGTGCGCCTGCGGGAGCTTCTGGGGTCGCCTTGAATTGTTAACATTATTTTCCTAAGCATCATATACTGGATTTAGAATTGGGCACCAGGAGGTGATAACCCAAACTGGCATAAGGGGTGAAATTTAATGCCTAACAATGTTGTGTTCAACTACGATCCCGCAACCCTGAGGAGCAAGATCTTTGGCTCCCAGGATGTGGCCATCCGTACCGATGCCGACGGCAACTTGCAGATTCGGAGCATCTCGGACTCCATCACTGTGACAGCGACTAACTTGGATATCCGCGATTTGACCAACGCTACCGACTCCATCGCTATTTACGGCTTTGACGGGACCACCAACCGGGCCATCAGGACGGATGCTGCCGGTAACCTGCAAATCCGTGGCATCTCTGATTCGGTTACCGTTACCGCCGTCGACCTGGACATCCGGAACCTGACTCACGGGCAAGACTCCTTGCTCATTTACGGCTTCGATGGTACTGCCAACCAGGCGATCAGGACGGATGCCGCCGGTCGGCTGGAAATAAGGAGCATTTCGGATTCCGTTACTATCACTGGTAACGTCAATACTATACCTACTTTCGGCGAGACGAATTTTCTCGACGTAGTTACGGGAGATAGCTTTACGGGACTGAGTTATGTCGATACTTCTACCCAGACCATGTACACTTTCTTTGTATACAACAAAGGCCCGAACTCTGCTGACGTCCGGCTGGATGTAAGCGCCGATCAGAATACCTTCTTTACCGATGTAGTTGCCCGCACCATTGCCAGCGGCGCCACGGATACCTTTGTAGCTAAGACCTTCCTGCGATACACGCGCCTCGCTTACAAGTCCACTACGGCTGGCCTGCCCACTACTCTGGACGTATTCTTCCAGAAGCAGGCTGGGTAAGGGGTGACGGGATGCTGGCGCGCGGAGTGATGTGAGGTTAAGATAAAGCTGCACCAGCATCCTGGCAGAGGAAGTGCTTAATAGCGGCCTGCCGCACCCGGTGAACCATGGGAATAGAATATTGGGGTGGGGGTGTGTCTTTAAGCCACGAATAGTAAGGGATTACCCCCGCCCCCAAAATACCATTTCTTGAGGAATCTTTCCCGAAGTAGCCTCTGGGGAGTGAAACATCCATGGCTACGACACGCCCTACTGTCAGCCTGTGTATGATTGTCAAGAACGAAGAAGCCTACCTGGCCCGGTGCCTGGCCAGCGCCCGGGAGCTGGTGGACGAGATAATCATCGTGGATACCGGTTCTACCGACGGGACTTTGGAAGTAGCCAGGCAGTATGGAGCTAAAGTAGCCACCTTCCAATGGAGGAATGATTTTAGCGCGGCCAGGAACTATTCACTAGCTCAGGCCACTTGTGATTGGATTATGTACCTGGACGCCGACGAGGAATTGATGGATGTCGAGCGGGAAGCTTTTTTAAAGTTACTGGAGAGGGAAGAGGTGGAAGGATACTATTTTTATATTGTCAGCCCTACCTCCGAAGAGCCCGGGAGCCAGCAACTCCGCCATACTAGCCTGCGGCTGTTTCGTAACCGAACGGGTTACCGCTTTCAGGGAGCCTTGCATGAACAAATAATTCCTTCCATCCTGGCGACCAACCCGTCTGCAAAGCTAGTCCATTCCGGTATCTCCATTTACCATTACGGTTACCGAGAGAAGATGGTGGAGCTTAAAAATAAGACCTCGCGCAACCTGGAAATTTTAAAGAGACAACTCGAGGAAGATCCTGACAACAGTTTCCTTCGCTACAACCTGGGCGTGGCCCTTTACGAAGGCGGCGATCTCCAAGGAGCTTTAGAAGAATGGCAAAGGGTGTGGGAAGTCTTGGATATGTCCGCCGGTTATGCCCCTACCTTTTTGCGGAACTACGCCATTAGCTTGCTAAAGGCTCACCGGCCCCTACAAGCGCTACAGGTAACGGAAAAAGGCTTGTTGCATTTTCCCGATTATACGGACTTGTATTACCTTAAGGGGCAAGCCCTGGAGAAACTGGATAGATATACCCAGTCTCAGGACGCCTTCCTGCGCTGTCTCGAGCTAGGGGAGGCGCCACCTCGGTATGTTACTACGGAGGGCGTAGGAAGTTACTTAGCCCTATACAATTTAGGAAAGTTGATGGAAGAATGTGGATACTATGAATTGGCAGTTAATTATTATTATAAAGCCTGGGCAGTCAAACACGACCTTCCGGGTATTGTTTATAGCCTGGGCCGGGCCTTGCAGAAAGCCCTGAAGGATCCCCTCCAGGTCAGGGCTTATATCCAGGAGCACCTCAAGCTTACTAACCTGTTACAGCTCGTGCAGGTGGCAGACCTCTTGTACTCCGCCGGCGATTACCATGGGTGTTTAATTTACCTCAACGAGGCCATCCTCCGGGCAGGGAATAAGCCTGATGATGTGGCGTTGTTAAAGGCCAAATGCTTGATGCGCCTGGGCCGCTGGGAAGAGGCTAAATATCAATGCCTGGAGATAGGTCCGGAAAGCCCTTATTATCCCGACGCCCTTTTATACGCCTGTATATGCAACTGGTCAGCAAAGCCGGCAAAGAACTGCCGCCAATTGATTGAGAAGATCAAGGAAGTTGATTCTTCCCTATATCCAGTTTTACAAGCCTTGAACTGCAAGCTTGCTGGAGCTGAGGAAGAGCCTGCCGGTATAGATGTGGATGCCTGGGAACGTTTGATAGTTAAGCTTTTCCAGGCCTCCGGACCCGGCTTAGCCCGAGTGGCTGCTGGGCTTTTGGGGGAACTACCAGAAGGGGAAATATCTTATTATGTGGGTAAAGCCTTATTCAAGAATGGTCTTGAGCTGGAGGCGGCCGAGTACCTGCTTAAGGCTTTGGAGGAAGGAGTTTCTCACGACGACCTGTATTATATGTTGGGTTCCATCTGTGCTTGCCGCAGAGCCCTGTGGGAGGCAGAACAGCTATTGCACCAAGCTGTTAATTTAAACCCCCGTCGGGTAGAGTATTATGAAAAGCTGGTGGAGGTATTGCTAAGCCAAACCGGGGAGACCTTGCTGGAAGCCCTGGCCTATTTCCCGGATAACCAGGGTTTAAAAAACATTTTCACCCGTCTAAAGGAATGCCAGCTGCAATTTACTGCAGCAAGGGGAGCTGCCCAGTGAAAAAGGAAACCGTCAGCTTATGCATGATTGTGAAAGACGAGGAGGCCAGCCTTCCCCGGTGTTTAAACAGCATCAAGGACTTTGTAGATGAGATCATCGTGGTGGATACCGGGTCCCGGGACCGAAGCAAAGAAGTAGCGCGGGCCTATGGAGCCCGGGTCCTCGAGGAACCTTGGCAAAATAACTTCAGCCAGGCGCGCAACGTAGGTTTGGAACAAGCCCGGGGCGACTGGATACTGTTCTTGGATGCAGATGAGGAAGCGCTGCCCGAGCACCTGGCTTGTCTGCGCAATCTTGCCCATACCGACATGGAAGGCTTTTTCCTGCAAGTCTTGAACTATGACGATCAGGGTAACTGCATCAGGCAGCCGGCCTTGCGGTTGTTCAGAAACCGTCCCCAGTACCGCTTCCAGGGAGCCATCCACGAGCAGATTATAGATTCCATACTGGAGCATAACCCCCGGGCCAAGTTCGGTGTACTGGACATAAAAATCAAGCACTGGGGCTACCAGGATAAATTAGTTGACTATAAAAACAAAATCCAGCGTAACCTGGCCATACTACAGGAGCAGTACGATAAGGGAGATAGAAACGGGTTTCTCTTGTTCAACTTGGCCACCGAATACCTGCGGTCAGGGGACTTAGCCCAGGCCTTGAAATACTATAACGAAGCTGAATGCCTGACTTCTCCTGCGTTAAGTTTTGCCCCTTTGCTGGGCAAGAAGAAGATTCAGACTCTTATGCTCCTCAACGACTACCAGGCGGCCCTGGACGCTCTACACCGGTACCTGGAACTATACCCGGATTATACCGACCTAGTTTTTTTGAAGGCCACTCTTTACTACTGCCTGGCCCGCTTTCCTGAAGCCCTGGAGTTGTATAAAACTTGTCTGGCCATAGGAGAGGCTCCCCGGTACTACGTATCGGAAAGCGGCGTAGGTTCTCATAAGGCAGAACGCGGAATCAAAGAACTCACCGCCATACTAGAGCGCCTACAGAATAGACCGGCCCCCAGGCCGGGCATCAGCCTATGTATGATCGTATGCGATGAAGAAAAAAACCTGGCGCGGTGTTTAAACAGCGTGAAGGGCGTCGTGAACGAGATAATCGTCGTGGATACTGGCTCCCGGGACCGGACCAGGGAAGTAGCCCGCGCCTATGGAGCCGAAGTATTTGAATTTCCCTGGGTGAACGATTTTGCTCTGGCCAGGAATTTTTCCCTGCGGCTGGCCGGGCATGAGTGGATACTGGTCCTCGATGCTGACGAGACTCTGCGGCCGGAAGAACACGAAAAACTGCGGCAGGTAATGGCTGCTGCCGGAAACCTTCAGGGCTTTTATTTAAAGGTTGTTAATTACTTCGGACAGGGCGACCCGGATGACTTTGTGATTGATGCCGTTTGCCGGGTTTTTAGGAATAGGCCTGAATTCCGGTTTTCGGGCCCCGTACACGAAGAGATCGCCCAATCCATAATCGGCCACAGCGGACCGGGGAGCATTGCTCCGGCGGAAATCCATATCGATCACTGGGGATATTTAAAGGCGGCGGCCCTTAAAGTAAAAGGATACCGGAACACCGCTCTTCTCCACTCCCGCTTGAGCCTAGAACCTCTTGACGGTTACGCTCTTTATGCTCTAGGTGTGGAGCTGTTCCAGGAAGGACGTTTTGACATGGCACTGGAGCAGTTCTCCAAAGCTCAAGAACTATTGGAGCACAGCAGTGTTCTCCCGGATTTGTACTTTAAAATGGCTACCTGCCACCTAGAGCTTAAACAGTTTCCGAAGGGCCTAAGGGTAGTACAGAAAGCCCAAGAACTTTTTCCGGATTTTACTAGCCTTTGGTACCTCCAAGGATTGATGGAATTTCAACAGGGAAATCTGCCGGAGGCTTGCCAGGCCTTAAGGATAGCCCTGGAACTCGGGGACCCCCCCTGGTATCGCTACACCTTTCCCCACGGTATTGGCAGTTTCCGGGCTGCTGTGGCCCTGGCCCAGTGCCTGGAAAAAATGGAATTGTTGGAGGAGGCTGAGGAGTTGCTGGCCCACTATCTGACCAAGAGGCAGGGCCTGGGTACATTGGTGTTGCCTTTCTGCCGCCTAGTACTCAATAGATACGGGCCAGAGGAATGCCTTCAGAAAATTGAAGGGCTGAACTTGCCTTCTTGCTTTAGAGAAAGCCTGCTGTTGGCCGAAGCTTTTGAGAGGTTGGAGCGGCCGGATCTCGCGCGGATTTTCGTGCGCCGGTGTAAGGATTTTTTACGTGAGATACCTTCAGAAATCCAGTTTCTCCAGTTGGCCGGTATACAACTGGGCCTAGCTGGAAAGTACTGCGCCCGGGGCCTGGAGGTGGGTCCTTCCCCTGTATTGTGCGGCGTCCAGGAAAGAATTAAAGCGCTTCTTCAAAAGGAAGGGTAAGAGGGGGACCATTGCCGGTGAAGGTAGCCTGTGCTGTAACAGCCGAGAATGAAGAGCGCTGGATAGGTTCCTGTTTGCGAGAAGCAGCCAAAATGGCCGACGCCCTCGCGGTATTTGACCGGCATTCCACCGACCGGACCCCGGAGATATGCCGCTCTTTTCCCGGAGTCCAGTACTGTGCTGCCCGAAAATCGGGGAGCGAAGAGAGGGACCGGGCCGAAATACTAGAGTGGGCGCGAGGGGAAGGGGCGGACTGGATTTTGTTCCTGGAAGGCCATGAGGTGTTAGAAGAAGGCGCGGCCAGGATCATCCGCCGGGAGTTGTCCCGCCTGGATCCTCGCGACCCGATTTATACCCATTTTTACCTACGCGTCCTGTATTTTTGGGACGATCCAGAACTTTACCGGTGCGAAGACAGCCCTTACGGCGATTCCTGGGCGCCCAGGCTATGGAGGATTAAAAACATAGAGGGAGCCAATCCACCGGGCACGGGGCGTAAAATCGATGTTTGTATTAAAAGCTACAGATACCTGTACCCCTACCAGAGGGAGGGGAAAAATCAGGGCGCTTGGCAGGAAGGTATTACTCTGGCCAAGTGGAGTGAGCGGGGCCCGGAACATATCCTTCCAGGGCCTTTTATCCGGCCTGTTAGATATTATCAGTTTGTCCGGCCGGAAGCGGCCGGGCTGATACCTTCTGGGGCTAAAAAGATCTTGGAAATCGGCTGCGGCCAGGGGATTCTGGGTCACCTGCTAAAGGTACAGGATCCCAGGAGGGAAGTGGTAGGAATAGAAATAAACCCCATGGCGGCTGCTGTTGCCCTGAGGAAGCTGGACCATGTCCTGGTAGGCAATGTGGAAAGTATCGAACTGGATTTCCCGGTAGGCTACTTTGACTGCCTTATTATGCTGGGCGTACTGGAACACCTTATTAATCCCTGGGACACCCTTCTGTATTTAAAGAGATTTTTGCAACCTGGGGGTTATTTGATCCTTAGCGTGCCCAACCTCAGGAACTTTGGGGTACTGAATCAACTGGTCAATGAAGGCAGGTGGCGATACCAAGAATCAGGAATTTTGGACCGGAACCACCTGAGATTTTTTACCCTCCGCGATGTCCGGGAACTGCTCTCCTCACTTCACCTGGTGACCGAGGAAATCCATAACATCCGCGATCCGGCGGTGCCGGATCTCAATCCGGATGTGGAACTGGACCGAATTGCTATAAGGAAACTCACCCTAGGCGAGATAAATGAGCTTAAAGCCAAGGAGTTTTTAATCAAAGCCAGGCTGTGCCTGCCACCGATAGAGGATTAGGGGTGAATTTAATGATGACCCGAGTATTGATTGGTAGCCCGGTGAGACAAAAGCCTTCGATATTGAAGGAATTCCTGTGGTCCCTGGAGCGTCTGGAGACTACAGGGCTACAGGTGGAATACGCCTTTATAGATGATAACGAGGGTGGGAGTCCTTTACTTAAAGAATTCGCGCGGAGCACAGCGAATGTCCGCCTGCTGGCGGGCGAGGGGGGAGGTACTTACCATTGCGATGAGGAGACCCACCACTGGCGGGAAGACTTAATTTGGAAAGTGGCCAGGTACAAGGACCGCTTTATCGCTATGGCTCGCGAGGAGGGCTTTGATTACCTGTTTTTGGTGGATTCGGATCTGGTTCTGCACCCTAAAACTCTCGTTCACCTCGTCAGTTTGGGGAAAGATATAGTTTCTGAGGTGTTCTGGACCAGGTGGTGGCCGGACGCGGTTCCCCTTCCCCAGGTGTGGGCAGGCGACGCGTACCGACTTTATCCCCTGGCGAGGGGTGAAGTCCTTGACGAGGTGGAAATTGAGCGGAGGACCGAGGAATTTTTGCGCATGCTCCGAACCCCCGGAGTGTACCGAGTGGGCGGTTTAGGGGCCTGCACCCTAATCAGCCGGAGGGCGCTTCTGGCTGGTGTGTCTTTCAGCGAAATATATAACCTTAGCTTCCCAGGCGAAGACCGGCACTTTTGTATAAGGGCTGCCGCCCTAGGCTTGGAGTTATATGCCGATACCCATTATCCTCCCTACCATATTTACCGGGAGTCGGAACTGGCGGGCCTGCCGGCGTATAAAGCTTCCTTAACCCGCAATCTTCCAGCCCTGCGGGGGAATAAGATTACTCTAGCCATGCTGGTTAGAAACGAAGCTGGGAGATACCTGGAAAGGGTTCTTGGCCATGCCGCCCAGTACATCGATAATGCGATCATTTTGGATGACGCCAGCACCGACAACACCCTGGAAGTATGCCGGAAGGCATTAAAGGGTATCCCCCTGACCATTGTCTCTAACAAGGAACCCTCTTTTAATAACGAAATCCTCCTCCGCAAGCAGCTCTGGAACCTAGCTGTGGAGACCAATCCCGACTGGATACTGATTTTGGATGCCGACGAAATATTTGAGGAGCGGGCCGTATACGAACTGCGTTCTCTGGCCTCCAATCCCGAGGTAGACGTGTATTATTTTCGCCTTTACGACATGTGGGATGAGATCCACTACCGGGAGGATAGTTACTGGAACGCCCATTTCCATTACCGGCCTTTTATGGTGAGGTATATACCTGGCTTCAATTATATATGGAAGGAAACCCCACTGCACTGTGGCCGCTTCCCGGTTAATATTTCTGAGCTTAGAGGGGCTACCAGTTCCCTCCGGGTAAAACACTTAGGCTGGATGCGGCCTGAGGATCGGCTGGCCAAGTTCAAGCGCTACATGGAGTTGGATCCAGAGGGGAAATATGGCATAAAAGAACAGTATCTCTCTATTCTGGATCCTAACCCTAACCTGGTGCCCTGGAGGGAAGAGCCGGACGACCAAAAAGATATTTGGGATGCCATCTGGGCCGGCGGCTTGCAGCAGGAATGGGATTCCTTATCGGAAACGATTTACCAAACCCTGATCCGGGAATGCGGTTCTTTCGCCGGGAAAACTGTAGTGGAGGCCGGCTCCGGTACCGGGCGTATTTCGCTGCGCCTGGCCCTAGAGGGAGCCGAAGTGATTTTGGTCGACTACTCGGAACTGGCGCTTGCTAATGCTCGGAAGGCTTTCAGAAACAGCGGGCAGTCGGGGAAGTTCGTACTGGCCGACATAATGAATATGCCCCTTCAAGGAGAGACAGCGGATGTAACTTGGAACGCAGGAGTACTGGAACACCTTTCTTTTAGCGAGAGAATTAAGGCCCTCCGAGAAATGAAAAGAATCACCAAACCCGGGGGATTAATTGTCAGCTTCAATCCTAATGCCCGCTGCCTGCCTTACCGGCTGGGCAAATATGTTGCGGAACAAAATGGAAGATGGCCCTATGGAGTGGAAATTCCCGTATATACTTTGGAACCTGTCTGCCGGGAGGCGGGTCTTACTCTCCTGCGGGAATATCCGGTCGGCTTCTTGGAGGCGCTGGATTTCCTGGTTTTTGTTCCGGGGAGCCAGCAGGTACGGTCGTTCCTCGCCGCTTTTTACACCCACCTACCGGAAGAAGAGCGGGAGGCTTTCCCCGGGTACCTGCTGGTATCTGTGATGCGGAGGGAGTGATCTTTTTATGGAAATCGTGGCTCATACGTTACTCTTTTTAATCAGAGATGAACGGGACCTAGGCCTGGCCGACCTGTGTTTGCGCAGCCTGGCTAGAAGTTGCCCGGGCTCCCTTTTGATCTTGTATAACCAGGGCATCTTGTCCAATGGCCAGGTTAAAGATTATGTGCGGAAGTATAACCTGGAGGTACATGTCCTAGGCCAGGGCTTGAATATCGGCATTGCTCAAGGCAGGATGGCGTGTTTCAATTACCTCTGGACGCAGTACCCGTGGGTAAAATATATCTCTGAAATACACGTAGACATGATATTCCCGCCGGGGTGGATAGAAGGGCTAGTAGATTTCTTCAATATCTACCCTGAGGAGCCCATGGTCTGCCCAGGCATATTAACTTCTAGGGGAGAACTTCATCCTGAACAGAAGGGTACAAGAGTTATAGCCGGTATTCCCACTCATGACCTGGAAGATATGCATAACCTCCTGGCCCGCCTTACCCGGGAGGAAGTGGTAGAAGGTTTTGTGCATCCCGTGCTGCACAGAGGAGAATTTCTGCGGGCGGTAGGTGGTTATGACTTGCGGTTTTTGAAGGGAAAGCAAGGATATGAGGACGATAGTCTGCTCCTGGGTTACAGGTATTACATGGGATTAAAGAAGAACTGGAGGCCCAAATGTTATCTAAAAGTGAGGGTTTACCATGCCACCCTGGCCCAGAGGGCCAGCCTGGCGGACAAGGAAAAATCTTTCGACATTAATTTACGAGGCCTGGTATATCAATACGGCATAAAAGGGCTATTGGAATTAACTGAGATATATAAGGATAACCTTCACTTCCAGAAGCTGGCAGAACAACTTCTTGAGGAGCTAGCTTCTGCCTGGGTCTTGAGCTAGCCTAACTTTGCGCCTGGAACCATACCGTAAGCGCAGTAGGAGCTGCGGCCCGATAGGCCAGGCGGGTGTAGCGGAGAAAGAAGCGAGGAGCTAGGACCAAAAGGCTTCCGGGCTCCACCTCCTGTTCGGGCATATCAGCCGCCCAGTGGTTGCCGTCCGGGCTGATCTGGATCTGAACCAGGGCCGGGTTAGTTCCGGAGTTAAAGATGGCATAGGAGAATAGACGTATAGTAGAAATATCCTGGGTGGCGGTAGCGGCCGGGGTAACCCCGGCCGTAACGTTTTCCACGCTTTCCCGGAAACTCCGCTCGGCTACCTGTACTCTGGCTAGGCCGTCGGCGGTAATAGCCAGGGGTGAAGGGCCGCTACCGTATATGCGGACCCCGTCGCGAGCGGGAGTGAGGTTGCGGATGTCGGCCACCACGGTGGCGCTGACGTTAACCGGTCCTGCAAGGCGTACTGGTTTCAAAATTTCTCCTACCGTATCAACATGGCGCACGAGTACGCGGCCCTTTTCGTCCTGGCTGAGGGCTGTGCGGGGGTAAAGTCGGTAGGCTTCGATAGAGTGTATTACCAGCTCGCCGGGGCCTATTATCCCTACTTCCAGCTGTAGTATCCTTGTACCTAGCAGGGTCGAAAATACCCGTTTAAAGGTTTCGGGTACCCTAGTGGGTGAAAGGGTAAATTTTGTGTGGCCGATAGGATACCCGGAGGCCGTGCTCATGTGCACCAGGAGGTAGCAGGCCGTACCGGCTGGCTCGACCTGGAGGGTGGTCCGCACCTCCCAGCGCTGGATCTCCCCGGCCCGCACAGCAACTGTCGGGTCCTGGACGATTCCCGCCGGAGGGCCGGATGGGTGGTGGATGGCTATAGCTCTGGGACCTGGCGGGGAACCCTTCCACTCCCATACGGTAAATTCATTCCCGCCCACCCTTAGCCAGCCGTCGGGAAAATCCGGCGCGTCCGCCCGGGCTATCTGAAACTCACTGTTATAGACTTGATTTACCAGTTTTGGTTTTTTGTCCATTTCCAAACGCACAGCCCTCCGGGGCCCCTTTCTATCCCATTTTATTCCGGTAAGGTCGAGGGGGTTCTTACCCCGACACGGCAACAACTTTTAACCAGACAAAGCTTGACATACGGGAGAGGAGGGGCTAAACTAATTATTGTTTGAAGTCCAAAATATACGGGAGGCAAAAAGTAATTGACGCAGTTCAATGAGACAATTAGGGAACTGGAATATCTGCTGCGGCAGATAAGCCACCTGGTGAACCACTACACCCGAAACTATTTGAGCGAAAAAGGGTTAACTATGGCCCGCTTCTGGGTCCTGAGCAACCTGCACCCGGAGAAGCCGCTGACAATGGGTGATCTGCAGCGGCGTTTGCTCCTGGCTCCGGGAACCGTCACTGGCTTGGTGGATGGCCTGGTGGAAGAAGGATTGCTCCAGCGCTGGCGGGACGAGGACGACCGGCGCCTGGTATTTCTGAAGCTTACGCCGGCGGGTGAAGAAGCCCTGGCGGATATTTTGCATTTCCGGTGTTCGATTTTGGAAAAGGCCCTGACAGCCCTGGACGATTTTAACCTCGGGCGCCTCAATGCGGAATTAAACGTGGTCTTAGACAGCCTCAGGAAGCAATGTAAAAGCAGGGAAGAAAAAGAGGGGTAAAGATGCGCATAAAGATTATGGGAACCTGCGGGCCTTCGTTCTATCTCTCAACTCTTCTCTTGCCGAGAGTTGCCGGTGGGGAACTGTTTACGCTTCGCAACGGATCCTGCGGACAGAGACGGCTATGGAGATAAGAGTAGCAACAGGGCGAAAAATGAGCAGCTTTCAGGCACTGAGGTCCTTGAGGCACCGCAACTTCCGGCTCTTCTGGTCAGGACAGCTTATTTCTCTTGTAGGCACCTGGATGCAGAATACGGCACAGGGCTGGCTGGTGTTACAGATGACTAACTCCCCCTTCCTCCTGGGTCTAGTCAATGCTATCCAGTTCGCCCCTTTCCTGGTCCTATCTTTGGTTGCTGGTGTGGTGGTGGACAGGGTACCCAAAAGGCGCCTGTTAGTTTTTACCCAAACAAGCCTAATGTTCCTGGCCTTTACCTTGGGTATTTTAATCCTCATTGGGGCCGTTAGGTACTGGCAGGTGCTGGTCCTGGCGGGGCTCTTAGGTATTGTGAACACCTTTGACATGCCTGCCCGCCAATCCTTTATCATAGAGATGGTGGGCAGAGAAGACCTGATGAACGCCATTGTCCTAAACTCTGCTATCGTCAATGCTGCCCGCATAGTGGGTCCGGCCCTGGCTGGGATAGTCATCGGTCGGCTGGGTATGGCGGCCAGTTTCCTTCTCAACGGGGCGAGCTTTCTGGCAGTCATCGCAGGCCTGGTGATGATCCGGATCCCGGCAGAGAAAGCTTGGCACCGGCCGGCCGCGAAACCCCTTGGGGAAGGAATTGCGGAAGGTCTCCAATACATCCGCCACACACCGGTTGTTTTATCCGCCATCATCCTGATGGCCCTTTTGAATGTTTTTGCCTCGAACTTTAACGTTTTGGTACCGGTCCTGGCACGGGATACTTTGGGTCAGAAAGCCCAGGGCTACGGTCTGCTCATGTCGGCCTCAGGCGTAGGCGCCCTCTGTGGGGCTGTTGTGCTGGCGGTCTTAAGCCGCCGGAGACCCAGGCTGCGGTTGCTTCTGGTAAGTGGGACCGGTCTCTGCCTGTTCCAACTACTGCTGGCGGGCACCCGTTCCTACACTCTGGCTCTTTTATTCTTGGGGCTTACAGGCTGGTCCTGGATAACCTTTATAGCCTCGGTTAATACCACTCTGCAACTTAACGTCCCGGACGACCTGCGGGGAAGAGTCATGAGCGTCTACTCTCTTGTCTTTGCCGGGGTGACGCCTATTGGGAGTTTACTAAGTGGGATCATTGCCCACCTGTGGGGTGCACCGGCTGGGCTGGCTGTGGGGGCTACTCTGGGGCTTACAGGTGTGCTAGCTGTTGCCGGTCGGACATGGTTTTCCAGACGGAGCATGGTTTAGCTAAACCTCCGCTTTATATAATGCTTAACGCTTTGTTATTCCTAAATGGTTTTTTAAGGCAGACTGCAGCAATTGGGAGAAATTTACTTTATTCTTTTCGCCTAAATCATTTAGCCATTTGGGGAGGGTAAGAGTCTTCTTTACAGCTCTATTCTCCATTTCATCCCTAACGGGAGGCATCCACACCTCAATTAAAGTGACAAATGCTCCTTTCGGAACATCAATTTTCTCGGGTGGGGTGGGTTCAGGGATGACATACCCCTCTTCTTCCATACCATAAAGATGAAGTTCTAGCGCATCTTTAGCCATATAGAGTGCTTCTTCTAAAGAATTACCTTGGGTAATACAGCCTGGAAGATCGGGGAAAGTAACACAATAGCCGCCTTCTTCGCAAGGCTGAAATATAGCAGGGAAAATATATTTATCCATATTTGTTCGGCCTCCTCAAAATCTTTATTTCAACTTAATGCCTGCCTGCTGGCATATGCTATGTAATGTTACTTTTTTAATATCTTTACAGGGATGGGGGACAGTGACCAATCCGGGTTTTGTTAGGTGTTTTAATTGAACATGGTCTCCTCTCCTTCTAACTATGTACCAACCCTCTTCTTTAAGTATTTTAAGTATTTCTCTGGAGGAATAACTTTTCATCTTTTCAGGCCCTCTGGACTAGATTTTAACACGTGTAAAATATACGTGTCAAGAGACGAATACAAAATTACCCATTACGTGAATGTTCTTTTTCGATTGTGTGCGGATAGCAAAAAATTCAAGCCGCAATTTTCAGAGGCCAGCTACGGGTTTCGGCCCGGAAGGAGAGCCCATGACGCGGTAAAGAAGGCGCGTCAATCTTCATCACGCTTGGTGAACCGCCGGATGCGGTCCCGTATGTCGGGTGGTGTGAGAGGACGGGGGCTAGCCGCCCCCTCCTAATCGATTTAATAATATTTCTTTCTCTCCAGGTATTCATGTACCAGATTTAACGTTTCACCGAAGCGCTGGAAGTGTACCACTTCCCTTTCCCGCAGAAACCGCAGCACATCCGTGACGTCAGGATCGTCGGAAAGGTTGATAAGCAGCTCGTAGGTTGCACGGGCTTTTTGCTCGGCGGCGAGGTTTTCATAAAGGTCAGCTATGGGGTCCCCTTTAGATTGGATATAAGTAGCTGTCCACGGAGTTCCCGCGGCATTGACGAAGTAGAGGGCCCGGTCATGGTCGGCGTAATAGCCGTCCAATCCAGCGCGTTTAATTTCTTCTAAAGGTGCATCTTTGATAAAGTTCTAGACCAGAGCAGCGATAATTTCCATGTGAGCCAGTTCTTCCGTGCCTATGTCTGTTAGAACAGCTTTGGCCTTGGGGATGGGCATGGTATAGCGCTGGGTGAGATACCGCAACTAGGCACCCGACTCGCCGTCGGGGCCGCCCGACTTCAACTTTTGATAACTCTACCGCTGGGGAAGAAAACATCTGGAGGGGTTTAGCTTTTGGGGTGCGTAAGGGTATTGTTGCTTGAAGGGCAATATTGCTACCTCCGGCTGGAGACAGCTGTACAATCCCTAGGGATTTTTTGGTTTCACTAGCGGCCCGGCTGTGATACAATATGACTGTCGAAAACCGACGGCAAGTCTATTCCTTCCCAAAGCCGAGTTGGGCCATGTTGCAGCAAAGATGCTTTTCGTAAGCTTTCATAGCGTGCGGAAGGGTTTATACGTTTCCCATGGCGGTTTCACTGTGTTGCTGCTAGAAACAAATGGTGGTAAACTAATACAAAGATAGCAAGGTGGATATGTGGGGAAGGTGCAGAAATGGAGACGACAAAGGAGCTGCTGCGACGCATCACCGTAAACCCCGGTATTTTTCAGGGTAAACCCATCATCCGGGGAATGCGGATCAAGGTGGAAAACATATTAGCCCTCCTGGAGCAAGGGGCTACAGTCCAAGAGATCCTAGAAGAGTACCCTGAATTGGAGCTGGACGACATTAGAGCCTGCCTTGCTTATGCCAGGTGCCTGGTGGCCAACGAGGACCTGAGCGAGGTCCGCCTGGAGGCGGCTCAATGAGGTTTCTGGTCGACGTCTGCGCGGGTGGCAAATTGGCGGCTTGGCTCCGGGAAATGGGGTACGATGTAGCTGAGGTAAGGAACGTGGACTCCCGCATGACCGATAGCCAGATCATAGAATGGGGAGCAAGAGAGCAACGGGTCATCATTACGGTGGATAAAGATTTTGGACAATTAGCCGTGACTACAGGAACAGCGTGCACGAGTATTATCCGTTTACCTGATCTACCCTTCGAGAAGAGAAAGCAACTTCTGGCTGAGGCACTCTTAAAGCATGCCGAGGATTTAAAACGGGGCTGCGTGATTACTGCCAGCGAAAAACGGATGAGAGTGAGAAAGCTCTAGGGGGTTCCCAAAAAGAGTTACAGAGGGCCTTCCTGCTTTTCACGAGGTACAGAAGGCTTTATTTTTACCCATAGTTTTATTCCTACCCCTGTTTTCGAGGGAAGCCCCTTTCGTTCGTTGTTATCAGGACTAGGCTGTTCCGAACAGCTACGGCCGTTATCAGGATATTGGGTAGGACGAGTGAAATGCCCTTCCGGGTGTAAGCGTACCGCCAAAGGCCGGCTGGGCAGGAGGGGAACTGGGCATTTCTCTTGATACTTTATCTAACCGCAAAAGAGGTACTGCTATTAACTCTTTCCTTAGGATTTCCTCGCGTACACCAAAATAACTCACAATTGTTACACCTAGCCGATTTTCTACCCCCTTTTTAATAGCTTCAATATTACCCATTTCCACTATTGAGTTGGGTTTTGCTACCCCCTCTTTTTGAAGATAAGCTTCAACCAACGCGCGCATACCAGAACCTTGCTTGGTGAATAAAAGTCTCCTCCTGCAATTCATCCGGCATAACCATATCTCTATCCGCCCACTTATGCCCGGGCCAAACGACGAATACTAATTTATCTTTTCCCACCGGCAGAAACTCTAGTTCTCCGTCTTCTGACCAGCTTGGGTTCTTCCCCAAAAAACCAAAATCAAGTCTGCGCTCACGAAGTTTTTGAATTACATCCTGAGCATAGCCGATTTCTTTTCCTCTATCCGCCAGAGGTCAGCATCCCCCAGGGGTCAGGGAATAGAAGAAATGGGAGCAGAACTAAAAAATATGGGCCGCTTGAATCGAGAAGAATGGAAGGCATTAGCCATATTTGTACTCACAGTATTCCTATGGGCAACGGGACCTTATCATGTAAAAATGTTCGGGTTTAATATTTCGCTCGTAATGGTCGCTATCCTGGCTGCGACCCTTATGTATCTAACGGGTTTGTTGAGCTGGAAAGAGACCCAGATCCCTTGGGATCTTATGATTTTTAGCTGTGGAGCCTACGCGGCAGGTATGGCCCTGGAGAAATCGGGTGTCGCTAGTTGGGCGCTAGACCGTATTTTTGGAGTAGCCAACTTGTCTCAGAAGTGTACCACTTCCCTTTCCCGCAGAAACCGCAGCACATCCGTGACGTCAGGATCGTCGGAAAGGTTGATAAGCAGCTCGTAGGTTGCACAGGCTTTTTGGTTGGCGGCGAGGTTTTCATAAAGGTCAGTTATGGGGTCCCCTTTAGATTGGATATAAGTAGCTGTCCACGGAGCTCCCGCGGCATTGACGAATTATTCCTGCTTCCAGGCAATGGGAAGCCCAGTCGCTAATTTTGTCAAGCGCCACATTGTGCTATAATGCTCTAAGGGTGAAGCGCCTTGCGAAAAAGCACTGATCTGCCCCGCACTGATGATATAGAAAAACTGGCTGACTTTTTCGACCGCACTGATACCCAGGAGCTCGAATGGGGGGACGCCGACGTGGAATTCAAGAAACCCGAGCTAGTACACATATCGGTGCGCCTCCCAGCTGGAAGCTCCGTTTGTTTATCGGACTTTCCCACGGCCATCCGGCAAAACCGCATCGCCCTAAGGTTTTAAAGGTGGACGACTTGTTTAAAGCAGCGCAAGGAATTCCCCCGGTCTCAGTATTCTGACTCCCTGGTACTCCTTAAGGTCCAATAAATGGTCGTTCCCGCCCACAATGTAGTCCGCCCCGGCCTCCAGGGCGGCGGCAACAAATTTGTCGTCGTCCGGGTCCCGGCATACGCCTTGGACCTGGACCGTGCCGCGGACCAGAGTGGCGAACCGCCTGAGGCCTGCGACGTACTTCCGGGCCAGGTCCCTGTCAACGTGCTCATAGTAGCGGCGTATTTTGTCCCTCTGGAGTACTCCGGCGAGCTCTTCCAGAATGGCCGGGGAGATGACCAGTTCAAACTTCCTTTCGCGCCACGCGCTGACCAGCCGGGCCGGGGAGCCGTTGGGGCTGATCAGGCCGGAGACCAGGACGTCGGTATCAAGCACCGCCTTGAGCATTTACGCCTTCCCTCGTCTCCCTGACGGCCTCGGCGACATCTCGCACCAGAGTGTCCGGGTCGACCTCCCGGTTTGCCTCCCAGACCTTATCTATGAGACTGAAGAACTCCTCCCGGTCCCTCTCCCACTTTTCGTATTCGCTGATGGGGACAATGGCAGCCATCGGCTTCCCGCGCCGGGCGATTATAAACTGCCTGCCAGTATAGTACGCTTCTTCGATAATCTGACCGAGCTTATCCCGGGCTTCAATAGGGCTGAGCACCTTCCGCATAGATAGACCCCCTTGTTGGGTAATTACCTAACTAAGGACATATTATCATGGTTGTGTAATTCGGTCAAATTCCCAGGGCCGTCCGGCGGGACCGAGCGGCCTTTGAAGGAGGAAGCAATGTGGCTAAAAAGCTAGCGAAACTGACGCACTGACAAAAGGCTCGGTGCAAACCCCTGGCGGGTTTCCGGATGGGCTGATTAACCTCGCTCCAGGTGACCCGGCGGAGTCATCCGCAGTGACTTTTGCTGTTTCCAGGGCGGCCCGTACAGAGATAGATTACCGGGAGGAAGAGTTTTCTGGGGAGGAGGTCCAGGAACATATTAGTTTGAGAAGAAGGATTTGCAGCAGATTGATGAATTGGCATATGAGCTTGGGAGCTATTCGTCACAAAAACGACATACTCCATGCGGGCCAGGCCATACTGGTACTCCTGCAGGCGACCGTCGGCTAGCTCAAAAACGATCTTGCCGACGGGTTTTATCCCCGTTTTCTGGAGCTTGTCAGAAGGAGCTACCGCATAACTTTTGATAACTCTACTGCCGGGGAAGAAATCGTTGGGAGGGTCTATTTTGCGGGTAGGTCCAGTTTAATATTTCTGCTTGCGAGCGAATATTCCTGCCTAGGAGGTCTCCTGAGGAAGTTTGCAGAACTAGGCCCCAGCACTTTCAAAATACTGGTAACCAACCGCTCTGTAGTGTATAATGGGAACGAGGGGGAACTATCACCGTGGCCGAGACTATTATACCAGACAAGACCAGGAGAGCAATTAAGGAGTTCTGTGAACTTCTCAGGCGAGAGCAAGGAGAGAACCTTCTGGGGATCCGCTTGTTTGGCTCGGTAGCCCATGGCACTGCTACCCCAGAGTCGGATATTGATATACTCGTACTCGTTAAAAGGGAGGACAGCGCTGCCAGAGAGGCCATAATCGAAGCAGCCGTCGAAATAAATTTAAAGCATGATGTTGTAGTATCGCCGGTAATTATGTCTGCAGAGCGTTATTCAGCCCCCTTATTCCGGGAAACGCATTTCTATAAGTCCATCCAGGAAGAAGGGATTTCTTTATGACCCTGCCACGCCCCTTAAAGGCTAGTGAACAACAATTACTAGAGCGTTGCCGTGAACTCATCAGAGAAGTTATTCCCGGCGCCACTGTAATCCTCTATGGCTCACGAGCCCGAGGAGAGGCCGGACCAGAGTCGGATTATGATCTGCTAATCCTCACAAAAGAGCCTGTGAACTGGCGCCTTGAAGACATCATCCGCGAAAAGCTGTACCCGCTGGAACTGGAAACCGGGGCTGTTTTCTCTATAGCTGCCTTCAGTGAAGAAGAATGGAATTCTCCCCTCTACCAGGCAATGCCCTTCAGCCAAAACGTAAGGCGAGAGGGTATAATCCTGTGAAGGAAGAACTCTCAAACCCAGGGATATTCCTCGGCCAAGCATTCCGGTATTTTGTCTCTTTTCCACCAGAAACTGGTCAAGAGTGGCCTGGTCAGTCCTTCAAGATTTATACTGTTGTCTAACTTAGTGTCCAGGGTATCACGCCTTACAACTGCAACCAAACTCTCTCCGGCGGCTACAGTTTCCTCCGCGAGAGGAATGTGGGCTATCCCGTCCCGTGCTAGTGCAACGATTTTCACTTTATAGGGTATTTCCAGCTCAGCCAGCTTTTGCCCCACTAGGCTCTCACTCACCTGAAACTCGACAACAACTACTTCGCCTGCCCCCCTACCCGCCTGGCGTAAAATATTAACATCGATACCGGTTCCATGAAGGGTAATACCTTCGAAGGAATTCCCCAGATTGCTAAAAGCAGGTTACTAGCGCACACGTAAAAAGCCCCGGAGCGGGGCTTTTGGCTTTAACAATATTTCTTTCTCTCCAGGTATTCATGTACCAGATTTAACGTTTCACCCAAGCGCTGGAAATGGACTACTTCTCTCTCGCGTAGGATCCTTAGCATATCGGTCACATCGGGATCATCGGAAAGATTAAGAAGCAATTCGTAAGTGGAGCGGGCCTTTTGCTCGGCGGCCAAATTTTCGTATAGGTCGGTGACGGGATCGCCCTTGGATTGGATGGAGGCGGCTGTCCAAGGGGCTCCTTCAGCGTTGACAAAGTATAGGGCGCGGTCGTGGTCGGCGTAGTATCCGTCGAGGCCCGCACGTTTAATTTCTTCTAAAGGGGCATCTTTGATCAAGTTATAAACTAGGGCGGCGACGATCTCCATGTGAGCCAGCTCTTCCGTTCCGATGTCCGTCAGTACAGCTTTGGCCTGGGGGATGGGCATGGTATAGCGCTGGGTGAGGTAACGCAGGGAGGCGGCGAGTTCCCCATCAGGCCCGCCTGACTTCAACTTTTGATAACTCTACTGCCGGGGAAGAAACCATCTGGAGGGGTTTATTTCGCGGGGTAGTATAGTTTATACTTCTGCTCGGAACCGGATATTCCTGCTTCTAGACTGTGCAAAAAGGGGCACTAAGCCTTACCTTTTCGCCAAAAGGTCCTGGTGGACCAGACACCACCAAAAGGGCCTCTTTTCCTTACGGGGCAAGGAAGTCCCCGCGGCTACTTAGACGAGCATCTAGTTGCTCATTTTATTTAGTGCTACGTTGTGTTATAATATACCACAGGTGAAATCCATTGAAGATAACACGGTTTATCATGCCGCCCGACCGTATTAGGCACATTGCTAAGCACTCCGTGACTCCCGAAGAACTGGAGCAGGTAGCCTACGAAGACCGCCACCATATAGTGCAGCGGCTTAAGCCTTCTACGTCCAACCCTAGCGAGAATGTTTACCGCTTACTGGGGAGGACAGAAGCAGGGCGCTACCTGGCAGTACTATTTATCTATAAAGGCCACGGCCGCGCCTATCTCGTCACAGCCCGGGATATGACACCAGCCGAAAGGAGGTACTACCTTGCGAAAAGAAGTTAATCTTCCTGCCAGCGATGATATAGAAAAGCTTGCCGACTTTTTCGACCGCACTGATACCCAGGAGCTAGATTGGGAGGATGCCGATGTTGAATTCAAAAAGCCTGAGCTCGTCCACGTATCGGTACGCTTACCCAAAGAAGACGTGGCCGCCATTAAAAGAGCCGCAAGGAAGAAGGGGCTAGGTTACACTACCTACATCCGGATGGTGCTACGGGAAGCTATAAAAAGAGAGGCTGGGTTATAGGAGAAGAACAAAATACAATTCGAGGCTTGCCTCTGCGGTTTTGACTACCGGAGTTCCAGCAGAACGACAAATACAGGATCTTGTTTTACCATAAAGTGGTACCTAAGCCTCTTTTAATACGTTATGTTCGCCGCTACCTGGGCGCTGCATCCAAGCAAGAGCATTATCCACGACAAATAGCCATTGCCCAAGGCCGCTGTCTATGGTAATGTGGTATTAGGCCATGTTTCATCCCTCCTCATTTACCAGAAGGAGGGCAGCCTTTCTTGGCTTTAATGGTCGGCTATGCTTGTTCCATTTTTACCATGCTGGAGGGAATAATTATGATTTCACTTCGGGAGACCGAGCTACCGGGAATTGGACGCAAGTTTCAGCTTAATACCCGCAGCGGGGACCGGCTCGTTATCATAATCCATGAGGACGGTAAACGCGAGTTATATATTTTTACTCCAGGCAGCGCGGAGGAGTGTACAGCAGCAGTAACTTTAGATGATCAAGAAGCAAGGCAGGTAGGCGCCATAATAGGGGGAGTTGTTTATAAGCCTACCGCTTTGGAAGAAGCTGAGGTGAAGCTAGACCAACTGGTTATTGATTGGTATAAGGTTGAACCTGGGGCCAAAGGCGCAGGAAAAACCATCGGCGAGCTTAAGGTCCGCGAGAAGACCGGTGCCACAATTGTTGCCGTTATAGAGCCTGATCATACCACCCATATTACGCCCGGGCCGGACCAAGTGATAGCGGCTCATTCCACTTTAGTCCTGGCGGGCACGAGAGAAGCAGTAAAAGCTTGTAAGCGATTAATCTTGCACGGGAGCCTGTAGTCCATGGAGCACATCTTGCTGGAAATCGGCCTTGCCCTGGTACTCATAGCTCTATCCGGGATATTGGCCATACGGCTACGGTTTTCTATAGTACCAATCTTGATACTGGTAGGCATGGCTGTGGGGCCCCACGCGCCGCGCATCGGGGTATTAGATTTTAGGTTCATTGTGAGTGCGCCCTTGATTGACCTAATGGGGCGTCTAGGCGTACTATTTTTAATGTTTTACTTGGGATTGGAATTCTCTCTTGGCCAGCTAATGCGGGCAAGCCGTTCGATCATCATGGGCGGAACGGTTTATATAGCCATCAACTTTACCCTGGGGATTATTTTCCCCTGGCTCTTGGGCTGGCCGTTGCGGGAGATCCTGGTGGTGGCTGGAATAACTAGTATTTCGTCGAGCGCTATTGTGGCCAAGGTGCTGGTAGACCTAAAACGGACGGCCAATCCTGAATCCGAGATGATCCTGGGTATCATAATGTTCGAGGATGTCTTTCTCGTCATCTATCTGTCCCTCGTCTCCGGCTTTGTATTGAGTGGTACTACCTCCACCATAAGAGCCTTGAGCTCGACAGCTTTGACTCTGGGGGTAATACTCGGGCTTCTGTTGTTAGGCCGCCATATTATGCCGTTCCTTAACCGCTGGCTTAATATACCCTCAGATGAGGTATTTTTATTGGTTTTACTTGCCATGCTTATCTGGGTGGCCGGAATTTCAGAAACCCTGCACATACCGGAAGCCCTTGGAGCACTATTAATTGGTCTAGTCCTGGCGGAAACAGAACATCTTGAGCGCATTGAACGCCTGATAGTGCCTTTTAGGGATTTTTTTGGCGCCCTATTTTTCTTTAGCTTCGGTCTGAGTGTCGATCCTTTATCCCTGGGTGGGGCAATCTGGCTTGCCCTGGCTGCCGTAATACTAACACTAGTTGGCAACTTTGCTGCAGGTATCCTAGTGGGCCGCAGAGCAGGCTTTTCCTTTAGAGCCTCTACCAATATCGGTTTAACTATCATATCCCGCGGGGAATTTTCTATAATCCTCGCCAATTTAGCTCAAGCTGGTGGGCTCCTGCCTGTATTACAACCTTTTACAGCTCTGTACGTGCTAATATTAGCCATTTTAGGGCCATTGCTGGCCAAGGAGTCCAAATTAATCTATACCGGGCTGAGCCGTCTCTTACAGGCCGCGAGGAACGGCCGGAACGCCAGTCAAGGCAGAGCGCCATAGGCCGCATAGAAATGTTGGTAAGGGGCCATAATGCGCAACTGTACTGGCCCCCGGTAATTTAGACTTAAACGACCAATACACCCTGCTTGCATTATTCCTTTGAGATTCTTCATATCTTCATAGAACGCCGAACGAACTTTTAAAAAAGCCCCCTAGCGGGGCTTTTGGCTTTAATAAATAGTACTTCTTTCTCTCCAGGTACTCGTACACCAGATTTAATGTCTCGCCGAAGCGCTGAAAGTGGACAACTTCTCTCTCGCGCAGGAACCGGAGTACGTCGGTAACATCAGGATCATCAGAAAGGTTAATTAGCCACTCGTAGGTAGAGCGGGCCTTTTGCTCGGCGGCCAAATTTTCGTAAAGGTCGGTAACGGGGTCTCCCTTGGACTGAATGTAGGCGGCTGTCCAAGGGGCTCCTTCGGCGTTGACAAAGTATAAGGCGCGGTCGTGGTCGGCATAGTATCCGTCGAGGCCCGCACGTTTAATTTCTTCTAAAGGGGCATCTTTGATCAAGTTATAGACCAGTGCGGCGATAATTTCCATGAGAGCCAGTTCTTCGATGCCGATGTCCGTCAGTACAGCTTTGGCCTGGGGGATGGGCATGGTATAGCGCTGGGTGAGGTAACGCAGGGAGGCGGCGAGTTCCCCATCAGGCCCGCCCGACTTCAACTTTTGATAACTCTACTGCCGGGGAAGAAATCATTGGGAGGGTCTATTCTGCGGGTGGGTCCAGTTTAATATTTCTGCTTGCGAACGAATATTCCTGCCCAGGACGTCTCCTGAAGAGGTTTGCAGAACTAGGCCCCCAGCGCTTTCAAAATACTGGTAACCAACCGCTCTGTAGTGTATAATGGGAGCGAGGGGGAACTATCACCGTGGGCGAGACTATTATACCAGACAAGACCAGGAGAGCAATTAAGGAGTTCTGTGAACTTCTCAGGCGAGAGCAAGGAGAGGACCTTCTTGGGATCCGCTTGTTTGGCTCGGTAGCCCGTGGCACTGCTACCCCAGAGTCGATATTGATATACTCGTACTCGTTAAAAGGGAGGATAGCGCTGCCAGAGAGGCCATAATCGAAGCAGCCGTAGAAATAAATTTAAAGCATGAGGTTGTAGTATCGCCGGTAATTATGTCTGCTGAACGCTATTCAGCCCCCTTATTCCGGGAAACGCATTTCTATAAGTCCATCCAGGAAGAAGGAATTCCCTTATGAGCATAAAGTTAAGTCGGTGGCGCCTGGAAAAGGCGGAACGAGCCTTTCGGGAGGGAGAGCAACTACTAGAAGCGGGGTCCTATAACGGCGCCATTAACCGCTTTTACTATGCGGCATTCCATGCAGCAAGAGCATTGCTAGCGATTAAGAGGCTGGATTCGGCCAAGCATAGCGGCGTTATTTCCCTGTTTAATCGTGAGTTTGTGAAGCCCGGTCTAATAAGCAAAGAGGCAAGCACGACCCTGTCAACACTTTTTAACCTGAGGGCCGAGGCCGATTATGATGACTTTAAGAGCTTTACCCTGGAGGAGACAGAGAAAGCGAAAAATAAGACCATAAAAATCCCTTCTTTCCCGGACTTATACTGGGTATCCTTAACCTTGGCCTGCCCTGGCTACCCTTTTAAATATTTAACCGGATCAGTAACCATAATGCAGCCAAAAGGCAGGCCATTGGCTTCAAGACGGGGAGACTGGCTTGGTCAGTCCTTCGGCTGGGCCTCTGTACAACAGGCTTTTCGATGCCCGGCAGAAGGCCGATTATGCAGACCTGGTAAACTTCGAGGCTGGCCATGTTGCTCCCTGGTTTGACGAAGTTAAATCCTTAATTCGCCAGATTGAACATCTTGTAGTAGAAGAAGTTAGCAACTTTGCCTATTCCATACCGCCCGGCAGATCCCAGCTGGAAGCTCCGTTTGTTTATCGGACTTTCCCACGGCCATCCGGCAAAACCGCATCGCCCTGAGGTTTTAAAGGTGGACGACTTGTTTAAAGCAGCGCAAGGAATTCCCCCGGTCTCAGTATTCTCACTCCCTGGTACTCCTTAAGGTCCAATAAATGGTCGTTCCCGCTCACAATGTAGTCCGCCCCGGCCTCCAGGGCGGCGGCAACAAATTTGTCGTCGTCCGGGTCCCGGCATACGCCCTGGACCTGGACCGTGCCGCGGACCAGAGTGGCGAACCGCCTGAGGCCTGCGACGTACTTCTGGGCCAGGTCCCTGTCAACGTGCTCATAGTAGCGGCGTATTTTGTCCCTCTGGAGTACTCCGGCGAGCTCTTCCAGAATGGCCGGGGAGATGACCAGTTCAAACTTCCTCTCGCGCCACGCGCTGACCAGCCGGGCCGGGGTGCCGTTGGGGCTGATCAGGCCGGAGACCAGGACGTTGGTATCAAGCACCGCCTTGAGCATTTACGCCTTCCCTCGTCTCCCTGACAGCCTCGGCGACATCTCGCACCAGAGTGTCCGGGTCGACCTCTCGGTTTGCCTCCCAGACCTTATCTATGAGACTGAAGAACTCCTCCCGGTCCCTCTCCCACTTTTCGTATTCGCTGATGGGGACAATGGCAGCCATCGGCTTCCCGCGCCGGGCGATTATGAACTGCCTGCCAGTATAGTAGGCTTCTTCGATAATCTGGCCGAGCTTATCACGGGCTTCAATAGGGCTGAGCACCTTCCGCATGGATAGACCCCCTTGTTTGGTAATTACCTAACTAAGGACATATTATCATGGTTGTATAATTCGGTCAAATTCCCAGGGCCGTCCGGCGGGACCGGGCGGCCTTTGAAGGAGGAAGTAATATGGCTAAAAAGCTAGCGAAACTGACGCAGGAAACAAAGAAAGCAAAGCTGCTCCGTCTTCTTGAAGAGTACGAAGGCAAGGTATCCCTTACAGAAGCAGCGAAGCGGCTGTATAGGCGGAGCGGGGAGCTAGAGCAGCTAAGGGTAATAAGACTGCTAGCTGCTTACGGGGCCCAGGGTCTTTAAGGCATGGGTATTCTACCTACCATACCGCGGCACCAGATCTGGCAAAACCTCCGGGAGAAAAGGCTTAAAGCTGGCTTCAGGTACGATGCAGGGCGTGATGTGTACATCTGCTCTGCAGGAGAAACACTTTACCGCGGCAAGGAGCAAGGCGACGGTCCAGTAGTTTACAAGGTGCACCGCCTGGCCTGAAGGGGTGCCTTCGTCATGGTCGGAGTTGGACGTAAGAGATTTTCTATTTGCCTTCGCCATACTGACAGAAGGCTTGGTGCAAACCCCTTGCGGGTTTCCGGATGGCCAGTGTTTGGCCTACCTGTACCGGGCCGCAGCGGGACATGGGTCTGCTATACCCCACTTGTTGGTGGTAAGAGCTGATGGCAGCGCCGCGACCGGCGGTCGGTGCCGTTGAAGGTGGCCTAGTCGCCCAAGGCTCACCTCATATAAAGCTAGATCCGGGTGTTCCGACTCCCGCTCCAACCTGGTTTCTTTTTTCGATCTACGGCAGGAATCTGTTGGGACGATAGCGAATAACATTTTTAAAATTTAAACCGACCAAGTGGTGGCCGGAGCCACCGGAGATTGCAGCCAGCGAACTGAGAAGCTAGGTCATTTTGCTAAGGAAGTTTGGAAGCTTGAGCACCACGAAGGTGCGTGTCTTGTCGGAAGATAAGGCGGGTACGTAGTGGTGCTTTTTAATTAAGCAGGCCACGGAGGCCTCATGTCCGGCCGAAGCCGGGTGTGAGCTTTCGTGGCTTTTAGTTTTGCGAGGGGCTGAACCGGTAGTGTGGCAATATTTTCTAAAGCGATTGCTTTACCTTTTACCCGTAATGCTAGGTGTATCCATCATCACCTTTGGGCTAATTAACCTCGCTCCAGGTGACCCGGCAGAATTGATTCTGCGGACCGGCGGGGTGGAACCTACCCGGGAAGCGGTAGAGGCTCTCCGGGAAGAGCTGGGTTTGAACGACCCTCTTTATGTACAGTACGGCCGCTGGCTCCGGAACGTCGCCCATTTTGACTTGGGCAAATCTTTTCGCACAGGGCGCCCCGTGGCGGAGGAAATTCTTTCCCGCTTTCCGGCCACCCTGGAACTCACTTGCGCGGCCATGATCTTCATGGTATCTCTTGCCCTGCCGGTGGGGATCCTCTCTGCCCTTTACCGGCACGCTTTGGTTGACCACTTAAGTCGACTTGGAGCTCTTATAGGAGCTTCGATCCCAGGGTTCTGGTTGGGGCTCGTGCTCATCTACTTTTTCTCCGTGAAGTTCAGGCTGTTGCCGGTAATGGGCCGGGGCGGGCTAGAGCATTTAGTGTTGCCGGCGGTAACCTTAGGGTTTGGTCTGGCTGCCGTCTACGCCCGGGTCCTAAGAGCCAGCATGCTGGACGTGCTGGGGCAGGACTACATCAAGGTGGCCCGGGCTAAGGGGTTGAAAGAAAAGTGGGTGATCGGGCGCCACGCTTTGAAGAACGCCCTCTTACCTGCGGTGACGCTTTTGGGCATGAGCTTTGGGCATCTCCTGGGGGGAGCGGTAATCGTGGAGACCATCTTTGCTTGGCCGGGCGTGGGGAAGTTTGCCGTGGATTCCATCTTCAACCGGGACTACCCGGTGATCCAGGGGTATGCCCTATTCATGGCTGTGGTTTTTGTCTTGGTGAACCTTCTGGTCGACCTATCTTACGTTTTTCTCGACCCGCGTATCCGCTTGGGAAGGGAGGAGTAGCCGGTGAGTATCTCCAAAAATTCCGGCGCCAGGGTTGCAGGTTATCACGGTACTGTGGCGCCAGCGGGCAAGGCGGGAACGGACTCGCGCGGTGGCTCGGCCGCTGCACTGGGAAGATTCCTGCAAGACAGGGTGGCTCTTTTGGGCCTTGTGATCATCCTGGCTGTTGTAGCCGTGGCAGTCTTTGCGCCCTACCTTGCCCCCAACGATCCGGCAAGGGTGGACTTAACCCAGCGGTTGGCTCCTCCCAGCGCCCAATATCCTCTGGGTACCGACCACCTGGGGCGCTGCCTTTTATCCCGGCTTATCTACGGGGCTCGTGTTTCCCTGACCACGGCAGCCCTGGCTTTGTCCGCCATAATCCTCATCAGCATTCCCCTGGGTACTCTGGCGGGCTACTGCGGGGGTTGGGTGGACAATGCCATCATGCGGGTCGTTGACGTACTGCTGGCCTTTCCGGGCCTAATCCTGGCGCTGGTCATCGCCGGGACGCTGGGACCGGGGCTTTTAAACGTGATGCTGGCGTTATCTTTAGTCTGGTGGGTGGGGTACGCCCGGGTCATCCGGGGGATGGTCCTTTCGGTGAAAGAGAAGGAGTTCGTCCTGGCGGCCAGGGCCTGCGGCACGTCGGAATTGGGTATTATTATGCGGCACATCCTGCCTAACGTGCTTTCCCCGGTAATTGTTCTGGCCACCCTGGATATGGGTAAGTTGATCCTGGCTATCTCCGGGCTTTCCTTCCTGGGCCTCGGCGCCCAGCCGCCCACGCCGGAATGGGGGGCCATGCTGAACGACGGCCGCCCTTACATGCAGGTGGCGCCACAGCTCATGGTCTACCCGGGTCTTTGCATCATGACGGTGGTGCTGGCCTTCAACTTGCTGGGCGACGGTCTTAGGGATGCTGTGGACCCGCGGGGGACAACCAGGATTTAGAGCTTGAAGTGCTTCTTTTTAGGAAGGCAAGGGGGTTTTTGCCCATGTCTTCTGCTCCTGTACTAAGGGTGAAAAATCTTTCCACTTACTTTCATACCCGGCACGGCGTCGTCAAGGCCGTAGACGGAGTGAGTTTTGAGGTGGCAGCGGGGAAAACCCTGGGCCTGGTAGGGGAAAGCGGCTGCGGCAAGAGCGTCACGGCTCTGTCCATCCTGCGCCTGATTGAGCCGCCGGGAAAAATTCTCTCCGGGGAAGTCTGGTTAAACGGCTATAACCTGCTTAAGCTCCCTCCAGGGCAGCTGCGGCAGGTGCGGGGTAAAGAAATAGCGCTGGTTTTCCAGGACCCGCTAACCTCCCTGAACCCGGTTTTAACTATCGGCACGCAGCTTACGGAAACCATTATCTCTCATGAAGAGGTATCCCGGGCTGAAGCGCGGCATCGCGCGGCGGAGCTTCTTTTCCGCATGGGTCTCCCAGAGCCGGAAAGGCTCATGAGTCTCTACCCTTTTCAGCTTTCCGGGGGGATGCGCCAGCGGGTGATGATGGCCATGGCACTTGCCCTGCGCCCGAAGGTGCTAATTGCCGATGAGCCTACCACCGCCCTAGACGTTACTGTCCAGGCCCAGATCCTGGCGGAGCTGAAGCGGCTACAGGAAGAGCTGGGAATGGCCATCATCCTCATCACCCACGACCTGGGGGTAGTTGCATCCGTGGCCGACGAAGTGGCGGTGATGTACGCTGGTTCAATTGTGGAGCGAGGCTCGGTGGCGCAAATATTTGACCGTCCCGCCCACCCCTACACTCGGGCTTTGCTCCGTTCCGTGCCGCGCCTTAGCAAGGAAGAACTGATGCCCATTGAGGGACACCCACCGTCACTTTTAAATCCCCCGGCTTATTGCGCTTTCCTACCCCGGTGCCCGCAGGCGGGTACAGAATGCTGGGGGGAGAAGCCGAAACTGCGAGAGATCGGGCCGGGCCATGCAGCGGCTTGCCACCGTTTGTTTAACCATGCCAGCTGAGGGGGAGGGATGCGGGTGAGCCTCCTGGAGGTAAGGGATCTGATTAAGCACTACCCGGGAAAAGGAGGGATTCTGGCAGTCCGCCGGGAAAAGGTACGCGCTGTTGATGGGGTTTCTTTTTCCATCGCCCGGGGAGAAACCTTGGGTCTCGTGGGGGAAAGCGGCTGCGGCAAGAGCACCCTGGGGCGGCTTGTGGTGCGGCTGGAAGAACCCACGGCTGGAAAAATTCTTTTTGCCGGCGAGGATATCACCGGCTGGAAGGGGAGAAAGCTGCGGGAGATGCGCCGCCGCTTCCAAATCATCTTCCAGGACTCTTCTTCCTCCCTCAACCCGCGCCGTACGGTGGGAGCGACCATAGAGGAACCTCTGGCCAACTTCGGCGTGGCAAAAGAGGAGCGGCGGGAGCGGGTGGCCGAACTATTAACGCTTGTCGGCCTGGAACCTAGGGATGCGTCGAAATACCCGCACGAATTCAGCGGGGGTCAGCGTCAGCGCATCAATATTGCTCGGGCCCTGGCCTTGCAGCCTGAGCTGGTAGTTTGCGACGAGCCTATTTCCAGTTTGGACGTTTCTATCCGGGCGCAAGTATTAAACCTTTTGCGGGAGCTAAAAAAGCGGCTGGGCTTATCCTACCTCTTTATTTCGCATGACCTGGCAGCGGTGAATTATCTTGCCGACCGGGTGGCGGTGATGTACCTGGGTAAGATCGTGGAGACCCTGCCGGCAGAAAGCCTCGTGTCACAGGCCTGCCACCCCTACACCCGGGCGCTCCTGCATGCGGTGCCGGAACCCGACCCGGGGCAAAGATATAGCCAGAAACCGGTGGTGCGGGGCGAGCCGCCCGACCCGGCAAATCCTCCACCGGGCTGCCGCTTTCACCCCCGCTGCCCGGAGGCCCGGGAGGAGTGCCGGCAAGATGAGCCTGTTTTGAAGGAGGTGGGAGATGGGCATTGGGTAGCGTGCCATTTGAAGGGAAAAATTAGGGCTTGTGCAAGAAAAGAGTGATGTTGTCAAGGAGCTTGAGAAATTTGAAAGGGAGGTAACGGGCAGTGAGGTTGAGGAAGCTGTTGGCTTTACTAATGGTATATGGGACGCTATTCCTTCTGTTAGCAGGGTGTACCGAGAAGGTCTCTGAAAAAAAAGGAGAAACCGGGAAAAAGACCCTGACTGTTGGTTTGGCCCAGTTCCCCGGCAACCTGGACCCTGCGGACCAGTACAACGGCTGGTACGTCATCAGGTTCGGGGTAGGGGAAACCCTGGTGAGGATAAGCAAAGATATGCGGCCTGAGCCGTGGCTCGCCGAGGCGTGGAAGAGAGTGGACGACTTAACGTGGCAGATAAAAATCAGGGATAACGTTAAGTTCCACAACGGGAAAAAAGTTACCGGCGAGGCGGTTAAAGCTTCGCTGGAGCGTACAGTCGCGGTGAACAAGAGGGTTTCTCAGCTACTTGACATTGCCTCAATAGAGGTGAATGGCAACGAGATAACGGTCAGGAACAAACGCCCAAACCCGTCGTTTATCTCGGCGCTGGCCGAACCAGCTACGGTGATAGTTGATGTGGACGAGGCAAAGGCAATGGGTCAAGCGTTTGCCGAGAAACCCGTGTCGACCGGTCCTTTCAAGGTCAAGAGGTACGTAAAGGACATTGAGGTGGTAGTTGAAAGGAACAGTGACTACTGGGGAGATAAAGCAAAGCTAGAGGAGGTCACCTTTAAATTTATTCCCGATAGCAATACGCGGGTAATGGCGCTACAGGCAGGGGAAATCCAGGTTGCGGATAACATCCCTGCAGAAAGCGCGGAAGCGGTTACTAAAACCGGGGCTTACCGGCTTTTAAGCTGGTCTTCGCTTCGCACCCACATGCTTATCTTCAATGTAACGAAACCGGGCCTTGAGGACATCAATGTCAGAAAGGCCATCAGCATGGCTGTCAACAGGGAAGACCTGGCTGATAAGGTGATGAGGGGGAGCGGTATTCCCGCCATTGGTCCTTTTCCTCTTGTTTTGCCTTTTGGGGGCAATGAATTGAAAGGGTATGCTTATCAACCCGAGGAGGCCAAAAAGCTTCTTGACGCTGCTGGCTGGAAGCCTGGAGCAGACGGTGTTCGCCAGAAAGACGGGAATAGACTGGAATTTTCTGTGCTCTCCTATAAGGCCCGGCCGGAGCTACCGGTCCTTTTGGAGGCTATCCAGGCAGAACTAAAGGAGATTGGGATTAAGGTAAACATCACGAATGTGGAGAACATTAGCGAAGCCCTAAAAAAGGACTTTGAGGCTACAATTTACAGTATAAATACCGCTCCTTACGGCGACCCGCAATATCTTCTCGAAACAATGTTCAGGACGGGAGCGAGCTCTAACTTTGGGAAGTATAGCAATCCCAGGCTTGACCTGTTGATTGATAAATTAAGAACGACCTTTGACATGCAGGAGAGGAACGCCATTGCGAAGGAGGCGCAGCAGATTGTCCTGGACGATGCTGCCTTTGTTTTCCTCGTCTACCCCAAATCTCTCTTGGCTGTGAGCAACAAGGTCGAGGGTATTGAGCCATCTCCTACTGAGTTTTACATGCTGACTCCGGATGTAACTGTCAGGCCCTAGTTAACTTCAGATTCATTACCCCAAAATAAAGGGGGGAGTTGTGTGTCAAAAAATACAAGGATCCTTACTAAAAGGCTAGATAGTAGTGATATTCAGTCTGCTATAGAATTTGCCTCTAAAATGATCAAAGAGATTTATGGCAGAGGAATTGATCCTGTTTGGGACAGCGACCTGCTTAATTTTGAAGAATTTTACCTTCATACCCAAGGAAATACCTTTCTGGCCGCTTTTAATGAAAATGGCGAAATCGTTGGAACCTTGGCTGTACGCCGTTATGATGGGCGAATTAAGGTTTTAGAGGGTTTTTATGACTTAAAGGCGACGGCGGAGTTGGCCAAATGTTACGTTGATAGGAAATACCGGAGGAGGGGAGTAGGTTCTCTGTTAGTTAAAGAGGCTGAACAATTCTGCAGGGCAGCGGGGTATAAAGTAATTTATCTCCATACCCACATGTATCTCCCAGGTGCTTATGAATTCTGGCAATCGCAAGGGTTTAAGTTAAGGTTATATGAAGGGGGTTCCCGGCAAACCGCCCACATGGAAAAATTTTTATCACGATAAACTTCTACTTCTAAAGGCAGGGGAGACAGGTGCAGCCCGTCTTAGATGTCCTTCCCGATGTATTGAAGCTATGGAAAAGCGTCTTGCCTTCCATGCTGCTGGGCTGTTTTCTCGGCAACCTGTTTCAAGAGAGTGTTTTTCTGGAACTCGTGGGCCGGCTAATGTATCCCCTGGCAAGGTTGGGCCGTTTGCCTGCGGGTTGTGCCACCTCCCTCACCTTGTGCCTTGTCGACCGGATTGCCGCCTGCACTATGCTGGCCGGGCTGAAAAATGCCGGAACGGTGGGAGCCCGTGAAGTGGTAGTGTCGTATCTGGTTTTTGCCCTTCCCACCGGGCTTTATTTCACAGTGTTTTTCTTCAGCCCGGCGGTTATTGCATCCTTGGGGTGCCACACCGGAGCCGCGTACCTGGCAATTTACCTTGGCATTAATATGACGGTTGGCGCTGTGGGGTTGCTGCTGGGCAGGCTAGTTTTGCCGCAGCGGGATCAGGCTCAGAAATGGGATAGACAAAGCCGGGGAACAATTCATGCATCCTGGCAGGACAGGATGATTGCCGCGGTACGGCGGGCCATCCCCGTTTTATGCCGGCTGGCCCTGGTTTTCATGCCCGTTACCTTTCTAGTTTCGGTCCTGCTGCATACTGAGCTTGTCAATCAAGTGCTTCAACAGGTTGGCCCTCTCCTAGGTTACCTGGGCCTGCCGGCTCCTGTGCTCTTCGTTATTACCACCGGTGTGATGAGCATGGTCGCCGCCATAGGTACCCTCGGCCCCATCCTCCAAGCCGGTTTGGTCACTCCGGCGGAGGCAATTACTGCGTTGCTGGTTACTTCGGTACTGCATTACCTGTATGAATTCTGGAGCAGCGGGTTACCCACCAATGTCTCTATTTTCGGATCTAAGCTGGGAATGCAAGTAAGTGTGGTAGCGTTGCTGGTGCGGGAATTTGCAACGCTCCTGGCCGTGGGAATAGTGGTTTTGCTGGCATAATTGTTTCGCTAGGAACGTGTAACAAAATGCTCTGTGTATATGGTCAAAAATAACAGTTTTGCCTTTAATGGCTCGGGGTATGAGCTTGACAAGGGCAAAATTCGCCCGTCGGGCAAGTAGTTAGAAAGATTAAGGTTGCCGGTGGTCATTATCGTCAAAGTGGGAGTGAAGTGGGGGTGATGCATTTTAAGTTAATAATGTGACATCTTGCCGGTTGCAGTGATGAGCTTAATTTTACACTTAAAGGAGGGGAATTGGATGAAAGAAAAAAAGAACGTCACCTTGTGCGATACCACGGACTTAATGGTTTACGGCCACGAAGTATGGCTGGAGATGGCCGACAGCCACGGCCACGCAGGTGGTGGCGTGGAGGTGTATGTAAAATGGGGGCACAATATGCAGACGGACGGGCTGGCCCGGAAAGAGGGCACGACCGCGCTGGTTGTGGCCCCGGGTGGGGAAAAAGAAGAGTTGACCATCGGCGACGGGGGCCCCGATTATTATATCCTGCGTCTTTCTACGCCTGCCGAAGGGTTTTATCACGTTGTTGTTCAAAACACCGGCAACTACGTGCTGGATAAGGAGGGCAAGTATTATCAGGGTACCCGCAGGGAACACCCGGATGCGGCCCAGGCCGTTTTGTATAACCAGTACGCGCAAGCTTTCGTACCGGTGGGACACGACCTGGAGGGTGTTCCCCAACGGGCCGGAATGCCTCTGGAAATAATACCGGCGGTGTGGAAACAATGGCGGGTGGGTGATGAAATCGGCCTGCAAGTACAATTCCGCGGTGAGCCGCTGGATGGTGTGGCCTTGGATGTGGCCTGCAACGGGCCCGGTGGATACCGGCAATGGCAGCAAATGACGGGCGGGGACGGCTGCCTTAGTTTGCAGGCCCGGGAGCCCGGCCGCTACCTGGTGGTGGTCCGCTACCGGGTGCCGGAAGGGGAAGAAGGGGTGTATGATGCCCTGTCACTGACGGCAACGCTGTGCTTTCTTGTGACTAAATAAAACCTTGTTACGAGCAAAGTGGCACTTAAGCTACAAGGAAGTTAGACATTACGCGGCAACGTCTTTCGTCTACAGTCTCTGGAAGACCGTCATGGCCGCCCTTCGTACTGCCGGCCATGACGGTTCATCAAGGTGAATGCCCGTAAAAAATCCGTTAAAAATCTAGGAAAAGAGGGGTGAATTATGTTTCAAAGACACAAGTTTTTTGTCAACTTGTTTATCGTAATGCTGCTGGTTGCAATCTTGACGGGCTGTGCAACGAAAACCGGGGTGAGTGAAAGAGAAAAGGAGGTGAGAAAGGGGCATCTGGTGAGGTGCCATTTGAGCTAGAGTACCTTTCGCAACTATCCGGAGGTACAAAGGGCAATAACTGGAGAAAGGGGTGTAGAAACGTGAAATATTTAAGGCAAATACTGTCTTTCTTGGTCATCATAATATTATCTGCTGGATTGGCGGGTTGTGGTAGTCAACAAAAAGAAGGACAGGTAAGCAAAAAGGAATTAGTTGTGGGCGTTGGAGCCGATGGTTATAGCCAAAGGGATAGCCAGTTAGGAATTTATCCGCTAAATGCCAATATTTGCGAGCCGTTAATTAGACTAACACCTGAGTATCAATTGGAACCACTTTTGGCCATCAAATGGGAATATAAGGGGAACAACACTTGGCGCTTTTACCTGCGTAGAGGCGTAAAGTTCCATAACGGTGAGGACTTTAATGCTGCAACTGTAAAGTACACTTTGGAGAAAGGTATTAGCCCAAGTGGAAAATCCATGCTGAAAATCAAAGGGGATGCTGTCAAAATAATTGACGATTATACGGTGGATATTGTAACCACGGAACCTAATATGCGCGTTCCAGAAATCCTCGCTCACCCAAGTTTTGCTATACGGATCAAAGAAAATGAAGATAGCCAGAAACCCATTGGTACCGGTCCCTTCTGTTTTGTCAGGTACGAGCGAGACAAAGAGCTGGTTGCTGAGCGTAACCCTAATTATTGGGGGGAACCGGCAAAAGTGAATAAGATTGTTTTTAAATTCATTCCCGACCACAACAGCCGGCTCCTTGCCCTGCAGGCAGGTGAAGTTGATGTTATTACAGAAATTCCTCGTGAAATGATTGGACAACTTAAGACAACCAAAGGGATTCAGGTGTTGCGCGGAAAAACTGGTGCTTATGTGGCTCTTTACCTGATGGTTAACGGGAAACAGCCTTACGACATTTTGCAGGACAAAAGGATACGGCAGGCCATTGGCTGGGCCATCGACCGTGAGGCTATTATCCAGAAGGTATGGGAAGGTAATGCTATAAGCAGCCAGACCATAATTCCTCCTGACATTTTGAGGGAGTATAAGGATTTAGTCAACGGATTTGCCTACAACCCAGAAAAAGCCAAAAATCTCCTGGAACAGGCTGGATGGAAACCTGGGCCTGACGGCATCAGGATCAAGGACGGGCGGCGATTGGAACTCACCCTTGTTTCTGGTTTTCCTTCGGCTAGTGTGCTTGAACCCCTACCGGAAATCTTGCAGCAGCAGCTTAAGGAAGTGGGTATTGCAGTTAAGGTGGTGAAAGTTGCAGATCGCGGGCTTTACTTCGATAAATTGAAAAAGGGGGAAGGGGACCTCTGGCTGGAGCGAGGCAGCCAGAATGATGGCGACCCAACTTTCTTGCCGCAGCTTCTCTTCCATAGCAAAGGGTATTATGAGGAGAACTATAACAAAGCATTTTGGCCTGGCGAGAAGTTCGACCGCCTCATTGAGGAAGCACGCAATACTCCTGATATCCGGGAAGCTGCACGACTGACGGCAGAAGCTATGCATGTGCTCATTGACGAAGAAACAACTGCTGTACCCATTGCTTCGTTATACACACTCTATGCCGCAAAGGAAAAAGTTAACGGACTTACTCCCCATCCTTCAAATATTAACACGAGATGGGACACTGTCTATATAGAAGAATAGAAGATTCAGGGAGGAAGCTTTATGACAACAGAAAGGCTGAATCCGGCAGGGCGAGCCCAGAATTGTTCAGGGTATTCGTTGAAGGACCCCCGTTTCTGGACAGAGGCGTGGAACGAAGCGCATAGAAATTCCCTGTCCGCCAGGCGGCGACGCGATCTGGATACCGTGGACTACTGGAACCGGCTGGCGGAACGGTTTGAACGCTGGGCCGACCAAGAACGTACCAAGAGACGTGTGGCCCGGGTGCTGACCTGGCTCGAGCAAGAAGGGGCTCTGCAACCGGAAATGGAAGTGCTGGACATCGGCGCAGGTGCTGGTGCTTTTACCGTTCCTCTGGCCCGCCGAGGGGCGAAGGTGACCGCCCTGGAGCCCGCCCCGGCCATGCTAGGGGCAATGAAAAGGCGTGTGGAAGCGGAGGGGGTTTCAAACATCGAGTTTCTCTGCCGGGAGTGGGAGAAGGTGGTTCCGGAAGCGGAAGGCCTGGCCAGGCGGTTCGACCTGGTCTTTGCCTCCCTCACGCCGGGGGTGCGGGATGTGGCGACGCTCGAAAAAATGATGACCTGCTCCCGCCGGTGGTGTTTTCTGTGCGACTATGCCGGCAGGCGCAGTGCTCCTGGACGGGAGGAGCTATGGCGCCTGCTCTTCGGCGAGGAAATGCCCATGCCTGGGTACGATATTATCTATCCCATTAACTATCTATACGCTAGCGGTTATCGTCTCTCTTTTCAGACCTGGGAGGATGACTGGGGGGAGGAGTTGCCGGTTGCGGAGGCGGTGGCCGGGTTGGAGGAGTTTTTCCGGCTCTACACGGAGGTTACCCCGGAGATCAAAAAGACAATTGCCGGGTACGTGGAGCAACGCGCGGTCAATGGGGTTTACCGGGAGGAATACCGGGTGCGCCTGGGCATGATCCTTTGGTCGGTGAGTGAAAAATGGGAAGGCGAGATAGGTGCTGTCGGGTAACTGCGGGATACTTTGTAATTTCTGGAGAGAGGAGGCTGCCGTTTTGGTTGATCGAGGGAGGGATTTAATTGTCCGGCCTGTGGGAGAAGTTGGGCGGAGCCGGGGTAAAGGACTCAAGGAGGTGATTGTTTACGAAGAGTTTGCCCCCGGCTTGGCTGGGATCGAGGAACATATTCAGCTGATAGTTCTCTGGTGGCTTCACCACAGCGAAAGCGACCGCGACACCCTGCAGTTTAAGCCCTCGTTATCTAAAGTGGTACCAAAGGGAGATACGCGGGTTCTGGAATTACACGGTGTTTTCAGTAGCCGGGCGCCTTTGCGGCCCAACCCGGTTGCGGTTACCGTAGTCCAGCTAGTTGATGTAGAAGGAAATACCCTCATCGTCCGGGGTTTGGATGCTTTCTCCGGTTCCCCGGTCATAGATATCAAGCCACATTTTCTACTTTAAAAGAAGGAGGGCAGGTAGAGATGAAGCTGACGAAAAGACCGTTATTTACCGTTATTGTATTTTTGCTTCTAGTCATCTGTGCAAGCGGGTGCGTCAGGCAAAAAGTAGGTGGGGTTGGGGAACAAAACCTCGTCATTGGTGCCGGGAGAGATTTTTACGAAGGGCCGCAGAGTCCCGGGTTTGCCCATAACAGCACGGGCATCTGGGAAAGCTTAACGGTTCTCAATGAACATGTACAGCCCGTTCCTCACCTGGCGGAGAAACTTGTTTCAGACGATTCTAACAAGGTATGGACGGTTTACCTACGACAGGGGGTAAAGTTTCACGACGGCACTTCGCTTAACGCTCAGACGGTGGTTGCGAGCGTAGAAAGAATAGCGAGGCACCCCAAGCTGGATGAGTACGGCACATTCGAGAACCTAGAAAAGATAGAGGCTGCGGGGGATTACTTGGTAAAGTTCACCTTCAGACAACCCGAGCCAGCTTTTCCGGCCAAAGTGGCCTACCACGGCTGCCCCATTTTCAGTCCGCAAAGCTTTGACGCTGAAGGAAGGATTGTCCATCCTTACGGGACGGGTCCTTTCAAGTTTGCGGATTACAAAAAAGGCGAGGCACTGGTGGTGGTCCGGAACGACGACTACTGGGGTGGCAAACCCAAGCTGGAGAAGGTAATTTTTAAAGTTATTCCCGATCCCTCCACCCGTCTGGCTGCCCTGCAGACCGGCGAAATTCAGGCCGTAGCCGACGTGGGCGGCATCCTGCCGGAACAGGCCCAGATAATTAAAGGTGACCCCAACCTGGTTTTGTTGTCCCAGCCGGTCACCACCACCCACTACCTGCTCTTCAACAACAAAAAGCCACCTTTTAACGATGTGCGCCTGCGCAAGGCGGTGAGCCTGTCCCTGGACCGCGCGCAGATGGTTAAGGAAGTGCTTGGTGGCTACGGCGAGCCGGCGGACACCTTGTTTACACCGCTGGCCCGCACCTGGGTAGTGAAGGGGCTGTGGGCAACGGATAAGCAAAAAGCCCGCGAGCTGGCCACGCAGACAAAAGGCGAAAGGCCGCACAAAGTGGTGCTGGTGGTCAACTCCGCCCTGGCCAACCGCTGGCCGTACAAACCGATTGCGGAAATATTGCAATCGGACCTCAAAGGTCTCGGTTTTGAAGTAGAACTGAAGATGCTTGAAATGGGCGCCTGGAAAGAAGCGGTAAAGAAAGGCGAATACGACCTCACCTTAACGCCCTACACGTTGATGACCGGCGACCCGGACTTCTTCTTTAGCCGCTGGATCCATTCCCAAGGGCAGATGAACCATGAAAGGGGGCTCGGTTACAGCAACCCGGAGGCGGACCGGCTGGTGGAGACGGCTGCTGCCGAGAAAGATCCGGGCAAGAGAAAGGAGCTTTATGACCGGCTGCAACGGCTGGTGGCAAGTGATGTGCCGCTTTGTCCTATCTACCATGATATATGCCTTTACGCAACAAGAAAGGAAGTACAGGATTTAACACTGGATCCCTTCTTTAAACCGAGCCTGGAAAAAGCCTGGATAAAGTAAGTCAGAGAGAGGATCGGAAGGCGCAACAAAAAAGTGGTAAAGCTGGCGGAGATGCTCAACCCTTATTCCGGTACGGACTAAAGTGTAAAACGAGATACTGATTGAGGTTGACACGCCTTCCTGGTGGGCTTTATTTATTACCAAACCATAGAGGAGGAGAAAGATGAAAGTCGCCTATTTCGACTGCTTTTCTGGTATCAGCGGGGATATGTGTTTGGGAGCCTTGCTGGCCAATGGTTGATGACATGAACCCCGAGTTTTTTCCTGTTGTCATGGAGCAGGTTATGGCTGCCGGAGCTGTAGATGCGTACTTTATACCAGTGCATATGAAAAAAGGTCGTCCCGGCATCCTCTTTACAGTTCTTTGTCCGGAGGGCCGTCTTCCTGCAGTAGCGGCGGCGATATTCCGCCATTCCAGCACTTTGGGCTTGCGCTTTCGTCGCGACCAGAAACTGATATGCCAGCAACAGATTACTGAAGTACTTACGCCCTATGGACCGGTTGCTGTAAAAGTGGGACGCTATCGTGATTGCAAGGGTCAGGCAATCGCTAATTTCGCTCCGGAGTACGAATCTTGTCGTCAGGTTGCTCTGGCCGCTGGTGTACCTATAAAGGAAGTCTACACAGCTGCTTTGGCCGCCGCTATGTCCGTAATAGTTAATTCCGGACAAAATTAGATGGACACATCGCTTACAGTGACTTTTGCTATTTCCAGGGCGGCCCGTACAGAGGCAGATTACCGGGAGGAAGAGTTTTTTCGGGAAGAGGTCCAGGAATATATTTAGTTTGATGAAGAAGGATTTGCAGCAGATTGATGAATTTGGCATATGAGCTTGGAAGCTATTCGTCACAAAAACGACATATTCCATGCGGGCCAGGCCATACTGGTACTCCTGCAGGCGACCGTCGGCTAGCTCAAAAACGATCTTGCCGGCGGGTTTTATCCCCGTTTTCTGGAGCTTATCAGAAGGAATTACTGCATTGGTCCTCCTGGAAATTGAAAGACCCGCCTTTAAAAAAGCCCCATAGCGGGGCTTAAGGCTTAATAGTATTTCTTTCTCTCCAGGTACTCATGTACCAGATTTAACGTTTCACCGAAGCGCTGGAAATGGACTACTTCTCTTTCGCGGAGGAACCGGAGCACATCGGTAACGTCGGGATCATCGGAAAGGTTAATAAGCAACTCGTAAGTGGAGCGGGCCTTTTGCTCGGCGGCCAGATTTTCGTGAAGATCAGCGATGGGGTCGCCTTTAGATTGGATGTAGGCAGCTGTCCACGGAGCTCCCGCGGCATTGACGAAGTAGAGGGCGCGGTCGTGGTCGGCGTAATAGCCGTCCAATCCAGCGCGTTTAATTTCTTCTAAAGGAGCATCTTTGATTAAGTTATATACCAGTGCGGCGATAATTTCCATGTGAGCCAGTTCTTCGGTGCCGATGTCCGTTAGAACGGCTTTGGCCTGGGGGATGGGCATGGTATAGCGCTGGGTAAGATACCGCAACGAGGCACCCAACTCGCCATCGGGTCCGCCATATTGGGTGATGATTTCTTTGGCCAGGCGGGGGTTGGGTCCGCCTACGCGGACCGGATATTGTAATTTCTTTTCATATATCCACACGATTTAGGAACCTCCTCTAGAAGGTGATTTCCCAGGGCCAGGGATCATCTATCCAGCGCCAGGCACCAGGGCTAGGGGTTGTGCCGTAGTTGGTCAAAGGGCCGTAACGACTTTCGTATTCTTGCTTGAGTCTCGCCAGTTCCCTGGCGGCAGCATTATATTCTTCTAAGGCGCGGCTGTCCTGGGGATGGGTATCCAAGTATAAATTGAGTTCCAGGGCGGTAAATTCCAGGGCCATGATCTGCTTTAAAAGGTGACGGCGTTCGTGATCCATAAAACTTTGACCCCCTTTTGCCTTACCTGCAAAGGCGACTTAACGCCCACCCGGTTGGTAAGGGAAATATAATTCAGGGAAAATGGTACCTTTGCTCAGGCCCTCCAAGGGGCTCCACTTCGAAGTAAATTTCTGCCAGGGTATATAAGCGCGAGCTAATTGCCACTGAAAGCCTTGGGCTTGAGGATCGCTCACAGGAAACCCTCCTTTTATGGCCTATCCTTAATCTATGTTATGTAGAAAAGAAAGGAAAAGTTAGCCTTAGATGGCATAAATGTTAGGAGTAAGAACAGAACATACTGCAGCAGAGGTAGGGAAATAATAAAGACACCAGACTTTAAGCCGGAAAGGGGGGAAACTAATGCATGTAAAGGTGGTAGAGCTGGTGGGGCAATCGCCTTCCAACTGGAAGGATGCTGTCCAGGCAGCGGTGGCGGAGGCTTCGCGTGAGATACCCAATATCTCTGCGGTGGAAATATGTAACCTTACAGCCAATGTTAAAAACGGCAAACTAACTGATTTTAAGGCCAATGTGAAACTGGTTTATAGCGATCATAGCGCCGACCTTTAGAATGATTAAAGCCCCGGGTCCGACCGGGGCTTCCGTCTTAATCCAGTTGACTTATAAAATCGGCCAGGCGGTTTAGTCCGGTCTCAATTTGTTCCATAGAAGTAGCATAAGAGAGGCGTAAATAATGGTCATTGCCGAAGGCTATACCGGGCACTACGGCCACCTGGAAGTGTTCCAGAAGAACCGCAGCAATATCGGTAGAAGTGTTTAAGGTCTGGCCGCGGAATTTTTTGCCGAACAGCCCGGAGACATTGGGGAAGAGATAAAAGGCTCCGCCGGGACGGTTACAGGTTATGCCGGGCAGATTTTGCAGGCCCGCCAGCATACGGTTGCGGCGCGCGTAGAATTGCTGACGCATTTGTTCCACGGGCTCCTGGCTGCCGTTCAGAGCGGCCACGGCAGCTTTTTGGGCAATGGAAGTGGGGTTGGAAGTAGAGTGGCTTTGCAGATCTGCCATGGCTTGGGCAATAAAACGGGGCGCAGCTGCATAGCCTATGCGCCAGCCGGTCATAGCATAAGCCTTGGATACTCCGTCAATGAGGATAGTGCGTTCCTTTATTTCCGGACCTAAAGAAGCAATACTTATATGCTCAAGATTATCATAAATGAGGGCAGCGTATATCTCGTCGGAGATCACGAAAAGGTTGTGCTCCAGGATAACTTGGGCCAGATCCTCCAACTCTTCCCGTTGGTAAACAGCTCCGGTGGGATTGCACGGCGAGTTGAGAATAAGGAGTTTGGTGCGGGGGGTTAAAACCTCTCGTAAAGCTGCTCCTGTCAGCTTGAAACCCGTCGCTTCAGTGGTATTAACTACTACCGGCTTCGCTCCGGCCAATTTTACCTGCTCATAATAGCTTACCCAGTAGGGTGCTATGAGAACAACCTCATCACCTTCTTCACAGCAGACCTGAAGGGCATTGTACAGGGAATGCTTGGCCCCGCAAGAGACCACTATATCAGCCGGTTCGTATTGGATTCCTCTGTCTTTGTACAACCTGGCAGCCACGGCCTGGCGCAGCTCGTCCGTCCCCGGTACGGGAGTGTATTTAGTAAATCCCGCTTGTAGGGCTTCCACAGCGGCCTGTTTGATATGTTCAGGGGTATCGAAATCAGGTTCCCCAGCGCTGAAATTGATCACTTTAATTCCCTGGGCCTTCATCTTCTTAGCTTGGGCATCGATAGAGAGGGTAGGGGAGGGGCTAATAGCAGTAGCCCTTCTAGTTAATTCCAATGGTTATCCCTCCGTTTTTTTAGACCTTTTCATTTAACTTAATTATTTCCTGCGCTGGGTATTTTGTAAAGGGGAACTTTTCAATTCCCCAATATGGCTATCTTGCCTACACCCCAGGAAAGCAGGATAATAAAGATGCAAGGGCTCTGGGGGGTAGTCGCATGGATGTTACCAATTTAACCGGTTTCCTATTAGGACAGGTTGGACTGCGTCCGGAGCGCTGTACCCGCCATATTTCGCCCCGTTCCACGTGCCGGCGTTGCGCAGAAATTTGCCCTCTAGGGGGTATCAGACTCACTGAAAAAGGTATTAAAATTATAGAGTGCAACCGCTGCGGCCTTTGTACCGCTGTTTGTCCTACGGAGGCCTTGCAGGACCCGGAGAGAACACCGGCTTTTTTCTTGGCTCGAGGGCGGGAAAATGTGCAGCTTTACGGACAAGCAGTTTTTGCCTGTCTTCAAACTGGAAAAGAACAGAAAGCCCAGGACAACTGGATTTTGGTGCCTTGCCTGGCTGTGGTGACACCTGAGGTTATACTCGCCCTGGCTGCTGAAGGGAAAGTTGTCTTTTATTGGGAAGAAACAAAATGTACTGGATGTCAATTGGTCAAGGGGAAGAAAATTTTTCAGGATCATTTTTTTCTGGCCTGTGAAATGGCGGTAGCATTAGGTTTCCCCGAAGAACGTGTAATAATAAAGCCGGAAATTCCAGTTATCCAACCCAAGCGTACCCGGCAAGCTGCAGTCCAGGCTGCCATGGGCAGGCGGGAATTCTTTGCTTCCATAATGAGGGGATTGAGGTTGGACAGCTCCAAAAAGGGAGAAAGCCGGCCGGCGCAGTCCTTTTCTCGGCGGGCTATCTTACGGGAGATTTGGACCAAGTTTTGCTCTTCCAGGCCCTCTCGGGAGGAAGGAGTGCTCTGGCCCCAGGCAGGGTTAAGGGTGGTAGGGCCTTGTTATCTGTGTAACGTATGCAGCCGTCTTTGTCCGGAAAGAGCGCTAATTTTGACAGGAGAAGAACTCCTTTTTCAGCCCTCCCTCTGTACCGGCTGTGGCCTTTGCCTGGAAGTGTGTATTCATCAGAGTTTAAGTTGGGGAGAAAAGGTTAGCTTAAAAATGGTGGCTGCCCAAGAAAAACAACAGTTGACAGCAGCTGTTAGCCACCGCTGTCCAAGTTGTAGCGAGGAGTACCGGGCCAGCCCCCAGGCCGAATTATGTGTACGCTGCTGGTTCAGTAAAACTCTGGGGAAGCCCACCACTCTGGCATAGGTGCTGGTACTTCACTTTTGCTGCAGAGGGGAGGATTTTACTATAAGTATGGACCCCACCCTTTTGGAAGATTGGTTGAAGGGTAGAGAAATAATCTACCGCCTGCTGGCCAGCTTATACCGGGAAGGGCCTGTCCTGGAAATGCTTCAAGTACTAGGGCAAGAGGGTACCCTAGCAAAGCTGGCCGCAGAGGAAGCCCAGGAGGAAGTACGAATAGGCTGCAGGCTTATGCATCAAGAGTTAGTTGCCCATATGGCCGACTTAGAGGGTTACCGGCAGAAGTTGGAAGAAGATTATTACCGGCTTTTTGTAGGCCCCGGCCACTTGGAAGCGCCGCCGTGGGAGTCCGTGTACCGTTCGCCAGATCGGTTGCTTTTCGGTGAGGAAACCTTGGCTGTGCGCGAGTTCTACCGGTCCTTTGGACTAGTAATTAAAAGCTTACACCGGGAACCCGACGACCACTTAGGGCTAGAGCTGGAGTTTATGGCCTGGCTTTGCGCTGAAACAATTAAAAATTTAGCTGAAGGCGGCGAAGGGACAAGATATTTGCAGGGTCAACAACGGTTTTTGCAGGAACATTTGCTCCAGTGGGTACCTGATTTCTGCCGGGATGTGACTGGCCATGCTAAAACCGATTTCTTCCGCGGCCTGGGCCAATTTACCCGGGGTTTTATAAAACAAGACGCTGAAGAACTAGAAACGGTGTTAAAAGGAGTACCTGGCTAAAATACGGCCAGGTACTCCAGTTCTGAGACCTGTTATTGATATTGATACCTCATTTCCCCGGTGTTAACCGGGGCATAAGTATTTATCATGGTATTTGTTGTTACATCTTTAAGGGTGGGGACTTGGTAATACCCTTTTTGATTCATATATTGCCATACTTCATAGGCCTGCTCAGCACAGTTAATGGCCCCCTGCTGGATCATCCGCCTGAGTTCCAGATCGGCACATTCCAAGGAAGCCATCATCCTAAATGCTGCAGAGGCCTTGTGGCAACCCAACATTCCACTGGCCACATCCCTGTCATCCATATCATTTAGAGAGGCATTGGGAGCTTGGGTTTCCGGATTGTTCAATCCATAAACAGGTCTGGCCAGGCGCGGCCCCCGGTAAGGTACAGCCTGGCTTATTCCACGCCGGTTTATGGCCTGAACCATATTGTTGTATTCTTGGGCCATGAATTGAATCTGTTTATCCAGGATAGAACGGAGTTGAGGGTCCTTTACATAGGGACGGTATAACTGGAATTGATTGATACCATCGATGGTATCGGTCAACACTTCATGGAGTTCCATTACCTCATGGGCACCGTAATGGGCAGCCATCGAAGTCGCCTCCTTGCAGAATTGTATTTTGTACTCCAGATAGTATTATGTCTCACTCACAAGTAAATTATTTACCTGAGCCTTTTGCATTGCATAAACAAGGTAAACAGTGGCCGATAATATAGCCAGGGGTGAGAAGAAATGGCCGACCAGACGCAACAACCGGGGCCACCTAAAAAACCTTTGAGCCTAGCTGAGCAGATTAATCAGCAGAAACAGGCTTATGAGCAACAAGCTTATCAAAACTTGGTGGATCGGGTGAAGCCTAGACCGAAGGTAGCGGTAAATGCTCTAAATGCCTTCTGGGTGGGTGGAACGATTTGTGCCATTGCCCAGATAATTACTTTAGCCTTTCGCGGAGCAGGTTTAAATACGCAAGACGCTGCCAATGCCACGACTATGGTGATGGTCTTCTTGGGAGCCTTCCTCACAGGCTTAGGCCTCTACGACGAGATCGGGAAGATAGCCGGAGCGGGTTCTATTGTCCCCATTACCGGCTTTGCCAATTCCATTGTTTCACCGGCCATGGAGTTTAAGAGGGAAGGCTTCATTTATGGTGTCGGAGCACGTCTGTTTACTGTTGCTGGTCCGGTGATAATTTACGGCCTGGTTACCTCGGTGCTTATCGGTTTGATCGCCTATTTTGTGCGCTAAGTCTAATTTTTCCCTTTAAGGCTTGCGGGCGGTAGCAGAGCGCTAATTCCGCCGGATTAGAATCTCACCAGGGAAACAAAACAAACAAAAAACTTGTGTCTTACCCGGCTGCCTCAGCCAGCGGGTAATTTTTTATTTTGGGGAAGTTTGCGGGGACTTTTATCCATTTACCCGGCTAAGGGTTACCCCTTAAACTACATTTAAACAATCTGGCCGGGATCCCTCCGCTTTCACACCGCTTTATCTCCGCTTTTTGAACTATAACATCATAAAGTAATATTTAACCAACCCTGCTCTCGAAGCAGGGCCTGACCTCTAGTTCTCACAAGAGGGAAATTAGCCTTTTAAGCGAAAATATTACCTTATGTAGCTCCGAGGTTAAACCTTGTAAGAGGGTCGCAAAATAAGGAAAGTGGTGCTGACGTAATGGGCTACCGCAGAGGCCTCTTGTGGTGGTAATATAGTGGTAAATGAGGTAGCACCTGGACTAGGGCGCCTGGTGTGAACCCCGGGAAATTCGACGGGGTCCTAATGTAAAGGTTGTTCGGGTAGGTGCCCCTGGGGTCTGGAGGCGACAGCGGCATGATGATAAAGCGATCATCCTTGGTAAAAGAGTTGGAGCGGCTGGTAGGGCCTGAGCGGGTATTTTACCACGAAGTGGATTTATTATGCCATGCCTACGATGGGACTTTTGTAGAGAAAACCCCTGACCTGGTGGTAAGGCCTGTAAGCACCGAGCAGGTAGCAGGGGTATTGGCTCTGGCCCACAAGGAAGGCGTACCTGTGTATCCCCGCGGGGCGGCAACGGGTTTGAGCGGTGGTGCCGTACCCTTGAGGGCGGGGATAGTCCTGGATTTGACCGCCATGGATAGGATTTACGAAATAAGCCACGAAGACATGCTGGCAGTAGTAGGCCCTGGGGTCATTACCGGTAACCTGCATCGTGAAGTGGAGGCTCGGGGGCTTTTTTATCCTCCGGATCCGAGCAGCTCAGATTTCTGCACCATGGGGGGTAACGTAGCTGAATGCGCAGGCGGACCGCGTGGTTTAAAGTACGGCGTTACTCGCGATTACGTCCTGGGTCTTGAGGTGGTGCTGGCTGACGGCCGCATTATCCGCACCGGCGGCAGGACCATAAAGAACGTGACGGGTTACGACCTGACCCGGCTTTTTGTCGGGTCAGAGGGAACCCTGGGGGTAGTTACTGAGATTATCGTCCGGCTTATTCCCCGGCCTTCACATGTGCGCACCCTGCTGGCCTCTTTCAAAGATTTGGTACGGACCGGTGAGGCGGTTACCGCGATTTTGAGCGCGGGAGTGGTTCCAAGGACCCTGGAGATAATGGATTCGGTCTCTATTTCCTTGGTGGAGCGGTTTGCCTCCTGCGGCCTGCCGCTGGATGCCGCAGCCGTGCTGCTAATAGAGACGGACGGGAGCGAGCAGGAAGCCACTGAGGAAGCCGAGCTAATAGTAAGGCTACTGCGGGAAGTTGGGGCTCAAAACATCCGCCTGGCAGCAGATGCGAGGGAGGCCCAGGAGCTGTGGAAGGCTAGGAAATCCATATCTCCTGCCATAGCGAAAATCAAGCCGACAAAGATCTCAGAAGACGCTACCGTACCGCGCAGCCGGGTAGCGGAGATGATAGAGCGCCTGGGACAGATACGCCAGAAGTACGGCATAGACCTGGTTATCTTCGGACATGCGGGTGACGGCAATCTTCACCCCAATATCGCCTGCGATCGGTCCGATCCAGCGGAGATGGAGAAGGTGGAAAAGGCTATTGGGGAGATATTCGAGGCTGCCCTGGAGCTGGGGGGCACCCTTTCTGGCGAACATGGGATAGGAATACTCAAAGCCCCCTATTTGAGGCGCGAATTGGGGCCAGCCTACGAGGTTATGCGCGCCATCAAGAAGACCCTGGACCCGGACAATATTCTTAATCCCGGCAAGATTTTCGCTGAGTGATGACGTATGGATATGCTTAAGACGATAGACCTTCAGCTAGAAAAATGTTCCAAGTGTGGTACCTGTCGTGCGCATTGCCCCGTGTTTAAAGTATTGGGGGAGGAACCCTATGTAGCTCGGGGCAAGGTGAGGCTGGCTCGCTCCTACCTCAAGGAAGAGATTGCCTTTTCCCGCCGCCTGGCGGAGGTTTTTGAGCACTGCCTTCTGTGTAAGACCTGCAGCGCTGCTTGTCCCAACGGGGTAGAAGTTGATGCTGTGGTCATGGCGGTAAGAGCCGCTATGGTCAGGGAGCGGGGCCTGCCCCTTTGGAAAAGTATAGGTTTTCGCCATATATTGCCCGACAACCGGAAACTGACCATACTTGCCCGGATGCTACGCCTGGGCAGGAAGCTGGGTATGGCTAAGGTTTTCCCCTCACGCTTATCCCGGCCGGAAAGGCTCCTGCCTTTACCGGCGGCAGTACCTTTCCGAACTGTAAACCGGACTGTCTACAGTCCTACCGGTACTCCCAGGGGAAGGGTAGCCTATTTTACCGGTTGCATGACCAACCTGTTCTTCCCACATGTAGGTGAGGCGGTAGTCAAAGTGCTCAATTCCTTCGGCTTTGAAATCATTGTTCCGGATCAGGTCTGCTGCGGTATACCTGCGCTAAGCCACGGCGATGTGGAGACTTTCTTAAAGCTCGCCTGCAAAAACTTAGAAAGCTTCAGCAAGGATGCGGTTGACTACGTAGTTACCGACTGTGCATCCTGCACATCCACCTGGCAGCTTTACAGCCAGTGGGTAGAAGGAGAAGCGGCGGCTATATTATCTGCCAGGGTACTGGACTTTTCATCTTTCTTGATGCGGGAAGCAGAGGATTGGTTACAGAAGTTGACGTCAGTTACCTGTAGGGGCGAGGGGAGACTAACGGTGGTTACCTATCACGATCCCTGCCACTTGCGCAAGGCGTTGGGTGTGATCGAGCCGCCTAGGCGGATTATAAAGAGCCTGCCAGGTGTACGGTATGTGGAGATGGAGGAGGCGGATTCCTGCTGCGGGGCGGCAGGCTCTTACTGCTTCCTGCATTACGATATGGCGAGGGAAGTGGGAAAGAGAAAGATAGCCGCGGTGCTGGCGGCTGGGCCTTGCGTGCTAGTCACGCAGTGTCCCTCCTGCATGATGCAGTTAAAGCATGGGCTCGAGGAGGCTCGTAGTCCGGTAAAGGTTCAACACCTGGCAGAGCTAGTGGCAGGGGCTCTGCCGAGTTTTTGAGTATAGGGAGACGAGCCTGGAGCAGTAAGATTTCGCGGGAAAGAGATTGTAGCTCAACAGAGGGTTCGCAGCCGTCGGCTGGAGGCACAGTCTTGCTTATGAGGACGGTACAATGGGGAATACCATTTTTTTGCTTTACGCGGTCAATTTAGGGAGCAATGTGGGTCTCGGCAGCCTGGTTGATAAATTCAGCAATAATAATCTGGCGAAAAGTAATAGAGCAACCCGCCCCTATGGGCTGATCCCACTGGCACATTTTCCCCAGGACAAATCAGCGTTGGAAACCAAATTCTTGACAGATACCCTATTGGGGTATTAAAATATTAGTGCACAGGGATGGCAAAAAAGAACCTACCAATGGATGGTAGGAGACTTATTGCTGATTTTCGAAGTTAAAGTGTATATGGAGTAACGTAACCACGGAGGTTGATGGCCCTAGTAAAAGGGTCCCTCCGTGGTTATTTTTTTCAGGAGGTGTTGTTTAATTGTATAATGAAGTACTGTTGGCCATTAGCTCTGTTTTCCTTGGGGTTTTACATGGGGCGGACCCTGACCACGTGGTCGAGATGACCGATTTCGTTAGCCAGGATCCCCGAACCCCACGGGTATTAGGTTTTGCCCTGAAGTTCGGTGGAGGCCACACCTTGACTGTACTTTTAGCAGGCCTCGCGGTTCAGTTGTTCAAAAGAGCTTTACCGGATGCTTTTAGTACTTCCTTTGAAATGATTTCTGGGTTGTTGCTGGTAGCCCTCGGCTTCTGGGCTATAAGCCGCACTTGGTTCCGTGTGCAAAGATTAGACATGCCCTATTCTTTCCTTGGCGACCACCACAGCCACGCACCTCACTCCACGCCCTCCCTGGATGCGAGGATATTTTCTTATGGCCCTATTTTGACCGGTGTGGCGACAGGGCTAGCTGGCTCGGCTTCGGTGATGCTTCTGGGGCCTATAGCGAGTGCCCCTACGTTATTGGCTACTGTAGTTTACATACTGTTGTATGGAGCGGGAGTCACCGTGTTCATGTCAGCCTATGGCATGACAGTAGCTAGGGTCCTGCAATTTATGGATAGGTCAAATAAGTGGACATTAATTAGCCGGACTCTGCTGGGAGGCTTAAGCGTAACATTAGGAAGTATGTGGATTTATCGTGCTATAGGAGCCTTGTGGGTTTTAAGATAGAAATTGTTTGTGCCCTTTTGAAACGAGTGATATATCCGTTTCTGCCTCGTTTTTACTTTGGTTGTGTATTGTTGTGTATTAAAATAACTTGTGGCCTGTGTTATGCCTAAATGGGATGAAAGGGAAGCCAGGGGGCTCGAGGTTCTAGGTAGTTAGAGGGCATCGATTGGCCGATTAAGTTTACAACGGCGAATTCCAGTTGGCTCCGAAAACGCAGTGATCGCCTAGACAGGTGGATTGACTCTGAGGATCTGCCGACCGGATCTTTAGCGGTTATAGCCGGGTTTGCGGCGTTTTTAAAGATTAGGGGCCCCCAGTGGCTCAAGAACGCGGCTGACTGGGCAGAAGCAATGCGAACTCTTACGGTGTGGTGACTACTGCTTCGTTGGAGTAGGCGGAAAAACCGGCGGTGTTAAAGGCGCGCACCCTGTAGGCGTAGGTAGTTTCAGCCGATACGGTCTCATCGACGTAACTGTTTACCTGGGTGCCCAGCAGGACTGCAATTTCCACATAGCGCCCGTTAACGCCTGTTTTGCGCTCTATTGTGAGACCGTCCTTACCGGTATCCACGTCCGTCCAGGCCAGTACTACCCTGGTGGGCGCCACCGCTACGCTGGTTAGGTCCGTGGGAGCCGGCGGGGGAGCGGTGGGTACGGCCGGGAAGACATCAATTCTGGTCATCATTCCTCCCGGAAACTGGCCCTGGCTCACCAGGTGGTGCAGTTCCCGGTCAAATACGTAATACTGTCCGGGAAAATTGCTGATGAAAAGCAAATCATAGGTTTGGCCGGACCCTATAATAAGGGTGTGCCTCCGGTAAGTGGCATCCCGTGCCTGAATCTTGAGCGGCTTGGCATCGCCGGCCAGCACCCGGAATAGACCGCCGCTTAAGTGCAGGGAGTGGTTTAGGCATCCTGCATTAAGGCACCGGATCAGCACCCGTTGGCCCACGGCAGCGCTCAACCCGGACCCGTAGGGCTGGCTGGTAAAGGTATCCGGGGCAATGGTAGCGGGAAAGGCCCGCCCGTTGATGAGCCAATAGTCAGGACTATACTTGGATATATCAAAAGGTAATCCCGCCGCTAGGTGGCGGTTCATACTACTATCTATTTCTCCCAGTACCAGGACTTGTTCCACGTCAAATTCCGTACCGGTGCCCGCTCCATACGCGGTTTTCCGGGGCGGGTCTCCAGGATCATAATCAACCGGGCGAATGATCATCGCCCCGTACAGGCCCATGGGCACCTGCTTCTCCGGCTGGCAGCCGCTCTCGTAAAGGTAGGTACCCGGGCGGGAGGTGGTAAAGATGTAGGTCGCCGTTCCCCCATTGGGTCCTGCCGGAGTGTCATAAGATATAAACCGGCCGCTTTCGCCTTTGACCGGACGGGGGGTCCTGTCCTGACCGGGAAACATGAGGCAGACCGGTTCGTCTAAAGTGTTATGCAGGACGACCTGAATGACCTCTCCCGCGGTGGCTTCGATCAGCGGGCCGGGGAGTTGGGGCGTGCCGGTTGCCGAATCGGTAAAGCCCCAAAAGGGGATTTCCACCGGTCCCTCCGGACCCACCATCGTCACCGTTCCTGCCTTGGCCCATAATTCTTTGACAATCATAGTTTCTGACTCCTTATCTCAAAAGTTTTCCAATTATGCCAGGACCCCTACATCCGGGCCCAGAGTACCTTCAGGATAAATAGCCATCATGGTCATTATGCCTCCGGGGAATTGCCCCCAGTTGGTCATCTGGGGCTCTTCATGGGAGTGGAGCATAAAGTAGTACTCGCCCACCCGGTTAAAGGAAGTAGTGCCGACCGGAATATCCCCTTTTGTCCCCAGGTACGGGCTACCGCTCCACATGGTCCAGCCGAAGTGGCCCACGGCCAGGTTGCGCAGGTTAGGCATGGTAGTGGGGATAGGGTTTTCCGGGGTAAAGCCCAGCCCCACCCACGTAAAGATCTGGTCGTACGTCTGCCCGGGCCCTACGAGTACCGTGAACCTCTCGAAGGAAAGGTCTACCGGTCCATTTCTCAGCAACCGGCCGTCCACCGCCACCACCCGCGTATGGTTACCGTGAGGGTGGAGGGGGTGGTTATCTACCCCGGCCCCTGCGTACCGGAGCAGCACCCTTTCCCCCGGCTCGGCCATAATCAGGCACCCATAGGGCTGGGCAGGAAGGTAACCCGCCCGGTCCGGCAGCATGGTGTCCAGGGCGGCCCGGCCGTTGATGGTCCAGTACCTGGGCTTGCGATCCCGAGGGTTGTAGGGTTGGCCCCTTTCCACTGCATAGTGGAGAGCAGGGTCGATTTCCCCTATTATCAGCAGGTATTCCCGGTCAAACTCTGTACCGGTGCCGGCTCCGTAGGCAGTCTTGTTGGTGACCGGGTGGTAATCCGCCGGGCGGACCACCATGGCACCATACAATCCCATGGGTACCTGTTTGGTGGGGTTAGTACCGCTTTCGTAAAGATATGTCCCGGGATGATGGGCTAAGAACTTGTAGGTTATCGATTCTCCCGGCGGTGCAGAATCTACCAGGGACACCAGCTTTCCTCCCTCGTACTGGGGCTGGGCTAGGAATTCCGAACCGTCCGGGTGGACCACCATAACCTTTTCCACGCCGGGGAAGCGGATGGAGACATTTTCCTCCAAGGTGTTGGTTAAGTTAATGACGACGGTTTCTCCCTGGTTCACCACCAGGTGGGGCCCGGGCAGTTGGGCTAAAGCGCCCTCTTTGTCGGTGAACCCCCAGATGTAGATGCTGTTGCCATCCGGCATAGATATATAGCCATCGGTGGCCCACAGATTAATGGTGCGCGTCTGGTTAATGGCAGGCATGTTAGATGGCATAATTTTCCTCTCCTTATACCCTTCTAGCGGTTGGGGGCCGTTTGGGGCGGCAGAGTGCCGGCGGGGAATATCTGCACTTCGGAAACCATGCCCCCGGGCGTGGCACCGGCATTGGTGTTTTTGTAATAATTACGGTTAAACAGGGGGTAGATACCTGGTGCCGGTGCCGTAAAGATGGCGTCTACCGTCTGCCCGGGCGCGAAGTAAAGAGCATTCTTCCAGTAGGAAAGGTCTTCTCCGTTGAGCCCTCGGAGCTGCCGCGCGTCCTGACCCACCACCTTGAGGGAAATACCCAGAATTTGCAGGGAGTGCTCCTGGTACCCGAGATTAATAAACCGGAGCAGGACCCTTTCGCCCTCATTGGCCCTGATTAAAGCTGCATAAGGCTGGAAGGAAAACTCCTCGCCGCCGTTTAAGTCGAGGGTGTCGGGATAGGAACGCCCGTTGAGCAGCCAGTAGGCAGGCCGGTATTCCGTCCAGTCAAATACCTGGACAGTGGCTATCATGTGGTGGGCGGTGGCGTCCAATTCTGTAAGGAAGATAAGGTATTCGCGGTCAAACTCCGTTGACGGATCGTTGTAAGCGAACTTCCGCCCCTCGTAGTCCGGATCTTTCTCTAACCGCGGCCGCACGATGAGGGGGCCCACCATGCCCATCTGGATGTGCTCGACCGGCTCCACGTGGCAGTGGTACATGTAGGTCCCGGGGTGCAGGGGACGGTAATAGTAGGTAAAATCCCGTCCCACGGGAACCATAATCGATACCTCCGGCACGCCGTCGTAGACCGGGATCTGGTTGGGAAACCCGTGCCAGTGGACGGTGTGGGGGTCATCCAGGTCGGGACGCTGGGGCATCCCCAGGTTGGTCAGGGTGAGGTACAGCTCGTCGTCTTCGTATATTTCAATCAAGGGTGCCGGTAGTTGGGCCTTCCCCCGGTAGGTGAAGATCTGTTCGGCGGGCACCCCGGTAATATCCGCAAAACCGAAAATATAGTGGGTGGTACCGTCGGGCGTTCTAATCCATCCGTCGGTGGCCCCTAAACGGGCCTCTCTTTTTTGTCCCATGGCGCCTACTCCTTTCAGAGAAACTTTGCCGTTAGCCCGCCTCATCGGCTCCAATATCCACGCCTGGCCACCGGCGACGAGGCTGATCGTCGTAGTCGGTAAGGGGAGCCGGATAATAGATCTGGTTCAAAGTTAACCCCGCCGTCCCCCTATTCACTACCGGGGAGAGCGGTTTCAGGTGGTAATTCCCTTCCACGCCCGGCGCAGGGATAACGATCTTGGTGCTCTTGAAATCCGGCTGGCCCCGCAATGTCCCCACCCTAATCCTGGTATCGTATTCCAGGACAAAGGCGGGGTCGGTGATAAGGTTGGTGGGATGGGGAGGGCCGTAAGGTGTTGAAAGGCTACAGTAGTAAGGGCGAAAGTACTCCGGCTCGGGGGTACCGAACACTTCCATGTCCATAAGCAAGTAGTCTTCCGACAGTTTACCTGCCACCGGGTCGAAGTGATAGGCCCGGTTATCCCAGAAGATGTTATTAAACAGTACCGGGTCGCTGAAATTGGGCGAGCCGGGCGGCAGCAGGGCCTGGAAGGCCGCACTGTGAGCCTCGCTCACCAGGCCGGCCCCGTGGGGTTGGCCGTCGCTGTCCTCGGCGGTGGCGGTTGTGGTGTTCTTGGCAATGGTGTTGTTGCAGATGATTACATTGGAGGCGTCGTCCAGGGCGATACCGCCCCCCAGGTCGGTGGATACGTTGTTTACTATCATGTTATTGTAGATCCTGATGCGGTAGGTTCCCGGCTGCAGCAGGCGGATGCCGCCGCCGTCGTCGTTGGCCAGATTTCCCTGGATCAGGTTGTTAAAGATGTCTACCTCGCCGGAGCCGGCGGAAAAGGTTTGCGGCGGTATTGGTTGCTCGCCCCCGACCAAAATCCCGCCCCCCTCGTCAAAGGAGGAGTTAAACAGCACCCGGTTGTGGTGGATTTGCCCTCCGTGGCTCAAACCGAAATGGGACAAGCCACCTCCGTACTCGGCGGAGTAGTTGCCGATAATCTCATTGTGGTGGATGTTGTAGTAATGAGCGCCGTTAAAGATGCCGATCCCGCCGGCCAGGCTCACCCCGCCGTTTCTAATAATGCGGTTGTGGTGGATGTGGATTAACTCGTTATGGAGGTCGCCGGCATAGGGTTTACCAATGGTGATGCCGCCCCCGAACCCGCCGCCGTTTCCTTCGATGACGTTGTTGCTAATCTCCAGGTAGCAGGCGAAGGCGTGTACCAGTATGCCCCCCGCTTCGCTACCCCGGGCCCCGGTAATGGTAAACCCATCGATTTGCGGATTGAAGGCCGAGTTAAAGGCGCCGGCCTTGGCCACCACCGTCAGGGCCTGCCCCTGGGAAATGTTTTGAGGCCCGTCAAAATCAAGGGAGTTGATTTTTTCCAGCCATGCCTGCCGGTAAGAGGCGAAGAAACGACCGTCGATCACCGTGGCTTTAGGCCCCATTCCCTGCAGCTTTACGTTCTTATAAAGGATGGGGCTTTCGTAGTAGGTACCGGGTGGAACTATAATAAGGGTATTGTCGTCTGCCGCATCAATGGCCTGCTGGATGGAGGTGCCGGGGGTTAAAGTGACAACGGTAGGGTTATAGGTGTCACCTAACACATGGATCGTGATTCCCGTCGGGCTCACCTTACCATCCCTTTTTCTTACCAGCAACTGCGCGGGGCCCGGGCTGAAATATAAGGGTACCCTCACTCTGATGGCCGTATCCGTCCAGGTGAGCACCGGGATAGGCTTCCCGCCCAGCGTTACCTGTCCTCGAATATCCCCAAAATTAATCCCTGTGATGTTGATAGTTCTCATACCCCGAAGCGTTACGTAAACCCGGTCTACCTGGTAAATAAGAGAGGTACCCGGTGTAACGTCGTAGGGCGGGACCAAATCCCCGTCCGGGGTTTCCACCAGGTTCGAAACCGGGAAAAGGGCCACGTCCGCGTAAGTGGTTTTCCCCGGCCAGACGTCAAACACCAGTTTCAGGGTCTGGTAGTCGGGGTTGTAGTTGGCATTGGGTCTTTCCGGATCTCCCGGGTCATTGCCTATGACCTGATACATGGCCGGAGCCACGCCAGACGGGGTGGGCACATTGGCCGTATAGGTGGAGGGAAGCAGCACCTCGAAAATGCCGTACTGGTCGGTATAGACGGTAGTCAGAAGCCTTCCCTGGTAGTCGCGGATGCCCACCGGGGTATGGGCTATACCCCGTTTTTCACGGTAGAAGGGGGAGGTGGGGTTGGTCTCCAAGTTGAGATCATCCCACATCCCTCCTACGATGCGGCCGGGGATGGGGACGTCGGTGTACAGAAAAAAGTCTACTGCCGCGTTTTGGCCATTCCGGAGGGTAACCACCTTTTTAGTACGGGAGTCTCCGTAATAGCCGGGAGGTATAACGTTGATGGAAATCTGATCGGCGCCCACCCTGCCGGTATTTGACTTACTCTTTTTCTGGACCGAAGCATTGCGCGCCATGACGTATTCGTCGCCCTGATCCGTGTTTACGGAGTTCTCGTCTACGGCCCGGTAACCCTCCGGGGGCACCACCTCTACAATGTAGGTGCCGGCCGGAAGAGGTTTTTCCACGGCCTCCGGCGCGCCGTAATAGGGCTCAAAATAGGTGGTAAAAGAAAATCCGCCGTCGTAGACCCCCGGTGCGACATAGCCGCTGTTCAAGGGGATTTCGGTAACAATGGTACCGTCAGGACGCTTAGGATGCTCCCAGGCGTCGGTAATCACCGAGTTAATCTTGGCGCCCTGGACGAGGTTCCCGTTCTGGTCAACGGCGGTGGCATAAAGATTGATGGTCACCTTAGGGATCCCTGGCTCGTAGTCTTCCGCGGCCGCGTAGCGCGGGTCTATTTCGTTGCGCATAGTGGCATAGTATACCATGCCGGAAATGCCGCCGTTCTTCGTGCCGTCCGCCAGAGGGTATTCTTTTTTGCCCCAATCGATTCTGGTGGTCATGCCGGCGCCGGTCATCTCGGCAATGGTTAAGCCGCCGGGAACAATAGCGGGCGGGAACGGCAAACCGGGGTGGGGTACGGCTGCCGCCACGGTCTGCCCCCAGCGGGTGAAGGCGACCTGGGCTACGGCAAAACGCTCTAGTTCGAATACTTCCTCCAGGGAGTAATTACCGTCCATGTCGGTGACAGTTCTATACTGGATGCTGCCGTCCTTGAAGCGGGTTCCCACCTCCACGTTGGGGACACCCTCTTCGCCGGGGTCACGGACGCCGTTTTCGTTGGCATCCCGGAAGACCGCTCCCTCGATCCGGCCGAACCACCTGGGGATGTGGATGTCGCCCAAATCGACCAGGACTCCTCCCGAGATTTGCACCGTGCGGAAGGATATGATGTGGTCCAGGGGCTCATCCCAGATGGCCATCTGATAAACGCCGTCGGGCACATTGTTAATTACGAAGGTTCCGTCGGGGTCGCCCCGGCCCGTCCAGACCTGCTGGTCGTTGCCGCCTATGTCGGTCAAGGCGATCCAGGGCCGGTCTACCGGCGGGCCTTGCGGTTGACCCTCAACGATAGTCCTGATTGTCCCCCTGATGGTGCCCGTCCCCGGTTCCTTAACCTCGCCCCAATCCATGGGCCTGACAAACCCGATCCACACTAGAGGTAAACGGAAGCCCTCTTCGGCGCTGTAGCCGTCGTTGCCCTCTTCAATCCAGGCGTCTATGACCGGAGTGCCTTCAATGGTGGTAGTCTGGATCCAGTCGGTGCCGTCAGGCGGGATGGCCTGAACCGCGTACTTTCCTGGCGCAAGGTTTTCAATGACGGCGTCGCCGTTGGCGTCGGTAAGGATCACCCCGCCGGTTCCCGGGACCGGAATGGGGTTGCCCTCGGCGTCGAGAAGGAAATTCCCCTGTTGGTCCCGCCGGTACAGGGTGCCTAGGGGGTTGCCGAAGTAATCGACCTGAACTTCACCAACCGTATCGTGTATTACGATGCGGAATCCGGCCAGCCCGGCTTCCACCGGGATGTCAAGTTCGCCGTTGACCGGCTGGTTGTCGTGGAAAACGTGGACGCGGATTTTAGATAGCGGCAGAGGATGGGACACCAACTCCACCGTGACTTCAGTATCACCTTTAACCGTTACCCAGTTACCACCCATCTTGTGGCCCGGAGCCAGTACGGATACCAGGTATTTTCCGTCAGGCACTCTCACTGTGGGGTTTGAATGGTCTCCGGTGGCCACCACCGGGCTGTGGCTGGGTCCCGCCCTAAGGGAAGGCCAGTTGGCCGGGTCAGGATCCAGGGGATTGCCCACATTATCCTCGTTGACAATGAACTTGAAGTTGGGAATAGGTAAGCCCGTACCCACTTCTTTTACCCTGACCGTCAATAACGAGTTCGATGCCTTAGAACCGTTATTCATCGGAAGACTACCTCCAGGTTCTCTTTAAAATCATCTTATGCCGATGGCCGCTTTTATGGTGTTTTGGTAGGGTTATGTCCCGTGAAGTAAACCCTGCCGTTATTTGTGTAAATTATTTTAGGGACGTCGCGCTTTTGGTAGGCCAGCAGGATAGACTCGCGGCTACCGGTTTGCGGTGGCGGTCCAAATTTGTGCATAAACTTTGCGGAGCCTGGCGGATAATATAGCCGGGGTTTTATTTTTTGATAGGCAGAGGTGAAAGACTATTGAGCTCCGCTACCAAACGAGTGGGGAAACATACTATCCAGTTCGCCAATCCGCCGGTAATAGTGGCTACTGCCTCGGTGGTGGGTCCAAAGGAAGGGGAAGGCCCACTAGGCAATACCTTTGATATGGTCATTGACGATACCTACTTTGGAGAAGAAAGCTGGGAAAAGGCTGAGCGGAAGATGCTAGAAGAAGCAGTCAAGATGGTCATCGCCAAAGCTAAGCTACAGTGGCAGGACATTGATTTCCTCCTGGCCGGCGATCTTTTAAATCAAACCATTTCGGCCAACTATGCTGCCCGTAACCTGGGCATTCCTTTTCTGGGTCTGTACGGCGCCTGCTCTACCATGTATGAAGGCATGGCCCTGGCCAGCATTTTGATTGATGGCGGTTTTGCCACCCATGTAGTGGCCGCCTGCAGCAGCCATTATGACACGGCTGAGCGCCAGTATCGCTATCCTAATGAACAAGGGGTGCAGAAACCACCTACTGCCCAGTGGACGGTTACCGGTGCTGGGGCTGTTCTTCTGGCACCGGCGGGCAATGGGCCGCGGATAACCCAGGCTACCATAGGCCGGGTTTTAGATCTCGGTATGAAGGACCCCAATGATATGGGTTCGGCCATGGCTCCAGCAGCAGTGGATACCATGGTACGCCATTTTCAGGATACTGGCCGTACCCCCAATGATTACGATCTTATCATTACCGGAGATCTGGCTCGGGTGGGACACGCGCTGGCCACCAAATTGATGGAACAACAAGGCTATAACCTGGCCAACAAGTATACTGACTGCGGCCTCCTCATTTATGATTCCGAGCGCCAGGGTACCCATGCCGGAGGAAGCGGCTGCGCCTGCTCGGCGGTAGTTTTTGCCGGCTATCTTATGGGAAAGCTGAACGACGGTACTTATAAGCGTATCCTAGGGATAGGCACCGGCGCCCTGCTGAGCCCTATTTCCACCTACCAGGGGGAATCTATACCCGGTATTGGGCATGCCGTAGTAATCGAGAAGGGGTGAGGTTATGAGCGTTATTCTGGCTTTTCTGATCGGCGGGACTATTTGTGCAGTAGGCCAGCTTATCATGGATTTGACTCCCTACAAAGTGACACCGGGTCATGTTTTGGTGGGCTTTGTGGTGGGAGGCGCGATCTTAAGCGCCTTGGGCTTGTATCAGCCCTTGATAAAGATTGGCGGAGCAGGCGCGACCATTCCTTTGAGCGGTTTCGGTCACCTGTTGGCCCAAGGAGCCTTGGGGGCGGTTCAGACTAAAGGGTTGCTGGGAGCCTTTGCTGGTGGCTTGCAGGCCACGGCCGTAGGGCTCACTGCGGCTATCCTTTTCGGCTATGTAATGGCAGTTTTGTTTAATCCCCGCGGTTAAGCGGATACTCTCCACATAGGGGGTAAATCCATGACCATCACAGGTGAAGGGGTCAAGGTGAACCGCAAACTAGAAGTTAACGTTGACTGGTTGAACAAAGAGTTGGGAGTTAACGAAAGCTTTGATGTTATCCGGCGGGATGTTATGTTTGCTGGCCGTCAGGCCAGCCTCTTTTACATTGATGGCTTTGCCAAAGACCACATTATGATGTACATCCTGCGCAGCCTTTCCCTTCTTACGCGTGAGGACCTGGCTACTGACGCTTTTAAAAAAGTATTGCAGCAATACATTAACTATATTGAAGTAGAAACCTTGGATGACCTGCATAAAGTAGTGGACAAAGTTTTGTCCGGCGGGGTAGCTATGGTGGTTGATGGCTTTGATCAGGTTATTTTAATCGATGCCCGCCAGTATCCCGCCAGGAATCCCGACGAACCCGACCTGGAAAGGGTGGTCAGAGGTTCACGGGATGGGTTTGTGGAAACCCTCCTGTTTAACACCAACCTTTTGCGCCGCCGCCTGCGCGACCCCCGGCTGCGCATGGAGATTTTACAGGCCGGCAGCCGTTCCAAAACGGACATTGCTGTTATATATATCAAAGACATAGCTAATCCCCGGTTGGTGGAAATGGTAAAAAAGAGAATCAAGGCTATTAAAATCGACGGCTTGCCTATGGCCGAAAAATCGGTGGAAGAGCTTATAACCCCGGGAAATTGGTGGAATCCTTTCCCGCGCGTTCGTTATACTGAAAGGCCGGATGTGGCGGCTACCCACCTGCTGGAGGGGCACGTGCTGGTGATGGTGGACACTTCGCCCAGCGTTATGATTTTGCCAGCCACCTTCTTCCATCACCTGCAACATGCCGAAGAGTACAGGCAGGTGCCGCTGGTAGGAGCTTTTTTGCGCTGGGTGCGCTTTTTAGGTATAGCAGTTTCTGTATTATTACCTCCAATCTGGCTTTTACTGGCCCTGGATCGGAGGCTTATCCCTCCGGGCCTGGAATGGGTGGGACCTAAAAAGATAGCCGCTATTCCCCTTGCCTGGCAGTTTTTGCTGGCTGAAGGCGGCATAGACCTTATGCGTATGGCAGCTATCCACACCCCTACTGCTCTAGCCACAGCCTTAGGCCTGATAGCTGCTGTCCTCATCGGAGAAGTAGCAGTAGCAGTAGGTTTTTTCAACCCGGAGATAATCCTGTATATGGCCATAGCTGCCGTAGGTATTTTTGCCACGCCCAGCTATGAGCTGGGAATGGCCAATACTCTGGTGCGGATAGCGGCGATTATAGGGGTAGGTCTTTGGGGGCTGCCGGGGTTAGTTATAATACTTCTGGGGACCTTTTTATTGTTGCTGACCACCAAATCCTTCGGTGTACCTTATCTCTGGCCGTTAATACCTTGGGACTGGCGATCCTTTAAATCCATCCTTATACGTTCACCGGTCCCGCTGCAAAACCTGCGTCCACCGGCGCTTAAGACTCGGGATGAGGATCGCCAGCCGGCCCCGGCTTACAAACCTTTTCTTACCCAAGGGGAAGAAACCCTCATCGACCGTTTGAAAAAGGGGGAGAAGGGAAGCAATAAGGGCGATGAATTTTAAGCTCCCGCCCTTACCCTGGATTTGTTCACCTTTAAGCTTCCTGCCTTTGGTGGGCAACGCTTCTAGGCCTTGGAATTGAGTTGCTCTTTATACCTCCCGCCCTGCCGCTGCTTCCGTCATTTCCAGGTGGGGGAACAAAAGATCTAGCAAATAACGCCTGAACGGCTCGGCCAGGTCGGGCCTTTGCAGGGCGAATTCTACCGTAGCCTGGAGGAAGCCTAGCTTGTCACCGACATCGTAGCGCCGGCCGTCAAAGCGGTAAGCGTAAACCTTGCCTTCCTGGGCCAACACTTGCAGGGCATCGGTCAGCTGAATCTCGCCTCCCGCTCCGGGCTGGAGTTCGGCCAGGATGGGAAAAACGTCTGGCAAGAGGATATACCGGCCGATAACAGCCAGGTTGGACGGCGCCTCTTCCGGGCGAGGCTTTTCTACCAAGCTTTTCACCCGGAAAAGCTTCTCCTCGCTGCTGGTAGCTGGTTCCACTATGCCGTAACGTTTTACCTCATCGGGAGAAACTTCTTGCACAGCTACGATAGCGGCTCGAACTTCCCGGTAGGTCTCGATCATCTGCAACAGGCAAGGGGTATGGTGCAGGATAATATCATCGCCTAATAAAACGGCGAAGGGTTCCTCTCCCACAAATTGGCGGGCACAATAAACCGCGTGCCCTAGGCCCAACTGTTCCTTCTGGCGAATATAGTGAATATCAGCTAGATTAGTTACCTCTTCTACTAACTGTAACAGTTCTTGATTATTCTTTTCCCGGAGAAGAGTTACTAATTCTAAAGAATGGTCGAAGTGATCTTCAATGGCTCGCTTGTGTTTACCGGTAATGATCAAAAGGGAATTTACGCCCGAATGGACTGCTTCCTCCACTATGTACTGAATAGCCGGCTTATCAACAAGGGGAAGCATTTCTTTGGGTTGCGCCTTAGTAGCTGGTAGGAAGCGAGTTCCCCAGCCGGCAGCAGGAATAACAGCTTTGCGAATCTCGAGCATGGCTTACATCAAAACCTCCTCACTTAATTTTCTCCACTTAAATTCCGGATTGTGGCCTTCTGGACCGACAACAACGACAGGAACTGTTCTACAGCTACCGGTGAGGGTAAGCCGAAAGTAGCCAGGGAAGGTCGCTTGGAACCCACCAGCACCGTCAAGCCCTTGCCCTCCAAGGCCCGAAAGGCATCTTCGTCGGTGAGGTCGTCACCCATATAAACTGGGAAGGCCTCCGGGTGAAGATTTAAAAGATACTCTACGGCCAGCCCCTTGTGCACGCCCCGGGGCCGTACTTCTAAAACTTTATCGCCTCTTAACAATTCTAGTCCATGAGCGTGCAGTAAGGGTTCTATTTCCCGGACGAAGCTATCAATAACTAAATCCGCTTCCGAGGGTTTGGCCTGGCGGTAGTGCAAAGCTATAGCCTCCTCCTTATCTTCCAGCCAAAGGCCGGAAACACCGGCGGCCAGCCGCTGGGCCAGCGAGCTAATGCGCTCCCACACTTCCCGGTCCGGCCCCGGCTGACCCAGCTTTATCTGGAGGCGAAGGCCTGCCTTGCCTGCAGCCGGCAGGGCCATTACCCTGCCGTGGCAACCTGCCAAAAAAACGCGGGGAAGAGGCCATAGGGATAAGAGGTCGTTCAGGGCACGACCACTAATAATGGCCAGCTTTAAACAGGGCTTTAAGCTTAAGTTGTCGAGCAGCCTTAAAAGCTTGGGACTGGGCTTAGCTTGGTCGGGTCGGGGAGCCAGTGGGACCAGGGTGCCATCATAATCAAACATCAATAAAGCTTGTGGGTGAGATTGCACCATAGTTACCAAGGCGTAAGGGTCGACGTAAGCCTTCATCTTCCTTGACCTCGCGTTCAACCAGGGCACGCTGGAAGTTGCTGAGCCACCAGTGAATATCGTGGCGCCTGACCTGCTCTTGTAACCGGCGCAGGCGCTGTTTCTGCTGGGATACAGGCATGGCCAGAGCAGCTTTTAAGGCAGCAACTGTTCCTTCGATGTCGTAAGGATTGATTATCACGGCTTCTTTCAATTCGCGAGCTGCCCCCGCGAAGCGGCTTAAAATAAGAATGCCTGTACCATCTACGCGACTGGCAATGTACTCTTTGGCTACCAGATTTAGCCCGTCGCGCAAAGGCGTGACTAACATCAAGTCAGCAGCCAAATAGTAAGCTACTAACTCCTGCCGCGGCAGTCCCCGCCAGAAATAGTGGACCGGGCGATAACTTCCCTCACTGAAACGGCCGTTAATGCGACCGACTGCTTCTTCCACCTGGCTGCGGAGCTTCTGGTAAGCGGGGACAGCTGTACGGCTAGGTACAGCTACTTGTACTAGAGCTAGGCGTCCGAGCCATTCGGGATTTTCTTCCAGGAAACGCTCAAAGGCTAGAAGCCGTTCCAGAATACCTTTAGTATAATCTAACCGTTCGATGGCCAGGGCTATTCGCTCGGTACCGATATGCCGGCGTAGCTTTTCAGCTTGTTGCCTAATTTTAGGATCACAGGCTAATTTTTGAAAGGATTCGAAGTCGATACCCATGGGCCAGGCGGGAGCTATAATTTTCCGGCCCTGCCACCTAATAGAGAAAGTGTTATAGTCCACAGGGGCTTCCAACAATTTGTTGACTGCTTGCAAGAAATTATAGCTATAATCTGGCAAATGGAAAGCAATAATATCGCTGCCTAGTAAACCCCGCAAGACAGCCCTGGCCCACGGAAGGGTGGCAAAAAGATCGTAATGGGGGAAAGGTATATGCCAAAAAAAGACCTGCCGTAGCTCAGGGCGATGCCGCCTCAAAATAGCCGGAACGAGGGCCAGGTGATAATCGTTCACCCAGACAGTATCTTGGGCTTCGGCTTCGGCTAGGGCGGCCAAAGCAAATTTGGTATTTACCTGGCGATAGGCCGCCCATTCCATGGGGTTATAGCGACATTTTTCCAAAAAATAGTGACACAAGGGCCATAAAGCACCGTTGGTGAAACCATGGTAATACAGTTGTATTTCCTCGGCGGTGAGAGGGACTTCGCAAAAACAATAAGACGGCTTTTCAGGTGGTACCATTATCCTCATGGCAGGGGCTTCGGCAGCGGCTGCCTCGCGGCCACCCCAAGCTACCCAAACCCCGCCTTTTTCTTTAAGAATGGGTTCTACGGCTGAAACCAGACCGCTAATGGCCGGTATAGCCTCCACTTTACCGTTTACTTCTTTTAGGTTATAGGAACCACGGTTAGAGACTAATACAATTTTGGCTTCCACGCCCATATTTTGCGCCCCCCTTTTTGTACCAGTATTAACCTGCCTGAGCCTGAGGAAGGGCCAGTGCCTCCTGGTAAACGTCAAGGGTGGCTCGCGTCATAACCTCAACCGTGTAATACTGTTCTACCAGACGGCGGCCGTTCTGACCTATGACCGCTCCAATGCTCGGGTTGCGGAGCAGGAAAACGGTGTAACGAGCAAGTTCCTCGTGGTCCATCGGGGATACCAGGAAACCGTTATAACCTGGGCGAATAACTTCCGGCATGCCTCCCGCCCGGCTGACAATAATGGGCTTGGCGGTGGCCATGGCTTCCAGCATGACCAGGCCGAAAGGTTCTTGGAAAGAAGAAGGATACCAGCAAACCTCGGCTACTTTGTAGACTTTCGGCATTTCCGACCACGGGAAGAAACGGACAAAAACATGTTCCTTAAGCCCCAGTTCTTCTATGAGCTGGTACATATAGGCTATTTCCGCCGGTTGTTTTTGACCCCAGTCTACCGTATTGGCGGTTCCTGCCATGACCAGCAGGACCTCGGGTATTTCACGTCTTATAAGATCTAGGGCGCGGATGCTCACGTCACAACCCTTGGCTTTGCTCATGCGCGCCGGGTGAAAAACAACCCGACGGCTGCGCAAAGTAGGATAAGCGTGGTAAGTATTCTGCAGCTCTAAAGCCGTAGGAGGCTGGAAGACATTATGATCGATGCCGTGGTGTACGACTTCAATGCGCTCAGGCGGATAACCGTCTACGATTAATTCCTGGCGTATATAATGGCTGACGGCAATGACCCGATCCCAACCGCGGGCTAAGGTGTTCATCTGCCTCCACAATTCGTCATACCATACATTATGGGCCGTGAGTATCAAAGGCCAACCATGGCGGCGGCAGATTTCCTGTAAAGCGGAAGCATGTACGAAACTGAAGTAGTGGAAGTTATGAGCATGAACCACATCAGGCCGGAAATCCAGCAGGAAGTTTTCCATGACCTGACGGATTTCTGAGGATTTGGCTTCGATAAGCTCGGGAGTTAGCGAGTTGAGATCCAGGAGAGGAGAGCGCCGGATGGTCACTCCCCGCCAGGTTTCATGGGTCAAGGCACCCGGAGCCGTACCCGTGAGCAGGCTTACCGCGTGACCCTGCTGGACCAACCTGGGACAAAGGAGGGCCAAGTGAGACTCTACCCCGCCTATAATGGGGGGAAAAGCCCAGTGCAACATGGCAATGCGCATATCCTATTCCTCCCCTTTAATGGAATAGTTTAACACTTTTAATTATAATCCAGGAGCGCAAGGAAAGTCAAGGAAAGGCAGGACCCCCTCTTCCCCCCTTGAGGCCGCCGAAAGACCTTAAAGGGGATGACTCAGGGGACTTTTTAAGCTTCAATGATAACCCTCACACTGCCCTCCTTTCGTAAAACGTGGCAGAAAACTTGCCCTTCCTTTTCTTCAAAAGCCAGATCGATGCGACCTTGGCCCACAGCCAGGTTGCGCATATCCAACCTCTTGGCTCCTGGTAAAAGAAGCGGCCGATTAATATATATGGTGTTATCGCGGCAATCTAAACCTAGTAAACTTTGCAAAAAAGAAAAAAGACTGCCAACAGCCCAGGCCTGGGGATCGCAAGCGATGGGATAGCGTACCGGACCGGTTAATCCCCGTCGCGTAAAGCCGCAGAATAGCTCGGGCCAGCGGTTATAAGGGAAAAAGGTGCTGGCCTCAAAGAGGCCGGAAGCTACTTTGTATAGTTCGGCCAGGCAATCGTAGCGGCGGAGGCCCGCGGCGATAATGGCATTGTCATGGGGCCATACCGAGCCGTTATGATAACTCATGGGATTATAGGCCTTTTCTTTTTTGCTCATGGTTCGAATACCCCAACCGGAATAAAAATCATCGGCTAGCAAGCGGCGAGCTACCCGCCGGGCCTGCTCCGGGGATAAAATGCCGGTAAAAAGGCACTGGCCGCCATTGGAAACCATGGTGGGGATGGGCCGTTTTTGGCCGTCCAGGGCGAAAATCAGATACCCTTCGTCTTCTAGCCAGAAATCCCGGATAAAGCGCTGCTTAAGCCTATTGGCCCGCCGGAGGAGATTGGTGGCCATAATTTCCTCTCCCAGGACCCGCAACAGGGCAGCTGCCTCTTGAAGGGCGAGGTAATAATAAGCTTGGACCTCTACCAGAGCAATGGGCCCTGGCGGGATATGGCCTTCAGGATCCACAACTGCGTCCCAGGAGTCTTTCCAACCTTGATTGGATAATCCCATAGGGGATTCTCGCAGGTATTCCAGGTAACCATCATTATCCAGATCACCATACCAGAAGCACCAGCGGAGGCAGCGGACCAAAGGATCAGCCATCTCTTGCAAGAATTCTTTGTCCAGGGTCCACCGGTAAACGGCACCCAGCAGGATAACAAACCATAGAGTGGAATCTATGGAACCATAGTAAGGGCTGTGGGGTACTTCTCTACACCGTGTCATTTCCCCCCGGCGCAGCTCATGAAAAATTTTACCCGGCCTTTCTTCCCGCCACCTGTCCTCGCGTTTTCCCTGATAGCGCGCCAGAAAACGCAGAGTATTCTTGGCAATATCAGGGTTTAAGATCAAGGTCTGCCAGGAAGTAATTAAGGAATCACGGCCAAAGGGGGCGGCATACCACGGTATGCCGGCCTCAATGATTTTACCCTCTCCTGGATACTCGGTCTGCAGGGCGGCTAGGTCGGTGACCGCTGTTTGCAGCATGTTGTTTAAAAGAGTATTGTCAGTGGAAATTTGGGTACATTCTCGTTCCCACTGGTGGTAGCGGCCTGCCAGCATAATGGCTGCGGCCGAGAATCCCGTGCTGATAAGGCCTGGATCTTTCATGATTTCCTTATCTAAATCGATGCGGACGTGGAGATAAAGTTTCTTTTGCGGAGGTAAAGTAATCTTGTACTGCACGCGAGCCCGGCCGGATTCAGCTGTGATGCTGGCCGGAGCGGGGTCCAAAGAGATGGCTGTGGTGCGAACTATGCCGTCCAGACCCCGGTAGGCCAGCCTAACTCCCCAGCGTTTAACCTCTGGCGTCAGCAATTCCCCCCGGTGCGGTCTTTTAGTGCCCCGGACTTCAAAGATATCTCTGTAGTCCGCACCAAAGATCATCTCCAGGTTAAGGGTTACGGGGAAAGAATTAAAATTTATAAGGCGCAAACGTTGGAAAAAGGCGTCTTTTATTAGCCTTAAAAGGCGGATATGAATAGTTTGAAGAGGGACCACCTGTCCCGAGGGAAGGGTAAACTCAGGATTGGTCAATTCAATCTGGGCAAAATGGCTATCGCGAATGGCTGAAGAAAGGAAGATGGGTTTGCGCTCTTGAAGGAACAGCTCCAGGCAATCCAGATAGCGGGTATCGGCGTGATATAACCCCAGACTGCCCAGGCTCCTCGCGGTAATTTCGCCGGTCGGTAAAGAAACAACAAATGTATTTCCTTCTTTCAGAACTTCGGTTACCGGTTCTATTTCACAAGGAGCTACACGTAGATCAAATTGAGGCTCTGACACCATGGATACCTCCTCACCTTGGGCTCCAACGCGGGATGGCGTATGGGCATAAATTTCGACGATAGCTGGAACTTTCCTGCCAAGGGTTTATGCCTTTCTGGACAGCAGCGCTTGCCTCAGGTAAAATGTAGATATACTTGAGGAAAGGAGAAACCAAGAGGATGCAGTTTCACGGAACCATGCGCATCAATGAACTGGGCCACCTGGAAATTGGAGGCTGTGATGTCGTAGCCCTGGCCCGGGAGTTCGGTACACCCCTTTACATCTTTGACGAAGCCCTCATCCGTGCTAACTGCCAAAGGTTTTACAGGGCCTTCGTGTATCAGTATGGCAATGCCGAAGTAATCTATGCCGGCAAAGCCTTTTTAACAATGGCCCTTTGCCGGATAATTGAGCAGGAAGGGCTGGGACTGGATGTAGTATCAGGAGGAGAGCTCTATACAGCTTTGCAGGCAGGTTTTCCACCTGAACGTATTTATTTTCATGGCAATAATAAAAGCCCAGATGAGCTGCTCCTGGCCCTCAAAGCCGGGGTGGGCCGCATAATAGTAGATAACTTTTTTGAGCTGGAAACTTTGGGTCGCCTGGCCGGTGAACGCGGAGAGAAGGTACCCATCCTTTTACGGGTTACACCCGGCATTGAAGCGCATACCCATGAATACATTAGGACAGGTCAAATCGATTCTAAATTTGGGTTTACTTTACCCAACGGGCAAGCTCTAGCTGCCATAAAAAGGGTAAAAGAAATCACCTGGTTGGAATATAAGGGTTTGCACTGCCACATTGGTTCCCAGATTTTTGAAATAGAGCCTTACTACCATGCTGCCGAAATTATGATGGCCTTTATTGACGAAGTGAGGAAAGAAACAGGATTGGTAACCGAAGAACTGGATCTGGGGGGCGGTTTTGGCATAGCCTATGTAGAAGGAGATAAACCCCGACCCATCGAGGCCTATGCTGAAGCCATTATGGCTGGTGTGTATGATGAGGCAGAGAAAAGGGGGCTTAAAGTTCCTAAAGTTCTGGTGGAACCCGGGCGAGCTATCATAGGTCCGGCCGGGAGCACTGCCTATACGGTTGGTTCGGTTAAAGAGATTCCTGGCGTACGCAAATATGTGGCGGTGGACGGGGGAATGGCGGATAATATCCGCCCGGCCCTTTATGGCGCCCGCTATGAAGCTATCCTGGCCAACAAGGCTACAGCTCCGGCTGCCGAGGTTGTTTCTATTACCGGAAAATGCTGTGAGTCCGGGGACATGCTAATATGGGACATTTCCCTGCCTCCGGTAGAGCCGGGAGATATCTTAGTTACGCCCTGCACTGGTGCCTATGGATATGCCATGGCCAGCAATTATAACCGTTTAGGTCGGCCGGCGGGAGTCCTGGTTAAAGACGGCCAAGCTGACCTAATTCTAAGAAGGGAAACCTACGAGGATTTGCTACGCTGCGATGTTTTACCGGCGAGGTTAAGATAAGGAGGGTTAAAACTTGTACCTACACAATCTAGCCGAGTTTCTAGCGGGAATTCCCGCCATACTCCTGGCCCTTTCCTTCCATGAGTACGCCCACGGTAAAGTGGCTTATCTCCTGGGGGATCCCACTCCCAAGTACCAGGGCCGTTTAACCTTAAACCCCCTGGCTCATTTAGACATTTTGGGTACCCTCCTTTTAATTGTGGCCGGTTTTGGCTGGGCCAAGCCAGTCCAGGTTAATCCTTTTTATTTTCAAATGGACCGGCGTAAAGGGATGATGCTGGTGGCCCTGGCGGGGCCTCTAATGAATCTAGTAATAGCCTATTTGGCAGCAGTGGTCTGGCAGGTTTTCTTTCACCGGGGCTTGAGGATAGATTTTCTCTTATCTTTTTTAAACTTGCTGGTAATCTACAACGTGGTCCTGGCTGTTTTCAATCTGATCCCCGTACCCCCGCTAGATGGTTCCCGGGTGCTGGCCGGGATTATTTCCCGTGAGAGCGCGGGTTACCTTTACCAATTAGAAAATATAGGACCTTTCATCTTGCTTTTGCTTATTGCTACTGGCCTAATAGGGAGACTCATGCGGCCCCTGGTAACTGAAGTGCTGCAGTTTATTCTGGCAGCCAGCAGATTAAGCGTCATGTGAAAGAAAATGGAGGGTAGAATCAAATGGCACGTGACAGGGTTTTAAGCGGTATGCGACCTACAGGAAGATTACACATCGGACATTTGAGCGTGCTGGAAAACTGGGTACGCTTACAGGAAGAATATGAGTGTTACTATTTTATTGCCGACTGGCACGCTTTAACCACTTCCTTCGACGATACAGCAGAGTTAAAAAGCAATATCCGGGAGATGCTGTTGGACTGGTTGAGCGCCGGTCTGGACCCGGAACGCAGTACCATCTTTGTCCAATCCCATGTGAAAGAGCATGCTGAACTGCACCTTCTGTTTTCCATGTTCACACCCCTTTCCTGGCTGGAAAGGGTCCCCACTTATAAGGACCAAATACAGCAGCTGGGCCAGGAGGGAAAGGATGTATCTACTTATGGCTTCCTCGGCTACCCCCTCCTTCAGGCAGCGGATATTTTGATTTATAAAGCGACGGCGGTGCCAGTAGGGGAGGACCAGTTACCCCACCTGGAGTTTTGCCGGGAAGTAGCCCGCCGGTTTAATCACTTGTATAAAACTCGGGTTTTTCCCGAGCCCCAGGCCATCCTCTCCAAGGTGCCTCTGCTCCCGGGAATAGATGGCCGGAAGATGAGCAAGAGTTATGGTAATGACATCCCCATATCCGCTACGCCGGAAGAGGTGAGGGAAAAGGTTCGCCTCATGGTTACCGATCCTGCCCGCATCCACAAGACCGATCCAGGCCATCCTGAGGTATGTGTGGTCCATACTTACCACGAAATTTATAATCAAGCCGAAGTGGAGGAGACTAGACAAAGCTGCCGGGCAGGGGCTATTGGCTGTGTGCCCTGTAAACAGCGCCTGGCGGATAAAATAAACAACGTCTTGGAACCTCTGCGAGAAAGGCGCCAGGCTTTCTCAAAACGGCCGGACTTGCTGGAAGATATTTTAGCTACAGGAGCGGCCAGGGCCAGGGAGGTAGCTACGGCGACCATGACCCAAGTACGGGCTGCCATGGGGGTATAGGAATGTCGTGGACTATTATGTAGAACTGGATGTTTTCCAGGGGCCTCTAGATTTGTTGCTCTACCTCCTCGAGCAACAGGAGATCGATGTTTACCATATACCGGTGGCCGAGGTAACGACTCGTTACTGGGAATTTTTAAGGCAGATGGACGAAATCGACCTGGAAGCCATTGAAGAATTTTTGCTCCTGGGAGCAGAACTCCTGGCCCTTAAAGCCCGGCTGCTTCTCCAGGGTCCGGAAGAAAACACAGGAGGCGAGCAAGAGCCCCCAGAGGAAGAATCTTACTTAGAGCTGTCCAGGCGACTGGAAGAATACAGGCAGTACAAACAAGCTGCAGAAAAATTGGCGCTACTGGAAGAAAGGGCTTTCCTAAGCTATGGTCGGCCTTTGGAGGCAGAGGCGGTAGCCAGAGCCCTGGCCCGGGTAGATCCCCTGGCAGGTGTCGCCCTGGCCGACCTGCAAGGAGCCTTCCGGGCAGTGCTCAAGCGTCACCAGGCTAATCAAGAGAGTAAACAGCAAGTTCATTCCGTCAGGCGAGTATCCATAACTCTACTAGGTCAGCAGCGGCTTATCCTCCGCCTCCTGGGCCGGGTTAAAGGGAAACTTAAATTCAGGGCTTTTTTGCAACCTCAGCCTACCCGCCTGGAAGTGGCCACTACCTTTATAGCCTTGTTAGAACTGGTAAGGCAGGGGCGAGTGTTCATCTACCAACCGGAAGCTTTTGCCGAAATAGAGGTCTGGCGGAGGGAGTGAGGGCCTTGTCCCAGAAACCCAATCCGGAAAAGAGGGCTGCCCTGGAGTGCCTGCTTTTCGTGGCTGGGGGCCCAGTGGAGGCTTCAGCCCTGGCCCGCAGCCTGAAACTGGCAGAGGAAGAAGTGGTGGAGATAATCCAGGAATTGCAGCAACTATATGAGGCTCATGGGCACGGCCTCCAGATAAGAAAAGTGGCCGGGGGTTATAAGCTGTGCACCAAGCCCGAGTATGCAGCATATGTAGAGGATTTCCTTAAACCTGAAATTCCCGCCCTTTCCCGCGCTGCCCTGGAAACCCTGGCCATTATTGCTTACCGGCAGCCGGTTACCAAAGCGGAGATTGAGCACCTGCGGGGAGTAAAAGTGGATGGCGTATTAAATACCTTGCTTTCTCGGGGACTGGTAGCTGAAGTAGGCCGGAAAGAAGTGCCCGGGCGCCCTATCCTGTACGGCACCACTTCACGCTTTTTGGAGCATTTCGGTTTGGCCAGCCTGGCCGATCTCCCACCTCTAGAAGAAGTACAGGGGAGAGAAGAGGTGGCTACCACCAGGACCCAGTAGTATAGGACATTTTCCGGATAGGTCTACAAGATCGGGGAAAAATAAACAGGGATACCGCTAGGAGGTGGAGTGAGTAGCCTGTACCTAGCTTTAGGTGTACTTTGCGGCCTTTTCTTGCTACTTTTTGTACCGGTAAAAGTAAGGGTGTTTTATGGACGCCTGGAAGGAGAAGGTGAGACCCTGTATTTTGATGTAAGCCTGCCCTTCAAAAGTTATTCCTGGGGCTGGCAAGGGCCTTCTTTGGTTAGCTGGTCCAGAGTTATAGAAATAATATCGGCTACACCAGAGCTGGGCGGTAGTTCGCTATGTAACGAGAAACGGTATTGGTCGGCCGGCAGGAGTATCAGCTACCGGCGTTTGTTGTCCTTGGGCTTAAGGTCCTGGCGAAAGCTGGCTGGTTTGTGGGGGCAGTTTCTGGGGAAGATGAAGTGCGAGCGCTTTCGCTGGATAATGGAAGTAGGTACAGGGGACCCCGCGGCTACGGGCCTAGCAACGGGTCTGCTGTGGAGTACTGGAGCTCTAATCTGCATGAATTTACACCGCCAAACCCGGCAAAAGGGCTGGCCGGAACTAAAGATTATCCCCTATTTTAATGGTTCCCGTTGCCAGACCGTTTTTCATTGCACCTTTAGCTTTGCCTTGGGCCATATTATTATCGCCGGGCTTAAAAGCATGAGGTTAGTAGGGCAGGCTATACGGGGGTTGAAAGGGACTTGGCAGTAAAGAGTGAAAAAGTGGTGGTAGGTATGCGAAAACTCAAGATCATTGATCTCGGCTTTAGAAATTATTCCTCTACTTATGGGTTACAATTGGAATTAGTAGAGAAGCGGATCAAGGGCGAGATAGAGGATACATTGATCTTGGTAGAACACGCGCCGGGAGTCATCACCTTGGGCCGCAGCGCTAAGCGCGAGCATCTTCTGGCCAGCAGGGAAGAGTTAGAGAGGCGCGGCATAGAGTTGGTGGAAACGGACAGAGGAGGAGATATTACCTATCACGGCCCCGGCCAGTTAGTGGTGTATCCTATTTTAGACTTAAACCAGCATGGGCGGGACCTGCACTTAACCTTGCGCCTTTATGAAGAAGTGATGCTAAGGACGGTGGAAAGTTACGGGCTCATCGGCCACCGCATGGAGGGGCTCACAGGTACCTGGGTAGATAAGAAAAAAATCGGCGCTATTGGCATGGCGGTTAAACGCTGGGTTACTTATCATGGCTTTGCTTTTAACGTTAATCCAGATCTGGAACACTTTTTTTTAATCGTACCCTGCGGCATCCGGGAATACGAAGTAACTTCTCTACAGCGCCTCCTAGGCTTTCCCGTGCAGATGTCGGAAGTTAAGAAGCGCATTGTTACGGAATTCGCTCGTGTCTTTCGATTAAGCGCGGATAGTGCTGTAGCTTTAGCCGAATTTTAAAAATTGTTTCTCAAGCAGAAGGGATATAGGACGTTTATAACGAATTAATAAAAAATTAATAAAAAAGTGGGGGGAGGAGGCGCATGTCCGGGGATTTTTATGGCATCTACCACACAGTATGGCGGGAATGGAATAAATTCATCACAGCCAGTACATGTTCCGAAGAGACCGTGAGAACCGAGATTCGCGATTCTTGGCGCAGGTGTCTGAACGTTGGACTGGACCCTTATGATGGTAAAGGATATAAAGTGATCGAAGGCCAGGCCTTAAAAGAGGCTAGAGAAAGGCAAGAGGAACTGCTGCACGCTGCTTTGCCGGTAATGCAAAAATTATGGCAATTGAACGGAAACTTAGGTTTCCTGGTCGTCCTGGTGGGAGAAGATGGTTATATTCTAGAAATGCTGGGTAGCTACCGGGAAACTTTAGACATGGCTAAAAAGATCAACTTTGTTCCAGGGGCCTGCTGGCGCGAAGATACAGTGGGTACCAACGGTATCGGGACGGCCCTAACCCTGGGACGAGCCTTGCAGGTTACTGCTGCCGAGCATTTCTGTACCGGTCACCATTACTGGACCTGCTGCGGTTCCCCCATTTTTGGGCCAGAAGGGCAGATCGTGGGTGTAATAGATTTATCCGGCCCCTGGCAGCAAGAAAACAGGTATACCTTATCTACTGTAGTGGCAGCAGCCATGGCCATTGAGAATAGCCTGAGACAGAATAAGGCCCAGCAAAAAGCTATACGCAATCAGTATTTTTTGCAACATTTACTCGAAAACGCGGAACAGGCCATATTACTAGTTGACAAAAAAGGGAAGTTACTGCAAGCCAATCGGCTCTGTGGAAGAGTTTTAGGTTGGGAGCCGCAGGACTTAATAGGGCGCCCGGTAGTAGAGCTGTTCCGGGAGTCCTGGGATATCTTATCAATAATCGGAACCCGGCTGGGTATAAAAGATAAAGAGGTAGTAATAGAAAGCCGCCGGGGACCCTTGACCTGCAGGATCAACCTCTCTCCTGTAACCGGTGAACGCAATGAAACCATCGGTACTTTGATTACCTTGGAACAACCAGGAAAAAAGCAGGCTTACGCAAGTCCCCCTAATTTCGGCGGCCTCCTGGGGAAAAATCCTCGTTTTCTCGAGAGCGTGCATTTAGCCTCTATTGCCGCCCGGAGCTCTTCCCATGTACTCCTGGTGGGAGAAACAGGAACAGGCAAGGAGATGTTTGCCCGTGCTATACACCGGGCTAGCGGGCGCCAGGGTCCTTTTGTGGCCGTTAACTGCGGGGCCATTCCTCGCGAACTCATCGGCAGCGAACTTTTCGGCTACGTTGGAGGCGCCTTTACCGGAGCCAGGCCGGAAGGCAGGCCGGGCAAATTTGAACAGGCTAAAGGAGGGACCCTTTTCTTGGATGAAATTAGTGAGATGTCCCCGGAAATGCAAGTATATCTTTTAAGGGTCTTGGAGGACAAGCATGTGGTTCGTATAGGCGGTCATAAAGAAATCCCGGTGGATGTGCGGATTATCGCTGCTACCAACCGCGATCTCGGCCAGTTAGTAAAGGAAGGCAAGTTCAGGGAAGACTTATACTTTCGCCTCAGAGTCTTAACGATTAATATATGTCCTTTGCGCGAGCGCCAAGAGGATATCCCCCTTCTTTTTGAACATTTTGTGCGGGAAGCCTGCCTTAAGCTTAATAAAAGTATAGACCGGATAGACCCCGACGTCTGGCCTCTCTTACAGAAATACCATTGGCCTGGAAATGTAAGAGAATTGCGCAACTGCGCGGAATGGGCGGTTAACATAGTAGACGGGAACATCCTTTTGGCAGAACATTTGCCACCGTATTTACTTAGTTCAATCGAAAGCGGCCAGGGTGAAAATGACGTTCAAGTATTACAATCTCTCGCGGAGCTAGAAAAGAAAGAAATCAAGCGACTGCTCGAATACTACGAAGGGAATATAACAAAAGTAGCTGCGGCCCTGGGCATTGCCAGGAATACCCTTTACCGCAAGCTACATAAGTATGGGTTACAAGGACGGTAAACCCCTTTCAGGGGGGATTTGTGTCCTCTTAAAAATTGTCCTGAGGCCTCACCTGTCCCTTTACCCAATACAGCCAGGGTAGAGAAACCAACTCTAAAGCTACTGCTGCAAGGATCACATAAGTAGGGGAGAAACTGTACAGTACACCCATTAAGGTGCTGCCCAAAAACCATGCGAGCCCGAAGCCTGTGTTGAATATGCCGTAAGCCAGGCCGCGCCGCTCCATAGGAGTGATTTCGGCCAGGGCCGCTCGCATGATGGTTTCCTGGATTCCCATGGCGGCACCCCAGAGGATCATTCCCAGAAGGGCTACCGAGTAATTGGATGAGAAAACCAGGAAGGGGATAAGGACAGTACATAGAGGGAGCAAAGCAAGGGTAGAAAGGCTTTTCCGGTCAAACAGCCATCCGATGGGGAGGGCGACCAGGGCATCAACTCCCATGGCTAAAGCGAAAAGGATGGGTATCTGGGCATCGGGGACCACCCCTTGGAGCTTGAAGTGATAGGATATAAGCTGAAAATGCACGAAGCCGGCAATGCTAAAGGTCGTAAAGAGGATGTAAAGCCAGAAGACCCGGGGAGGTTTTACCTGGTGAGGAAGGCTAGCTGCCTTTCTGGCGGTGGTCTCCAACACCTGGGGATCGGGGTATAGGACCCGGGAAATGAAGACTGCGAGCAACCCTAAAGCGGCCGGTAGGAAGAGAATTAGGAACGCTGCCCGATAATTTCCACTCCTAAAGAAGAGAACAGCAGCAACGATGAGCGGCCCGGACACCGCCCCGATCTGGTCCATGAGTTCGTGTAGGCCAAAGCCCCACCCGGTCCCTACCTGGCGTGTGGCATAGGATAGCATGGCATCCCGGGACGGGGTGCGGATGGCCTTGCCAAGGCGCTCTGCAACAATTAAGAAGCCGGCTACTTCCCAGCGGCCAGCCAGGGCCAGCAAAGGTATAGCCAGTAGATTCAGGCTATATCCCAGGATGGTAAACAGCCAGTAGCGTCGGGTACGGTCGGCTATATAACCCGAAAGCAGGCGCAGGCCATACCCTAGTAGCTCCCCCAGCCCGCCCACAAAGCCCACGGCCGTGGCGCTGGCTCCCAGCATGAACAAAAAAGGTCCTGTAATGCTGCGGCCGCCTTCATAAGTGACATCGGCCAGCAGGCTTACTATGCCCATCAGAAAGATAAAACGAAGAGCCTTTTTTCTTTGGCGGTTACTCTCGGTCATGTTTTTTACCTCCATTCTGGTGTACTTCGCTGGCCGCAAAAACTTGCGCGGCAAAGGTTTCTAGAGCTGCTTGACATTCAGCCAGCCGCCTTCGCGCTTGCTCTGCTTTGGCTGCGCCGAAAAAGTCCCGTCCCTCTATCTTTTGGAGCCAGGCGATCAGCCGCTGCCAACCCTCCTCATTTTCCTCCAGTTCACCAAAGGTGAAATTTTGGCGTTCTGTCTCCCGCTTGATTTCGGCCAGAAACGCCCCGCACTGTTCCAGGAACTCGCAGTATTCCTCATCGCGTTCGGCATTAAACCGGTCGACTATCTTCTCTTGCTCTGGTGCACCTAGGGCCCGAGCTTCGAGGAGCAGGCTTTCTCCACCGGATTCCTCGATCTCCCGGGAAATGCTCTGAAATAATTCCCTGTTGGCAGCGGAATCCGGCAGGATGCAGACGGAGTTCTGTAGGTAAACGGCCCCTGCACCCTTTAACCGCCGCCAGACCGCCACCCGGTAGCGCGAGGGTTCTGGCGGAATCTTGTAGATAAGGAGCAACCAACTGGAAAATCCGGCCATGGCCTCCTCCTTGAGTAACAGTAGTTACAAGAAGTTTATATCATGTAACGACAGTTACGTCAAGGGGGTTTGTAAGCTGAGAAACCCCCGGTTCGATGATCCTGGAATAAAGCTATAATTTTAGCTGACCCCGGTTTTAGGCGGGTGGAGCTATCCCAAAGACTACAGTTGCTGGGGTTCAATATACCACGTTTTCCTACTCGATTGTGCACCAAGCTCGATTCCTAACGCAGCGCTTCCTGGAGAATAAAAGGTGAAGGGCATCGCAGTTATGGCGGTGAAAAGCCTGGGGGCTCTCAGCCTGGCGATTGAAGCAGCAAATTAGGGGAAATTTTTCAGGACATTTATCCTATCTTCTTGGGACAAATGCCTCATGCAATATTCTGTTATTCGTGAAAAAATTATAGTGTAAACAAGTACAATACCTAGGAGGAGGGAATGTGTGTGCTACAACAGTTTATCGGCACCAGTCCCTGGGGCTGGAAGGCCGCATTTCACGGTTTATTTGCTTTTGTTCTACTAATTTCTTTCGCCTGGTCCTTTGAAGCTATTATTGGGATCAGCCCTGCTTCCATCCGCCGTCTGAAGATAGGTACCATAGTGATGTCCGTGGCTTCGTTTCTAACTATTGTATGGGGTACCTGGCTTTACATCGGTTATCGCTTGCCAGATAATGCGCGGGCCTGGCTGCTCAAAAATGCGCCTTACGTCCATAAGTTTGGTATGGAATTTAAGGAATTCATAGCGTTGTTTTCCTTGCCCCTAGCAGTGACTGCTGCCTATATTGTCTGGACCATGGGAGAAGAACTGATAGAAAACAAGTATGCGAGATATGCCTTATTAGCGTGCGTGGCCCTAGCTTTTATCTATGTAGCTGCAGCCTTTGGGCTGGGGGCCGCTATTACTAAAGTAAAGGCGGTGAGCTAGGTATGGGAACTGGGACTGCAAAAGAAACTAAGATCGCGGCTGCCCTCGTTGGCAGCGGCCTGGGGATGCTGGCTCTGGCTCTAGCCCAGCTGATATCGGAATTCAATAAGGCCTTCAGTGATGCCATTACGTTGCACCAGGGAATCGGCCCCTATTCGGGCAAAATGTTAATTGCAGCGGTAGTCTGGCTGGTGAGCTGGGCTATTTTGTCGGCAACCTTGAAACCCACTTTTTCCTTAAGAAACGCCCTGATCACTTTGCTGGTACTGGCAGCGCTAGCCACCCTTATCCTCTATCCACCTTTCCTGTGGCTTCTGGAGGGATAATTAAGAGCAGTTTCCCCAAAACCAAAGGGTGTCGCTAGAAAAGCGATACCCTTTTTTGCCTTTTCCTAGAGGGAAAATCAACTTGTCCGCCGAAGTATATTTCACTAAGGTATTCCGGGTTGCTAGTGAGGTGTTTTTTCTGAATCTGGCTCTTTATGGTTTTTTCCGCGATAACTACGTCCAGCTTTATTTTGTTTATGGCTTGTCTTTTTTTCTGATGGGTTTTGGCATAGCCCTGCAGGCCCACGCTTTTCGCTCCAGCCAGTTTACCCTGGCCGGGAGCCTTTGGCTTCTGGCAGCCTTCGGACTAACTCATGGGCTGGTGGAGTGGGGGTTTATCTTTATACCTTTACATGCCCAGACATTTTCCGAAGGGGTGATATTATATCTAAGGGCCTGGCAGATGTTTTTGACAGCGCTTTCTTATTACTTCCTTTTCCTGTTCGGCTCTCGCCTCCTGGAACGAGCTAAGGAAAATTTGTCATGGTTGAGGTGGATTCCCACAGTAATTTTCGGGGTTTGGTTTATTAACTTCATTCTCTTCCGCCTGATTATAGCCAGAACAGATGGTGAGTGGTGGTTGACAGCCAGCGATATTTGGGCTAGGTACCTGCTGGCTTTACCCGGTTCTCTTTTAAGCTCTTATGCCCTTTTCCAGCAAATCCGTGAGGTGGAGAAGCTACGGATGCCTCACGTGGTTAAAAATCTGGTACTGGCTGCAACTTCCTTAGCCATTTATGCCCTGGCAGGCGGCTTCATAGTTCCCCGCGCTAGCTTCCTGCCAGCTGCTGTTGTCAATATGGAAAATTTCTTCCGGGTTACCGGGATACCCGTCCAGGTTTTCCGGGCGGTTTCCGGCTTTATCATGGCCTATGCCATTATACGTACCCTGGAGATTTTTGACCTGGAAAACCGCCGACGCCTGGAAGAAGCCGAAAAATACCAGGCTGTTTTGCAGGAAAGGACCAGGATAGCCCAGGACCTTCACGATACTATTATCCAGTCCATTTACGCCATAGGGCTGAATCTGGAAAACTGCCTCTACTTGGTGGACGAAGATAAAGGCCGGGCAAAACAGTATATTAGAGAGACCCTGGGCAGGCTCAACGCGATAATTGCTGAATTACGCAATTATATTATGAATTTGAAGCCTGTTAAGGCCGGCGGAGTGGATATTGTGGACGAGATTTCCCAACTGGTGGATCATTTTACCAGCTCATCTTCCCTGGCGGTAACCCTAAACTTTACCGGTATTCCCCCTGTCAGTTTCGATCCCTGTTACGCCCAGAATTTGTGCCAGATCATTCGCGAAGCGCTGAACAATACCTTGCGCCATGCCCAGGCCACGGAGGTACAGGTTTACGTACAATTTCAAGAGCGAGAAATTTGTGTTATCATAAATGATAACGGCATCGGTTTTGATCCGGTCAAGGTACGACTAGCCCAACAAACCGGGACCAAGCATGGACTGCTCAATATGACGGAGCGGGCCGCCTGGTGTGGCGGTAGCTTGCACATTAACAGCCGGCCGGGCAGGGGCACCACGGTCACGGTAACTATTCCTTATGGGGTTGAGGAAGGTGGACCGGATTAGAGTTTTGATAGTGGACGATCACGAAGTGGTACGCCTGGGGCTCTCCACGCTTTTGTCCCGGCAACAAGAACTGGAGATCGTGGGGGAAGCCGGGACGGCCAGAGAGGCTGTGGAAAAGGCCCGGCTGCTTTTGCCCCATGTAGTGATTATGGATATAAGAATGCCGGACAAAAGCGGCATCGAGGCGTGCCGGGAGATTAGGGAAATTGCCCCCCAGATTAAAGTTATCATGCTTACCTCCTATGCCGACGAAGAGGCGTTGTTTGCTTCTATTTTGGCTGGAGCCTCGGGTTACGTTTTAAAAGAGATAGGTTGCCGGGCTTTGGTCGAGGCTATAATAACAGTAGGCCGTGGTGGATCGCTTTTGGATCCGGCAGTCACTGGCAAAGTGCTCAATAAGATGAGGGCGATGGCCAAGGGTACGGTGTTCCAAGAGAAGTTAAATGAGCAAGAGAAAAAGATCCTGGCCCTTATAGGGGAAGGCAAGACCAACCGGGAGATTGCTGCTGAGCTCCACCTGAGCGAGAAGACCGTAAGGAATTATGTTAGCAGCATCCTGGCCAAGCTAAACCTCAGCAACCGGGCTCAGGCGGCGGCTTACGCTGCCAGGCAGCGCTTCACGGGGTTAGATGATTGAGATTAGCAGATAAATGTGTTCCAAAATCTAACGTTCCAAATCGTTACAGTAGAACAACGAGCATGCGCTTTAAATTAAGGTAAAGCCAACTACAAAAGCCAGCACTGCCTCAGACGAAGTGCTGGCATATTTTTTGCTAGTATGTTCAAAGTAGTTCCACAACTTAAGTTTAAGGAGGGATTTAAGAAGCTATGGAAATAACTAAGGAACTTCTTTTAAGTTTTTACCGGACCATGGTAACCATCCGCAATTTTGAGCTCAAAGCAGCGGAACTTTTCGCGGCAGGGCGGATTCCGGGATTTGTCCACCTGTATGTAGGGGAGGAAGCGGTGGCCACGGGTGTATGCGCTAATCTAACGCCCAAAGACTTTATAACCAGTACCCACCGGGGCCACGGTCACCTTATTGCCAAGGGCGGTGACGTGAAATTGATGATGGCCGAACTCTTCGGCAAGAAGACCGGCTACTGCAAGGGCAAAGGCGGGTCCATGCACATAGCCGACGTATCCCTGGGGATCCTGGGCGCTAACGGTATCGTGGGCGCGGGCCAGCCCATAGCTGCCGGCGCCGCCCTGGCCTGCCAAACGAGGGGCGAGGGAGCGGTCAGCGTGTGCTTTTTTGGAGACGGAGCGGCTAACCGCGGGACCTTCCACGAGGCCCTTAATCTAGCTGCTATCTGGAAGCTTCCGGTAGTCTATGTCTGTGAAAACAATATGTATGGCATATCCAATTACCAGCGCAATAGCACCGCCGTAGCGGATATTGCCGACCGGGCCGGGGGCTACAACATCCCCGGGGTGAGCATAGACGGGAACGATGTGCTGGCCGTCTACGAGGCTGCTGCCGAAGCCATTGCCCGGGCCAGGCACGGCGACGGGCCCAGCCTCATAGAAGCCAAGACCTGGCGGCATCGCGGCCACTTCGAAGGCGACCAGCAGGTTTATAAGGATCTCAAGGAGCAAGAAGAGTGGCTGGCTAAAGATCCTATCACGCGACTGGCCAGACAGATTATAGAGAAGAATTACGCCACCCGGGAGGAACTGGACGCTATTGAGGCTGAAGCTAAAGCCCGGATAGAAGCAGCGGTAGAGTTTGCGGAAAGCAGTCCGGAGCCCGAAGAGAGCGAATTATTAGAGGATGTATATGCATAAAAAGGAGGGGAGATAGAACATGAGGCAGATTACCTATGCCGAAGCCATTCGCGAGGCGCTGGCTTGGGAGATGCGCCGGGATCCCACCGTCTATATTGCGGGAGAGGATGTGGGAATTTTCGGCGGAGTTTTTGGAGTGACTCACGGACTATACCAGGAATTCGGCCCCGCCAGAGTAAAGGATACCCCCATAAGTGAAACGGCCATCGTTGGGCACGCCGTGGGGGCAGCGGCGGCGGGCCTAAGGCCCTGTGTAGAAATAATGTTTATCGACTTTATGGGAGTATGTATGGATGAAATCTTAAACCAGGCAGCTAAGATGCGCTATATGTTTGGCGGCAAAGCGAAACTACCTATAGTAATCCGCACGCCGGCAGGCGCGGGCATGCGGGCCGCTGCCCAGCATTCCCAGTCGCTGGAGGCGCTCTTCGCGCATATTCCTGGCCTCAAGGTGGTTATGCCGTCTACCCCGGCCGATGCTAAGGGCCTCCTTATAAGCTCCATTCGTGATGATAATCCGGTAATATTTATCGAGCACAAACAGCTCTATGGCCTGACCGGCGAATGCCCTGAGGGTGAGTACACCGTACCCCTGGGCCAGGCTGCGGTGGTTCGGGAGGGCAAAGATGTTACCATCGTTACCTGGAGTTGGATGGTGCACAAGGCCTTGGCTGCGGCCGAGGTCCTGGCTGGGGAAGGCATTGAGGTAGAAGTTGTTGACTTAAGGACCCTGGTACCCCTCGATAAGGAAACCATTATCAGGTCGGTGAAGAAGACCAACCGCCTGGTAATTGTGCACGAGGCCGTCCGCACCGGCGGTTTTGGAGGAGAGATCGCTGCCATAGTGGCCGAAGAAGCCTTCGACTACCTCGATGCACCTATAAAACGGGTGACGGCTCCTGACACGCCGGTACCCTTCAGCCCGCGCCTGGAAGACGCCTACCTCCCCAACGAGGCCAAGATCATAGCGGCGGTCCAAGCGGTGGTCAACAGATAACCGGATCAGGAGCTTACTTCCGACAGGAGGGGAGCGCGGACATTTTGGGCTCGGTAGGCATAATCGCCAACCCGGCGGCGGGTAAGGATATCCGCCGCCTGGTGGCCTACGGTACTGTTTTTGATAATATGGAAAAAGTTAACATCGTCAAGCGTATCCTCCTGGGCCTGGCGGCCGTTGGTGTCCAAGAAGTGTGGTATATGCCCGAATACTTCGGTATCGTACCGCGAGCCCAGGAGAGCGTCTATTCCCAGCACCGCCTGAACCTGAGGGTCGTCCCGCTGCCCCTTTCCTTAACCTGTACCCCGGAGGATTCGCGTCGGGCAGCCGAGGAGATGGCACGCCTGGGGGTAAGGTGCATTATCACCCTGGGGGGCGACGGCACCAATCGCGTGGTGGCCAAGGGATGCGAGGAGGTGCCGCTCATCCCTCTTTCTACTGGCACCAATAACGTGTTTCCCCAGATGCTGGAAGGTACCATCGCCGGTCTGGCGGCCGGCTTGATGGCCACGCGCAAAGCCTTCGGCAAGGGGCTGGTGAAAAGGTGCAAGCGCCTGGTCGTGCTCAAAAACGGGTTGGAGGTTGATATGGCCCTGGTGGACGTGGCTGTCATAACCGACAGCTTTATTGGCAGCCGCGCTGTCTGGGACCCGGGAAAGCTCCGCCAGCTCGTTCTCACCCGCTCGGAGGCCATGAATATTGGGCTTTCCTCTATAGGGGCACGGTTATTTCCCATAGACGCCTTTGAACCTATGGGAATGGAGGTAGAGGTGGGAGCGCCGGGGGAGGAAGTCCTGGCCCCTATAGCTCCCGGTCTAGTGGTGCCGGTGACGGTGCGGCGCTGGCGCCTCCTCCGGCCGGGGGAGGAGGTTGAGGTGAAGGCCGACCGCGGGGTGCTGGCTTTAGACGGCGAGCGGGAGATAGAACTACGCGGTCGGGAGTATGCGGTGAAGCTACGCGACGACGGCCCCTGGGTGGTGGATGTAGGGATGGTGCTGAGGACTGGAAGCGGTCGACAAACCAAGGAGGACGAAGCTAATGGCTGAAAAAGTGCTCATGCCTAAATTGGGTTTGACTATGAAGCAGGGTAAGGTGGGCAGGTGGTTTAAGAAGGAAGGCGAGGCGGTCAAGAAGGGCGAGGTTATTGTCGAGATCATCACCGACAAGATTATCGCTAAGGTGGAGGCGAAGGCCGACGGACTGCTGCGAAAAATCCTGGTAGGCGAGGGTTTCACCGTCCCGGTAGGGACGGTGCTGGGAATAATCGCGGGGGCGGAGGAAAACATTGAACCCTTGCTGGCCGAGGTAAGACCGCTTGCGCCCATGGCTGAAAAGGCAGGAGGTGCGGCGCCGGTGCCCGCTGGCCGCGCGGCGAGCGGAGAACGGCTTAAGGCCTCGCCCATTGCGCGGAAGCTTGCCGAAGAGCACGGTATCGACCTCGCCGAACTTACCGGCACCGGTCCTGAAGGCCGCATCACCAGGGAAGACGTGGAGCGGTATATTGAAGAGAAGAAACGGCAGGCGACTCAAGCACCCGCAGCGGAAGGGCCTCAGATTGCGACTGGCGGCGCTCTCTCTTCTTTTGCCCAGGCCTTCGAGGTACCGGTAGACGAACGGCCGGCTAGACTGGTTACACCCTTTGAAGGGGTGCGCCGCATAATCGCCGAAAACATGGTGAGGAGCCACCTCACCAATGCCCAGGTTACCATCACTACTGCCGTGGATATGGGAGAGCTTCAGGAGTATCGGGCCAAGGTCAACGAGGGGCTCTCGGAACGGGAGAGAGTTTCGGTGACTGATTTTATGGTCAAGGCAGTGGCCTTCGCCCTGGAGCGTTACCCTTATATGAATGCCGTGCTCTGTTCTCAGGGTGTGAAGGAGCTGGAGGAGATCAACATAGGCGTGGCCGTGGCTACTGAAGCAGGCCTGTTCGTGCCGGTGGTGAGGGAAGCCAATCGCAAGACCCTTATGCAGATAAGCGCTGAGGTGAAGCAGCTCGCCCGCAAGGCCCGGCGGGGGAAGCTCACCCCTGACGACATGGGCGGCGGTACGTTTACCCTATCTAACCTGGGGATGTACGAGGTGGACGCTTTTACCCCTATAATTAATCCGCCGGAGACGGCCATTCTGGGTGTAGGACGCACGGTGGACACGCCTGCTGTTTACCGGGGGCAGATCTGCATAAGGCCGCTCTGCACCTTGAGCCTTTCCTTCGACCATCGTCTGGTGGACGGCGCCCCTGCTGCAGCTTTCTTGACCTATCTCAAAGAAATCCTTGAAAAGCCCCATAAGATCTTCATCTGACCTTTGAATAATACCCTGGTCGGGTTATAGTGCGTCAAGCATTGGCGGCATATATAGTGCCGATATCAGGTAGTATTAAGACCAATAACGGCAGCTGGGAGGAAGTGGCAGATGAACGGTAAGGACCCCAATAAGCTCTTAGAAGATTTTACTTCTGGCCTCGGCCGTCTGGGTGACGACCTCCCCGAAGTGGCTGACGCCTTTGTGAGGCTCACTAATTGGTGTTTTGCTGAAGGGGCTATTCCGGCTAAGTACAAAGAGCTGATAGCTGTGGCCATAGGAGTTTATGCCCGCTGCGAGTACTGTATTGCCTATCACGCTAAAAAGGCTCTGGAGGCGGGTGCCACCAGGGAGGAGATCCTGGAGGCGGCCGCGGAGGCCATAGCCTTCGGAGGCTCCCCGGCCACGGCCTACTGCGCTACCCTTGTCCAGGACTGCCTGGATGCCTTTGAAGAAGAATAAAAGGAGGTTGGACGCATGGCCCTCAAAGCTGCTTTCGTGTTTGTGGCACCTGGCGCCGACCCGGCGGTTCACCGGGCTAGCGTGGACACCCCTGAAGTTGAGCTTGTGGTGATAGGTGTTGCGGATTACGCCGCGGCCGAGAAGGTGGCCAAGGACCTGGTAGCGGAAGGAGTGGCGGCCATCGAGCTCTGTGGCGGGTTCGGACACGAGGGAGTGGCCCGGGTGGTCCGGGCGGTAGGAGGGAAGGCCGTCGTGGGAGCAGTCCGGTTCGACGCCCATCCGGGACTGGGCGGTAAGAGCGGTGACGCCTTTTTCGGCAACTTGTAAATAGGTTGGAGGCATCAGGGAATGCAGATAGGCGAATTTTATTTCCCAGATGAACTGTACTACGACGAGAAGCACGGCTGGGCTAAGGTCGAGGGACAGGAGGTCGTAGTGGGGCTGACGGACTTCACCCAGAAGCTCGCCGGCAACTTCTTGCATGTGATGCTACCCAAGGTAGGCAAGAAGGTCAAAAAGGGGCAACCCCTGGCTTCGGTGGAGTCGGCCAAGTGGGTAGGCAGGGTTTACGCCCCGGTCGGCGGTGAGGTGGTGGCCGTGAACGAGGCCTTGAAGACCGCCCCTCGCCTGTTGAATGAGGACCCGTACGGGTCCGGCTGGATGGTGAGGCTCAAGATTGATGATCCCTCAGAGCTTACAACGCTCATGCAGGGGGAAACGCTTGTTCCCTTCATCGAGAAGGAGGCGGCCAAGCATAAGAAATAGGCTCCGGGGGTGCCGGTGCTAGTACCCCCTCTGTGGATAGACCATCAGGCCGCGATTTTCCGAATATATAAGCAGAGGGCATGGGGATGAAGGCAAGATGGTTTGCTATCAGTGTGCCAAGTGCACCTCCGGCTGTCCGGTAGCCGCCCTGGACGCCGGTTATAATCCGCGGCGGTACATCAGGCTGATACAGACGGGGCGGGAGGAGGAAGCCGCGCGGGAGCCGAAGCTCTGGTACTGCCTGGGGTGCTTGACCTGCCAGGAAAGGTGCCCGGAGGACGTCAAGACGGCCGAGGTTATCCTGGAGCTTAGAAACCTGGCCTTTAGAAGAGGATTCGCCCCGGAGGGTCTGGAACAGGTTATTCAGGTACTGGTTGATGAGGGGCGGATCTACCCGGTGGATGAGTTTCACAACGAGTACCGTCAGGAACTGGGACTGCCACCCCTGGATGAGGAAGTTGGGAGACTTGCCGACATCATAAGGGCCGCGGGCCTGGCGGGGAGTGAGTAGGGGTGAAGCGCTTCGCCTTTTTCCCCGGCTGCAGTGCCCCGGTCAGGGCCCTGGGGTATGAGCTGGCGGCCAGGAAGCTCATGGATTTCCTGGGGGTAGAACTCGTAGAAGTAGCCGGTTTTCGTTGTTGTGGTTATCCCATTAAGAGCCTGGACAGGAACGCGGCCCTCTTGATCGCGGCCTATAACCTCGCTCAGGTTGGAGACGAGGGCATCCCTATCATGACCCTGTGCAACGCTTGCGCTTCCAACCTTATGGAGGCGGACCTGTTACTGGCGGATGATGGGGGCCTCGGACGCGAGGTACGGCAGAAGTTAGAAATGGCAGGTTTTAGCTACCGAGGCGGGACCCGCGTGCTGCATTTGTTGCGGGTCCTGGCGGGATTTGATTTCGAGAAGCTGGTGCGGCGGCCCCTAGCAGGGCTTAAGGTGGCCGTACACGAGGGCTGCCACTTCGCCCGGCCTTCGGAAGCATACCGCGCCTACGGGCTGGAGGGCTACGGGTGGTCTGGTAACCAGGGGATCCTTGACCGGCTGGTGGTGGCCACCGGAGCGGAGAGCATTGATTATGAGGGAAAAGAGGACTGCTGCGGGGGAGGATTAATGGCTCTAAGGCCGGACCTTATGGCAAAGATGTCAGCGGCCAAGGTAGAACAGGCCTGGCGTGCAGGTGCGGACTGCATGGTGGTGGCCTGTCCGGCCTGCGGGATCGCGCTCTGCGCTGGGCAGGGCGAAGCTGAACTGCCCGTGCTCTATTTGCCCCAGCTCCTGGGCTTAAGTTTGGGACTTAACCCTGATGAGGAGCTGGGCCTGGAGCTAAACCAGGTTCCTGCGGACAGCGTGCTGGAAAAACTGGGGGTGTAAAGCCCTTGCGTTATACCTGCGATGTTCTGGTGCTCGGCGGCGGGCCGGCCGGTATGGCCGCGGCAGTAAGCGCCGCCTCTCGCGGTGTTAGAGTCCTTCTGGTGGAAAAAGAGGCTTTTATCGGCGGCCGTTGGGCTGAATACGCCTGCAAGGCAGGTCAAGAGTGCAGTTCCTGCAATATATGCCTGGGGTTCGAGCTTCTAGAGGAGCTTGAGTCCGAAAGCCGCGTCCAGGTGCTGACCGGTTCTTATGCCGGTGAGGCACTTGGTACGGCGGGCGACTTTAAGATTCGCCTAATACGAACCTCTCCTTCCATAGACCCCCGACTCTGTACCTTCTGCGGCAGGTGCATTGATGCCTGCCCGGAGAAGGCTATCAGTATGCTCCCGCGGCGTACCCGCCAGGGCCTCATCATCCGGCGACACAGGTGCAGGGCATACAATGGAGGCTGCCGGGCCTGTGCCGAAGTGTGCCCCCAGGGTGCCGTAAAGGTGGGGGCAGATGAAGTCGGAACCGTGGAAGCGAAAGCCATTGTGGTGGCGACCGGCGCTTCCTCACCCGAGCCTGACCTTCTTCCCGAGTACGGCTGGGGCCGTTATCCAGAGGTCCTGACCACCCTGGAGCTGGAGCGGTTTCTTGCCGCCGAGGATTGGCAAGCCCTTACAGGCAGGCGGTGGGCCTTTGTCCAGTGCGCCGGTTCGCGCTCTCGAAGGCTCGGACGGGACTACTGCTCGCGCTTCTGCTGCGGGGTAAGCCTTCGCCTGCTCTTGCGCCTGTATACCTTGGGGCTCGTGGATGAGGCCGCGATCTTTTATATGGACCTGCAGTTCAATAGCCAGCGGGACGAGGAGGTGTTCGAGGAGCTTAGAACTTATGGCCTCCGCTTCGTGCGCGGCCTTCCTGCAGAAGTGAGAAAAGGGGAGGCCGGCCTTCTTCTCCGCTTTGAAGACCTCGAGGTCGGCAGGATCGAGGCTGCCGAGTTCGATCACATAGTGCTTAGTGTGGGCCTGGCTCCGTCCCTTGACAATCCCCTTCCCGGCATGCTTGGGGCGCACTATATTAGCGGTTTCTGGCAGCAAGCTCGCGAAGGGGTTTTCCTGGCCGGCTCTTGCCGCGGTCCCATGGACATCAAGACAGCGGTGCTGGACGGGCGCGCGGCTGGTGAGCAGGCGGCCGAAAGCGTTCTCCGGTCCGGCGCAAGTGGCGGAATCGCCCAGTCCCGGGAGCATGCCGCTGACGTGCTGGTCTGGGGAAGCGGATCCTCAGGGTTGCTCGTTGCCCGTGAGGTGCTCGCCGCGGGGTGTTCCGTCCTCATGCTTGCCGACAGCGGCAATTGGGACCCGGCCGACCCTACAGGCCTCATGGCCAAGGAGCTTTGGCGGGAAGCAGGGGGACGAGAGGGCTTTCTCCTGTTGTGGGAGGGTGCGGAGTTAATTAAGCTTAACGGAGAGCCGGAGAACTTTGAGGCCTGGGTTAAGGTACCGGGTCAGGGAGTTAGGGTGGTTAAACTTAAGGCCGTTATCCTAGCCCCGCGCTTTGTAAGCCGCGCGCCGGTACCGGCAACGACCCAGGCGGAGCTCGCCAAGGACCTTGTCACCGGGTCGTTTTCCGTTCCGGAGACGGGCGGGCCGGTGGTGTTCTGGTTGGATGTAAATAGCGGTTCCCCTCCGGCCGTACACGCCCTGGCCCTGGAAAACGCCCGGGCTGTACGGGAGAACCTGGGATCAAAGGTGAAAATCTACTACCTGGCCCGGCAGGTGAAAGTAGGGGCGGCTCCTCACCTGGAAGCCCTGTACGGGAGGCTGCGGGAGGCAGGAGTGGTTTTCGTTAAGCCCGCAGGTCGTCCCGCCTGGGATGGGAAAAACCTCCTTTTCGCCGACCCCACCACCTCCGTGGAAGGCCGGCCAGAGGAGGTTAAGCTTTTCCCTTCAGCGCTTATTGTGGGGGAAGAGCTGTCCCTGCCTCCGGAAGCCCAGCAGATCTGGCGGGCGGTGTTCTCACGTGTTTCGGCGGACGTGGACGAAGCAGTCTCGGGAGGAGGCGTCGTTACTTCCCGGCGTGGGGTCTTCCTGGCGGGAGCTGGCCTTGCTCCCGAGAACCAGGAGGTCGCCCGGGAGCAGGCTCTGCTGGCTGCACGGGCCGCGCTGGCGGTTGCCTCTGGCACGGCGTATGGAGCCCAGAGTGACCTTAAGTGTGCCGCAAGCCGACGTGAGGCCGGTTACTGCGCCGCCTGCCTTACCTGCGCGCGTACCTGCCCTCACGGAGCTGTGACGGTGGAGGGCAAGGCTCTGGTCTACCAGAAGTCCTGCTGGGGCTGCGGCCTTTGCGCAGCCGAATGCCCCGCCAGGGGTCTGGAGGCCTCCGGCGATATGACACCCGCAGGCCTTATGGAAGCCATCGGGAGCAACGGGAAAGGCGCGATAGCCTTTCTGTGCCAGCACTCAGCCTGGCGTTCGCTCAAAGAAGCGAAAGAAAGGGCCCTGGCTTTACCCCAAAATATCGCGTGGGTGCCGGTTCCTTGCGCTGGCTCTGTGGATATGGAGACGGTGCTGGCTATGCTAGAGCGGGGAGCTTCCGGGGTTATGGTGCTGGGCTGCCGCCGCCGCGCCTGCCAGCATGTGTACGGAACTGTTCGGGCCGCCAAACGGGTGGAAGGGTTACGTCAGAGACTTGCCGAAGCCGGACTTGATTCGCGCAAGATAAAGTTTGCCGCCGCCGGTCCCTGCAATCCAGGAGAGCTTATCCGGGAGGTGCAGGGTTTTCTGGCGCAGCTCGAGACGGCGGATAAGGCAGGTTGGTGACCATGCATTCGGAATGGCGGCTTCTGGACACGGGTGTGAGGACGGCGGCCGAGAACATGGCCTTGGACGAGGTGCTGCTCATCGCCAGGTCCGAGGGGGCCATCCCGGACACCCTCCGCTTTCTGCAGTTCGACCCGCCCTGTGTCCTGGTCGGTTATCACCAGGTAGTGGAGCAGGAAGTAAGGCTGGAGTTCTGCGACCGCCACGGCATAGAGATAAACCGGCGCCTGACGGGAGGTGGCGCCCTTTACTGGGACTCGCTGCAGCTCGGCTGGGAGATAGTTACCACCTGGGATAACCCCCGCCTTGAGCGTAAGATAGAGCGCCTGTACGCACAAGTTTGCGGCGCGGTGGCCAGGGCCTTGATGAAACTGGGGGCACCGGCCGCCTATCGCCCACGAAACGACATTGAGGTCAGGGGACGGAAGATCTCGGGGACCGGTGGTACCGAACTGCACGGCGCTCTTCTTTACCAGGGAACGCTCCTGGTGGACTTCGACGTAGAGACCATGCTTAAGGTCCTCAAGATCCCTACCGAGAAGCTCAAGGCCAAGGAGATAAATTCTCTTAAAGAGCGGGTTACCTGCCTCAAATGGGAGCTGGGCCGGGTACCACCCTTGAACACCATAAAGGAGGCCATCGCGGAGGAACTGGCCAGGGAGCTCAAGATGAACCTGGTCCCCGCGGGGCTCACTGAGTACGAGGAAGCGCTGCTAGCCCGTCGCCTGCCCTATTTTAAATCCGACGAGTGGATCAACGCGGTGAGGACGCCGGGGGACAAGCTGGTACTTAAAGCAGGACGTAAGACCCGTGGCGGCTTCCTACGTTGCTCCCTGGTATTGACTGCCGATAAGGAACGAGTCGAGGCTGTCTATTTCACCGGCGATTTCTTCGCCCACCCCCGCCGAGCGATCTACGATCTGGAAGCGAGCCTCAGAGGGATAGAGGCCTCCGCGGACGCGGCGGCCGACGCAGTGCGGGAGTTTTTTCACAGGAGCCGGGCACGCCTCCCGGGCATAACCGTTGCCGACTTTACCTCCGTGCTCCGCGACGCATTAAGCAAGAAGGATTACCCTGCCTGGGGGATCCCGGCCGACCGGGTAAATGACGTGAGCACCGTGGTAGGGACCCTTGCGGGCATCACCGCCGCGCCGGTAGTGCTCCTTCCGTACTGCGCCAAGCTGGTCACCTGCCGTTACCGCTTTCGCCAGGGGTGTAGCCTCTGCGGCCGCTGCGACGTGGGGGAGGCCTACCGCCTGGCCCTTGAATACGGCCTAAAGCCGGTGACTATCCAGAACTACGAGATGCTTTCCCGGGTCCTGCGGCGCCTAAAAAGCGAAGGCATTCCCGCCTTTCTCGGGAGCTGCTGCGAGGCCTTCCTCACTAAGCACCGCCGTGACTTCGAGCGCATAGGGCTCCCCGGCGTCCTGGTAGACCTGGACAGTTCTACTTGCTACGAATTGAAACAGGAAGGCGCTGCCCATGCCGGGCGCTTTGAGAACCAGACGGGACTTAAGCTGGACCTCCTTGAGCTTCTTATGGCGAGGCTTGCGCCGTATCCGAGCGGGGTGACCACTCCCAATATATAAGCGCGACCCTTCACGTAGCGCAGCGAGAATATAAGGGCGAGAGGTTAGATGCGGGAGTACGATGTTATAGTAGTGGGAGCGGGACCGGCTGGCAGTACTGCTGCGCGGACAGCAGCCAATGCAGGTCTTAAGGTCCTCATCGTCGAGCGAAAGACGCGGCCGGGTTTCCCGGTCCAATGTGCCGAATACGTGCCGGCCCTTATGAACCTAGAGGTCGAAATCCCGGGGGAAGCGGTGGCCCTGAGGGTAGAAGGAATGGAAGCCCGTTTTCCCGATGGCACGACTTTTACTGTGCGCGCCCCGGGATATCTTCTCCATCGCGAAGTGTTTGATGCTACCCTGGCCCAGCAGGCGGTAGAGGCTGGGGCGGAGGTGTGGACGGGCACCTGCGTCCTGGCTTTAGCCGAAGACGAGGTTATAGTAAGAAAAAAAGGCAGGATTCTGACTGTAAAGGGGCGGGTAGTCGTGGGGGCCGATGGCCCGCGATCGATCGTGGCCAGGGCCGTGGGTTACCGGCCCCACAGGCTGGCGGTGGCCTACCAGGTTGAGGTAGAGCTGCCGGAACCGCTGAGAGTAACCCGGGTATATTTTGACCCCGCCTTTTGCGGCGGCTACGCCTGGGTGTTCCCCAAAGGACCTACGGCTAATGTTGGGGTGGGGGTGACCGGGGGCGGGGCGGACGGGCGTTGGCCGGACCTTGGCGGTCTTCTGGGTCGGTTTCTTGTCTTTCTGGGGTGGGAGAAGAGAAGGATCGCCAGGCGCACGGGAGGTTTCATACCCGTAAGCGGGCCGTACCGGAGCTGCTGTTCAGGCGGGATTATCCTGTGCGGCGATGCCGGCGGGTTTACGCACCCGGTGACCGGGGCGGGTATCCTGTCCGCCGTGCAGAGCGGAGAACTCGCGGGCCGGGCAGCGGTGCGGTATTTCCGCGATGCAACCCCGCTGTCCAGCTACGATGAGGAGTGGCGAGAATTCTTTAGGCCCCCGTTGATCCGGGCTGTAAGCCACCGCAGGCGCATGGAGGCCGGATGGAGTGAGGATGCGCAGGCGCTTACTTCACTCTTGAGGGAGGCGTGGCAGTTGTGAGGGAAGCAAGCTTGATGGGCTATTTTACGGTTGAGGAAGTAAACCGCACCGATTTCTTATACTTTCACGTTTGTTAGCGAACTGGGGACACTTCACTCCAAGGTCGTTTCGCACACGGATTGCCAACCGGCTTAAGAAATTCTACAGGTTCGTGGGAGGGAAGGGGGAAGTTACGCGTGAGCCGCACGAGTCCCTGCTGGGTCAGGATCAGTACCGCTGCTGCCATCACCTTGGGATTTGCTAAAGGGTCTTTTCACCGTGAGGCGAGGCTTCGGGGCCTAAACCTTCTTTTGACCTACGATGAGCGTTGCGCCGGTCGCTGCGCCTACTGCGGCCTGGCCGGCAATAGGCAGTCGGCTGGGGACCCATCATTCATCCGGGTCGATTGGCCTGTTGTTCCCCTGGACCAGGTAATTGCCCGGGTGAAAGCGGATGGTCGGGGTTTAGAAAGGGTGTGCGTGGCCATGCAGACGCACCGGCGCGCTATAGGGGACCTACTGTATATTGCCGGCCGTATGAGAGGAGAGACTGACCTGCCGGTCAGCGCCCTCATAACTCCTACTTGTGTGGGCAGAAAAGAGCTTGAAGAGCTCAAGGCAGCCGGTGTAGATATGGCGGGCATCGCCGTGGACTGTGCTACAAAGGAACTTTTTGAGGCCTTGCGGGGCAGAAAAGCAGGAGGTCCGCACCGCTGGGAGCGGTACTGGGCGGGTGTGGAAGAGGCAGTTAGTGTTTTTGGCGCAGGGCGCGTAGGGGTTCACCTGATCGTAGGGCTGGGGGAAACAGAATATGAGCTGGTAGCCGCCATCCAGCGGGCCCAGGACCTGGGTGCCCGTACGCATCTTTTCAGCTTTTTCCCCGAACCGGGGAGCCTCATGCAAGGGCACAGGCCGCCTTCCTTGGGGCGGTATCGCCGAATTCAGCTCGCCCGTTACCTCATCAACGAGGGCCTAGCGAAGCTCGAGGGTATGCGCTTTAGTTCCACGGGGCGCCTGGTGGACTTCGGGATAGGGGAAGGACTGCTGGAAGAGGTTATAAATACAGGCGTGCCGTTCATGACCTCAGGTTGCCCCGGCAGGGATGGCCGTACCGTCGCCTGTAACCGTCCTTACGGTAACGAGCGGCCGTCCAGACTGATACGCAATTTTCCCTTCCCGCCCGAGGAACGGGACCTGTTCCTCATCCGTAGACAATTGTGGTCGTAGAGGTCATGGCGCTAAGGCTACGGCTTATGCGTCAGCAAAAGGAACCAGGAAAGGGGAAAGGAGAGCTGACAGTCGGATTGGAACTACGCCAACTTTTTACCGAGCTTATCCGCCTGCCCCTTAAAGAACTTCTTGCCGCGGCCTGGCGAGTTCGCGAGACCAATTTCCCCCCAGAGCTCGTGGTAGCCGCTCCCGGGGCCAAACACTTCGATAACGGCTTGCACCGGAATAACAGATATATTTTTCCAGCGGTCAGTCTCACCGGTACTAAGTGTGAACTCCAGTGCCTCCACTGCCGGGCAAAGATCCTGGAGGATATGTATCATGTATCCTCTCCCGGAGAGCTTGTAGAACTGGGGGAGCGGTTAACCGAACGGGGATGCATGGGTTTACTGGTGAGCGGCGGGTCCGACCATGGAGGAAGGGTTCCCCTTACAGCGTTTTTTGAGGCCTTCTCTAGATTAAAAGATCTGGGGTTAGCGGTTGTAGTTCATACTGGGATTGTCGACTCAGAGACTGCAGCGGCCCTGAGGTCTTGCGGCATTGACCGGGTTTTGGTGGACGTCATCGGCGATGACGAGACTGCCCGCAGTGTCTGCGGGGTCGCCCGGGGAGCAGTACCCTACTGGAACACTCTGGATGTCCTTCTTGAGCAGGGGCTCAAGGTTGTTCCCCACGTGATCCTGGGCCTGCACTTTGGAGGGCTAAAGGGAGAGTTAGAGGCGGTATGCGGGGTTTTGAACCGAGGCCTCAAGGATGTGGTGTTCGTGGTGCTCAAACCCCTTCCGGGCACTCCCATGGAGGGGGTTACTCCGCCAGAACCGGCTTCCGCCATAAAGGTAGTGGCTGCTGCCAGGATTATCGCACCAGAAGCCAATTTGCGTCTGGGTTGCGCCAGGCCCGGGGGATCGTATGCGCAGCGCATGGAGATCTACGCACTTTTGGCCGGAGTTAACGCCGTGGCCTACCCTTCAGCGCTGCTTATGCGGTTGGCCGAAAAAAGGGGGCTTAAAATTGCCTGTCGCGATATCTGCTGCTGTCTGGCCTGAGATCTTAACCGGGGAATTACAGGAAATGCATATTTGCCTTTTTCTTGAGCCATATTATTAGCACCGAACTTGAACTAGGCAATTATTGGCTTATAAGGCATACACGAGGTTATGCCGCAAACAAAAGGGGGCGCAAGATGAAATTGAGCGACCATCCCATCGAAGCACTGATGAAGACAGCCATGGAAAGCATTAAACAAATGGTGGACGTAAATACAGTAGTAGGCGATCCCATTGAGACGGCTGATGGTATGGTAATCGTTCCCGTCTCCCGTGTAACCGCTGGTTTTGCTGCCGGCGGTTCAGAATATGAATTAGGTCAGGAGGAAAAGGGGGGCGAAGGCGGTAAGGGTTTACCCTTTGGCGGTGGCAGCGGTGCCGGTGTTTCCGTACAACCGGTGGGCTTTCTGGTAGTAGGAAAAAACCAGATACGCCTGCTGCCGGTAGATGGTAATGCTGTAGTGGACCGCTTGATCGACTTGACGCCTCAGGTTTTGGAGCGTATACAAGAATTGCTGGGCCGGGGCAAAAAAGAAACCAAGAGGGAAGAGCAACCGGTAATGCGTTCGGAAACCATATTGCGACCCCAGTAGAAGGAAATTAGCCCTCTCCGGCGAATAAAAAAGCCGGGGGGTTTACAGAAATGGTGTTTAGCAAGGTATTCGGTAAATTGAACCCCTGGGTGTTGACTGCCGGGGTCTTTTTATTGTTTTCTTTACTTTTTCCCGGGAACGTCTGGGCCATGGAGCCCGAGATCCAGGGCAGGAGCGCTGTCCTGATGGATGCCTTGACGGGACAAGTCCTCTGGAGCAAGAATCCGCACCAGCGACTGCCCCAGGCCAGTACCACCAAGATTACCACAGCCATCCTGGCCTTAGAACGGGGCAACCTGAAGGATATGGTGAGGGCCAGCAAGAAAGCAGCGGAAGTAGGGGAGGCGGCCATTTACCTGGAGGAAGGCGAAACCCTCACTTTAGAAGAAATGCTGTATGCTCTGATGCTCCGTTCCGCCAACGACGCGGCGGTAGCCATTGCCGAACATATAGCCGGCACGGAAGAAAATTTTGTGGCCCTCATGAATGAAAAGGCGCAAGAACTAGGAGCTCGGGATACCCATTATGCCAATCCCCACGGTTTGTCTGCACCTAATCACTATTCTTCCGCCTATGACCTGGCCCTTATAGCCCGCTATGCCTTGCAAATTCCTAAATTTCGCGAGATAGTAGCTACTAAAGAGCGGATAATTCCCTGGCCGGGAAAGCCGTGGGACCGCTTTTTGGTCAATAATAATCGGCTTCTCTGGGGCTATTACGCTTATCCAGGAGCTGATGGGGTTAAAAACGGTTATACTAGAGAGGCGGGGCAGGTCCTGGTGGCTTCCGCTACCCGAGAAGGCCGGCAGCTGATTGCTGTAGTCATGGACTCGCCCAATATGTACCGGGAAGCCAGTCTGCTCCTGGACTACGGCTTTGATCATTTTACCCGCCAGGTTTTAATGCCGGAGGGAGAACTCGTCACCCTGGTTCCCCTTAAAAAGGGACTTAAGGCTACGGTACCTGCTGTCACGGCCAGCGAGGCAGTAGCAGCCATCCCTAAGGAAGCCAGAGTCGAGTGGCAGAGGAGGATAGAACTATTTCCTGAACTTAAGGCCCCTATAAAGCGGGGTGACAAAGTAGGCAGGCTCATTTTTACCTGGCGGGACCAAAAGATAACGGTGGACCTGGTTGCGGGCCAGGATGTAGCCCGGAGACCCTGGTGGGTTACTTTTCTTCAGGCTTTTGTGGGTATTTTCAATTTCCCTTGGCTCCGCTTAAATTAAAGCTAGTTCTATCTTTTGCCAGCCCTTCATAAGTTTACTAGCAAGGTGGCTTATGGAGGGATTTTTCATGGTTAATTTTATCTGGATCTTGATGCTCTTAAGCGGCATAGCTGTGGCGGCTAGCCAGGGCAAAATTGAAGTAGTAACTGAGGCAGCGCTGGAGGCGGCCCAGATGGCCGTAAACCTCGCCTTGGAGCTTATAGGCCTTATGGCCCTCTGGTTGGGTCTGTTAAAAATTGCCGAGGAAGCCGGGTTGGTGACACTTTTGGCCCGCGCGCTCCGACCTTTAACCCGCTATCTTTTCCCTGAAATACCCGAGGATCATCCGGCCATCGGAGCTATCTTAATGAATTTAAGCGCTAATATATTGGGACTGGGCAATGCCGCCACACCCTTTGGCCTCAAAGCCATGGAAGAGCTCCAGCAGCTGAACCAGTCCCGCGAGGAAGCAACTCCTGCCATGTGTACTTTTTTGGGGTTAAATACCGGCTGCCTTACCCTCATACCGGCCACTATTATAGGCATCCGCGCAGCCGCTAATTCTTCTGACCCCACCATTGTTGTGGGGCCCACCATTTTGGCCACCGGAACCAGTATGATAGCGGCCATAATTGCCGACCGACTTTTCCGCCACCTTTATGGTCCACGGGGGTGAAAAAATGACCGACATAATAATTGAAATCTCTCGTTGGGCCATTCCGGCTCTTCTTTTTTTTATCCCTGCCTGCGGTTACCTTAGGGGAGTTCGGGTGTATGAAGTATTCGTGGCCGGGGCGGAGGACGGGTTTAGGGTGGCGGTGAAAATAATCCCCTTCCTGGTGGGCATGCTGGTGGCCATTGGTGTCTTCCGGGCCTCAGGAGCCATGGACCTCTTGGCCCGCCTGCTAGACCCTGTATTGCGCCTAGTAGGAGTGCCGGGGGAAGTCCTGCCCTTGGCTATTTTGCGCCCGCTTTCGGGCGGCGGTGCCTTAGGCGTAGCAGCCGAGCTCATCAGCAACTATGGCCCGGATTCCTTCATCGGGCGCCTGGCTTCGGTAATGCAGGGCAGCACTGACACTACCTTTTACGTGTTGACGGTGTATTTTGGTTCCGTCGGCATCCGGCGCTATCGCTATGCCTTGGCCTTGGGATTGATAGCAGATGTTTCCAGCCTTTTGGCCGCCGTGGCCATTTGCAGGATAATGTTTGGTTGACAGATGAAGTTTAAAAATAATTTAAGTCGAACGTTCAGAGGAGAGAACGGCTTTGATCTCCTGAATAAACTTTTCGAAATCGCCTAGCTCGTTTCTGGCCATTTCATATACCCGTTCGGGAGATACTTCCTGATAGACGTGTACCACGCGATTACGAAATCCGATCATGGAGGAATAAGTTCGCCAATTAGACCGGGAAATTACACCTTGTTCGAGAAGTACCCGCATGGCGTCCCGGGCGTCAGTAGGAGCATGACCGTACTTTTTAGCCGAGATGTGATAGGCTAAATCGATCATAGCCTCTATGGCTGTTTGTAAGGAATATTTTAAGCCCCTTATTAACCAAGGATCTTCCAGTATCTCTTCCTTTGTCTTTTTCTCCAGCAATTCATTAATTCCGGTCACTTGCTCACGGATATAACTAATCTTAGATAGTATGCGCTGGCGATCCAGAGCCACTTTCCATCACCTCGGAGATAACCTCGTCCAGGGCTCGAATATATCGAGGATACAAATCAGCATACCTGCGGCTCACGTATTCCACTACATCAGTGACTCGCTCCATGTTACGACAGTAAATCAGCTTCCCTTTTTTAACGACGCGAAAAGTGAATAGAGGTTTATCGGGGTCCAAGAGAACTATGTCAAAAGGATGTCCATCTACGGGTGGCAGATAAAGGGCGATATCTGCTTCTAATTTGTCACCCTCTTTACTATCCGGTTTTATCTCAGGTTCCAGGATAAGACCTAAATCGATATCGCTGTCAGGGCGACAAAGACCCAGGCTGGAACCGAATAAATAGGCTCCAGCCACTTGAGGAAAATTCTTCAGCACGGTTTGAACCAGGGCCACCACCTGGTCTAGGTTGATTCTAACTAATGAGGGCATTCTAACCACCTGTAATGTTTGGCAACTTAAATTACAGTAAAATTATAACAGAAAGGGAAGACTAACACCAGCTTTTCGCTAAATCCATTTCGCTGGACTTCCCAGACCATCTCCACATCATCGCCGCTTCAACTCCCCTTCTAGTTAAGCCGCAGCGAACAGGGTCTTCGTAAATATTGTGGCTTTTGTGAAGCCACAGTGAAATTTATAAATTTTTCTTGCAGACCTCTGTAAAAATTATTTTCTCTTACTTAAAGGGCGCGGAAAATGGGTTACAAAATCACTCAGCAAGGTGAAAACAGCTCAAAATCGAGAAAACGGCCACCACCAAAATCTGCGACGAGCGGAACAATGACTCATTTAGGGTTAGACCAGTTATTTTGTCAGAGAACGTTTTTCATGGAAAACTATTTAGTTTTAAACTCCCGTAACCGTGTACATTCTAACATGCGGTCAAGGGTTTTCAAGGTAAAAACCTTACCCCGGGTTGCCAAGAGCAACTTTTTCATATCTTCTTTCCGAACACCAAAACCTCGCCCACCAATACAGGCAATTACTTCAAATCTGGGTATTCCATTAGACTGTCCAGCCATACTTAGTTCCCCCAGATGTTGAATCCGGGTAACTTTATCGCGGGCTGTACCGTCGTCTTCGGTAATTTTAGCTTCAATAATCACTTGAGGGTTAAATTCATCGGGGATAATAAAATCCGGCGCCTGGTCGAAACCCGGGACTTTTTCGGCCCTTTTAGTCTTCCGGTAGCTAATACCCGCTGTTACCAGAATTTCTTCAATAGCAACTTCAAGTACGTTGCCCACAAGCTCCGAAACAGAATCGCGGTGACCAGCAAAGGGACGGCCAAGAAAACGTTCATAAAGGAGCATGGGATAAGGGACACCCATACTGGCCAAGTGTCTGATACCTACCAGTCCTTCCCGGGTATCAGCTTTGTCCAGGCGATGAAGTTTATTACCTTCAACTTCAGGAGCGCCAGTGGTGAGCAGTTCGCAGGCGGTTTCCAGCATGGCAACTACTCGCCGTTGTGTTAGAGGGGAAAGTTTCAGCGGAGTAAAGGGAGCCAATCGTATATGACGGTCGAGGGCCCGGCTAAATCCTTGGGAAACCACTATACCGGTTCTCTGGGTGGTTATATAAGCCCATTCTGGTGGTGTAAACCCCAAGATAGTCCTCAGAACTATCAGTGAAAGTGGTATTTGCTTTACCACCGGCAAAACTACACCAGGGTTTAGATAAAGGAACCCGCTAGTAGCTTGTTTAAGGGCTTCATAAGCCCTAGCAAAATCCGGGTATTCAATGAAACCTCGACCTTTTGGTATAACCATAAATTCGGATTCCAAACATGAAAAAACAACAGTTACATACGTATCGAGATTGGCTTGTAACTCTGAAAAGGTGGCTTCAAAAGGATATTTCATAGAGGTGGTCTCCATATCCAGTTTCATCCTCACAAACTATGCCTTCACGTAGATTTGTAAACTCGACACCATTTTGCTGTAGTTGGGCCTCTACCGCGTCGAGCCCACCCAAGTCATTAATCATTTTAGCAATTAGCTGGAACTTTGTCTCCCAGCTTAAATTCCTATCCCAGCCTTGACGTAGATACCATACGGCCAGCCGGATCAAATGCCCGTAAATAATACAGCGTATATCGCCTCTGGTGACGGGTATACCGCCTTTCTTTAACCCGTGGAGATCCTCCATTATGAGTAGGGCAATTTTAGCTGGCTCTCTAACTAAAAGGCGCCGGGATATTATACCTGTAGTTCGGCAGACGAAGACTGTATCAATGATTGAGGAACCGGTACCGTTAATGTGAATGGACGCCGCCATTTCAGCCGGACAAGGTAATGAGGCCGTACAGACCAAACCTGCATCAAGCAGGGCCACGGCTACCGGATAGTAAGCTTCAATTCTATTATGGTGATAAGTAAATACAAAAGGCGCGCCCGGTTTCAATGCAGCTGCCATATTCATAAACACCCGTGTTAGTCCCTCAGTGAAATAATCGAGGCCTCGGGACATAGTATTGTTACCGGTAAGCTCCTCCGGATTGCGGGTTGTTGGGGATGCAAACACAGGATTACAACCACTTAAGAGGCGCCTTAACCAGACATAACAAAAATCCATCAGTTCGGCATACTGGACATTGGCAAAATAGGGTGGATCAGTCAAAACAGCATCCAGGGATTGGGAAGCTAGCTGGGCCTGGGTAGAGCTAGCACACCGGAGATCTACTTCTCGCTGTTCCATTGTTCCGGGCCGGCGTTCCCCGATCCATTCTCCGGTAATCCATACCTGACGTTTGCGACCATTAACATGTTTAATTTCAAAGGGATGCTGGCAATACAGTTTAGCTTTTAAATATTTGTCGACAATATTGGTCCAGCCACCGCTGCCAATATTGACTCCAGATTGTCCAGCTGTAATACCTAGCAAGTTAGATTCACACTGAATTAATCCTACAGGGAAGCCATGGACGGAGAAAATATCCAGGGATTTTAAAGCATAAGGGTCATAACGGCAAAGCATATTTTGGTAACGCAGCAAGTCGGAAAGGTTGGTAGCCAGGGCATTTTTGACCCGTTCTTCTGGATATTGGCTGATTGCCCTGGCAAGCAGCTCTAAGCCCAGGAGCTGGCGTTCGTTGAACATCTCGCGGTAGTAACGATAACCCCAGCGGTGCAGGCGATCAGTTTCATCGCCGGCAGGTATTTCATCTCCTGGGACAAACTCGGGTTGCATTCTTTTCCATGCAGCAACTGCTGCCGCATATCTGGCCAGGTCCTCAGAATCTGGCTTTTTGAAAAAGCGGCCTTGGTGTCGCGGTTTACAGTAAACACAATGATATTCAATGGCAATCATCCGGTGCCTGGGCGGCCCGCTAGCCGGATCGGGATAATTATTTTTTGTCCCGCAATAAGGGCACAGACATTGATTGCGACTGGCTGGCCCCTTAACGGTCAATTTTTGGCCGCAATACTGGCAATTGTTGGGGCACCTTTTATCTTTAACCTCGTTGAGCTCACCGCAGGTCGCACAGATTATGACATCTTTAGGATGACGCCCCTTTTGTGCCAGGAGGTAACCTGGGAACAAGTCAAAGTCCTGCCCACAATGTCGACAACGTTGAACTTTAACCCACAAGAAGTATTTCACCGGCGTATCTTCACGACCGCATATTATGCAGCGGGTCTGATAAAAACTACCCAGTTTTTCTTTTAAGAAATCCCTTAATTCCCGGGCTGCCTTCTGGTAGACCTCCAGATCTAGGTGCTCAATCTCTTCGCGGACAATCCAATAGGCCATGGGGTTAATATCATAGCCCAGGACATCACAACCTAGCCGGTTAGCTTCAATAAGAGGCGTTCCTCCGCCCATAAAGGGATCAGCAATCTTAAGGCCCCTAAAATTATGGGACCGGTAGTAATTTTCAGCTAAATTACCTTCGGCAAACTCTGCCAAGAGCAAACTGCGAAACAAAGTACCGGGACGACGGGCAAACCATTTGTGCACGGCAATAATTGGCCGGTAATTTTGCTGGATTTGTTTTTCGTGCAGGGCTAGGTTGGCCACAAAAGGTATATCGAAGTTACGCTCGATACTCATACATGTACACCGTCAAAATAAGGGTTAGTTTTGTCAGATGTACTTACTTTGGGGATATAATTCGACACTTACCATGGGTTACCTGCTTTAATAGCCTACATTTTATACGTTAAAGGGGTGGGAAAGAAGCAAGCGCCCCTTCTAACCTCAGAAGCTTCTCTTTTACATCCAGCCCGCCTCCGAAACCTCGCAAATCTCCGCGGGATCCGATAACCCGGTGGCAGGGAACAATGATGCCCACCGGGTTGCTTCCTATGGCCCTCCCCACGGCCCGGGCTGCTTTTGGCTTACCTATACCCCGGGCTATGTCGCCATAACTACAGGTAGTACCGTAAGGTATGGCCTGCAAGGCTTGCCAGACATGTAATTGGAAAGGGGTACCCCGAAGGTCCAGGGGCAGGTCGAAGATGCACCGTTTTCCGGCGAAATACTCATTTAATTGCCGGAAAACTTCTTCAGCTACTCCTGGGTTTTCTTTCATAATTGCCTGGGGGAAAATAGCTTTAAGGGCAGCCACCATCTCTGATGGAGATTCATTAGGAAAAGACAGACGGCATATCCCTTGAGAGCTTAAGGCTACAGTTAAGTAACCCAAAGGGGAAGGGCGCCTTTCCCAGTAGATGATGGTTTCACCCGGGTAGGTTAACATATGGACCACCTTCTATCTGGTATAAAAGCTTTCTTTTGGTTAAAATTTTGACTGTAAAATAAAAAAATGTCCACGGTGAATCCCCATGCGTTTACAAAAATTTTTGGCCCAGGCGGGAGTAGCTTCACGACGTCGGGCGGAGGAACTCATCCGCGCCGGTCGGGTTAAAGTAAATGGTACAACGGTAACAGCTATGGGAGTGCAGGTAGAACCTGGGCGTGATTTGGTAGAAGTAGATGGGAAAGCGGTCAAATTGACTGAGAAAAAAGTTTATTATCTGCTCTACAAGCCTCCCGGTTATGTAACTACCGTAGACGATCCCCAGGGAAGGCCTAAGGTCATTGACCTGCTAAAAGGGATAAAGGAAAGGATATATCCGGTGGGACGCCTGGATTATGCTACAGAAGGCTTGTTGTTGTTAACAAATGATGGTGATTTGACCTTAAGGTTAACCCACCCACGGTACGGCGTGACCAAGACTTACCGCGCTCTGGTGAAGGGTGTACCAGACGAGCAAACTTTGCAAAAGTTGGCTACCGGGGTAAAGCTGGAGGACGGCTTCACCGCCCCAGCGGAAGTAAAGCTTTTGCTTACAGGGAAGGGCACTTCTCTACTGGAACTTACCCTCCGGGAAGGGCGGAAGCGAGAGGTGCGTCGTATGTGTGCGGCTGTAGGGCATCCGGTTCTCTGGCTAAAAAGGACCAAGATGGCTTTTTTAACGTTAAAGGGCTTACGGCCTGGAGAATATCGCCAGCTAACAAAGGAGGAGGTAAACCGTCTTTATAGCTTAACTGATTTGAAGGCAGAACAAGATTAGCTGCGTATTTATAGGGGAGAAAGGCTACAATCGTTGGTGTTAATTAAGCAAAATCAAGATAAGCTTGGGGGAAGCAGGTGGTATATTGGCAGGACTAAAATACGGCCTGGTCCAGGTCTATACAGGCGACGGTAAGGGGAAGAGCACTGCAGCCTTCGGTCTGGCGTTAAGGGCAGCAGGGCATGGGTTGAAAGTGGTTATTGTGCAATTTATGAAAACACCTGATTATGGTGAACATAAGGCTTTTGCCCGGCTGGCCCCGGAAATACAGGTAAAAACCTTTGGTCGCCGAGGCTTTATCCACCGCCAGGGGATTAAGCCCGAAGATTATGAACTCGCCCGGGCAGGGCTGGCCTTCGCCCAGGAGGTTATGGTTAACAAGAAGGCCGACATATTAATTCTGGATGAAATTAATGTGGCCCTTTATTTTGGCCTGTTACAAGAGAAAGAGGTGCTTGATTTTTTGCATAAGCGGCCGCCGGAAGTAGAAGTGATATTAACTGGTCGCTATGCGCCGGAGGGGATCAAAGCCGTAGCCGATCTGGTAACCGAAATGCGGCAACTCAAGCATCCCTATGAAAAGGGTATTGAAGCTCGAAGAGGCATTGAATTTTAGAGATTTTAGGGAGGGGTTTTCTCTAATCTTTAGCAGGAGTTTTGGCTTTAAGTTGCGAATAACTAAATCTATTTAAATGATTGTCTATAAAATTTTTGCAACAGGAGGTGAAGCCTGGCACGAAAGTGGCCAGGGGCAACGTGGCTGTAATATACTACGACCAGGATGCAGATTTAAGTGTACTTAAGGGTAAAAAGATTGCTATTATGGGCTATGGTAGCCAGGGACATGCCCAGGCCCAGAATTTAAAGGACAGCGGTATGGATGTAATAGTAGGTTTGCGAAAAGGGAGCAAATCTTGGCCCGCAGCAGAAGAAGCCGGACTTGTAGTTAAAACGGTAAGTGAAGCTGCTGCGGAAGCCGATATTATTCAAATTCTTTTGCCTGATGAAGTCCAGCCCAAGGTGTACCGCGAAGAAATTGCGCCTCACTTAAAACCGGGCAATGCCCTCATGTTTTCCCACGGCTTTAATATCCACTACCACCAGATAGTTCCACCGGATAATGTAGATGTATTAATGGTGGCTCCTAAGAGCCCGGGCCATCTGGTACGGCGCATGTATGTAGAAGGTAAAGGTGTGCCTGCCCTTCTGGCTATTTACCAGGATACCACGGGGAAGGCTAAAGAACTGGGCCTGGCCTATGCTAAAGCCATTGGCTGTACCAGAGCAGGTGTCATCGAGACAACTTTTAAGGAAGAAACGGAGACCGATCTTTTTGGTGAACAAGCCGTTTTGTGCGGTGGTTGTACAGCGCTTATTCAAGCGGCTTTTGAGACTCTGGTAGAGGCTGGTTATCAACCGGAAATAGCTTATTTCGAATGTCTGCATGAGCTTAAGCTTCTGGTGGACATGATGTATGAGGGTGGCATTAAATATATGCGTTTCTCCATCAGCGACACGGCTGAGTATGGGGATTTAACCCGCGGTCCTCGGGTAATCGACGACCACGTACGGGCTACCATGAAACAATTGTTGCGCGAGGTCCAGGACGGCACCTTTGCCCGGGAATGGATTTTAGAAAACCAGGCAGGTCGGCCTGTATTTAATGCTTTGCGCCAGCGGGCACGGGAACACTTGATTGAAAAGGTAGGAGACCAGCTGAGGGCTATGATGCCTTGGCTGAAAAAATAATAGTAGTAAGTTTAGCACTTAAGGGGTCCCATGCCAGGACCCCTTAAGCGTTTTAGTTTGTTCTTTTTATTCTTCGGTTGCTTCGCCCACCAGAGCCCGCCGTAAGGCTTCTGCCTCAGCAGTAGCTGTTGCAGCAATAATGTGATCATCGGGCTGTAAAACGACATCTCCGCGGGGAAAGACCAAGTCACCATTTCTCAAAATGGCTAAAAGTAGGCAATGATCGGGCAAGATGAGATTTTTTATGGCCACATGGGCTGCAGGTGCCCAGGGTGTAAGCCTAATGTCTACAAATTCAATTTCTCCTCCTTTAAGGGTGAGCAAAGGGACCAGGCCGGCCAGGTCTACTTCTTGCAGCATAAGCTGATAAATCAGGCGGGTACTGTTAACAACGTTGTTGATACCCAGCAAGCGGAAGGTATCTTCGTTCTGGGGATAATTAACCCGCCCAATAACTCTCCGGACACTAAAAACGCACTGGGCCAGACGGCATATCATAATGTTATCCTCGTCAAACCCGGTAACCGCTGCTAGCACTTGGGCGCGGCCAGCTCCTGCTGCCTCTAGGGTGGCTACTTCGGTGGCGTCACCATGGACTATCACTGCGCCCAAATGGTCTTCCAACCAACGGCAGCGCTGGGCATCTTTCTCTATGAGCGAGACTTCATAGCCATTATCCAGCAAGGTGCGGGTGAGATTATAGCCTACTTTCCCGCCACCGGCAACAATTACATACATTCAGACCTTACCTCCTTGCGGTTGCTTTTCTACTTGGCCTAAAATGTAATCTACTCCCAAAGTAGTGGGGCAAAAAATATCCAGACCCATTTTACGGTAAGCCTCCGCAGCTTCTGGATCGTAAACCCGAGCTACTACTTGGGGCACTTTATATTTTTCATGGGCTATTTGGGCTACCACTAGATTAGTGCTATCCCGGTCGGTAGCGGCAATGAGCACGTCAGTGTTGGAGATACCGGCTTCCTCCAACACCGCCAGATCTATTCCCAAGCCCCTTACTACTTCCCCGTGAAAATCTGGTCCTAATCGTTCCAAAGCTTCCAGCTTAGGGTCAATTACCACTACATCATGGCCGGAACGTGCTAAAATCTTGGCCAGGCGACTTCCCAGCCTGCTGCACCCCACGATAATGATCCGCATATTCTTTTCCTCCTCAAGCAGGTAATTTATCAATGACGAGTTCGCAATTAGCGTATTTCAGGAGCCAATCCGGGGTACGGCTCAAGGGCACGTGCTCGCCGCGGCGCGGCCGGACACCCATGACTATCATGTCCACCCCTTCTTCCTTGGCGGCTTGGAGGATTCCGCTACCCGCTGTACGAGCGCGCATAATCCGGCTGCGATGGGGTAAATGGTGGAAAGCCACTATTTCCTGGGCTTGCCGTAATACGCGTTCCGCCCGTTTTTCCGCTTCGGGCAAGCCGGCACCTAAAGGTAAAGTCAAAGGGACTTCCAGAACGTAAAGAAGCAAAATCTCCGCCTTTTGTTCGGCTCCTAACCGTGTGGCCAGCTCGATAGCCCGGCGCGAATAGTCTGTATCTACCACTGGCACTAGGATGCGGCGTATAGCTTGCACTTCGGTGGTGATGCGAGCCACTTCATAAGGTATGGCCGGGGGCACATGTAGCATCCACCAGAGGAGAGAACCCATACTCAGAATAAATGCCAGAGCCAGAAAAACCCCCAGAGGGTGGGTGGAAACAGGAATCACTGGTTATTCCCCCTCAATCGCCGGTAGAAGCGAAAGTAGTTAAAAATAAAGTAGAGGCGATAGAAGCTAAATGCTAAAAAACTGCCGCCTATTGCCCAGCTTAATAGTCGGGGCTGTGCTATACTACGCAGCAAAATATTTACACCTATAACGAAAAAGGCAACGGTGGTGACAAGTTGATAATAATCGCGCCAGGTAAGCGGGCGAGTACTCATATTTTTCCTAAAGCCTCCTTGCGCTTCCGTTCTCTGAGTGCCAATTTGTAACGCTCCAGCAATTCGTATTCTTCAGCACTCTCTAGGACACGTATCTGTTCGGCTTCCCAGTCGCGCTCAATGCTGCCCAGGACGGGTAGCCCATGGCGGTAGCGGTAAAAAGCGTAGAGCAGAAAGCTTAAAATAACCCAGGCAGGACCGGCTATCCGCCCGATGGCATGGGTGAGGATAACTTCAAACAGGATTAAACTTACTCCCAGAGTACCTAAGACGGCCAGCACAGGAAATTCTACTGTCCTGTCGTGGTACTTAAGCTTAATATTACAAGGTACTTTATAAGGTCGCGGGGAATAAGGATCGGTAAAACGCAGTCTAATCAGAGCGATAAAGACAAGAATATAACCCGTGGTGGCTCCAAAAGCGTACATGTTGCCCAGAGTATCCATGGCATTGGGCGTTAAAAAGGATAATATTAGTTCCACCACACCGATAAGGGAAAAGACCAGGATGGTCCTGTAGGGAGTCCGGAAGCGGGGATGCACAGCATTAAACCACTCCGGGATAAATTGAAACTGGCTCATGGCATAAGTGAGACGGGAGGCGCTCATCACGCCGGAATTGGCCGAGATCAGGAGAATAGTGGCGCCCAGTAGGGCGGCAAAGGGCCCGGCTATAACACCGATAAAAGGGATGGCGTGAGCCAGACGGGCAACTGGATCTCCCACTGCATTGGCAATTTCCTGCCACGGAAGGACTCCCAGGCTCATGGTAGAAAATGCGGTAGCAAAAATAAATACAGTGAAAATTAAAGTTACGGAAGTTCGCGGTACGATGGTGGCCGGCCTCTTGGTTTCCTGGGCGGCTTGCGAAATAGATTCCAGCCCTACAAAAGAAATAATGGCTAGGGACGAACCATACATGAACTCTTTGAGGGTAGGAAACTGGGTTTTCCACTGGAAGGCCAGGAATTCCGGTCTCCAGGCAAAAAGCAAGCCAAAAACGATTATACTCGACTCTGTTATAATATCGATTGCACCCAGCACTTCATTAAGCAGGGAGGATTCCCGGATGCCCCGTATATTGAGCCAGATAAGAAAAGCTACTAAGGCCAGAGATTCCAGCATCCAGATGATATTAATGTGGTGAAGAGGCCCTATGCTGATGGCCAGAGATTCCAGGTCTACGTTAAAGATGTAGGGTATAAAGAAGTTAATGTATCCAGCTGAGGCCGTAGCGAAGAGAGCAATATCGATGGTATAATCCAGCAAGAGGGCAGATCCTGCTATAAATCCCCAAAAATCGCCTAGTCCTCGTAAAGTAAAATACTGACCTCCTCCCGCTACGGGGTAGGTTGCCGCCAGTTCAGTATAGGCAAGGCCGATCATTATATAAACTAATCCTGCCAGGGCAAAAGCGAGTACGCTGGCTCCTTTAGCCCATAGCATAACTAATCCTAAAGCTGCATATATGTCAGCTCCTACATCAGCGTAGCCCCACATAAAGGAGCCCCATACAGATACATCGCGGCGCAACTCTAGTTTGGGTGATTCCGTGGACAAGAGGTGTTCCCCCTTTCGAAAGTCTTTAATACGTACTATACATTTGGAAACCCAAGCAATACTTAGTATCTCCCCTTTTTGCCTTATGGAATTACACCATATTACCTCCCTTCAAAAAGGCAATAAAAAATCATGGAGATTCTCCATGATTTTGGGGTAATCTCCTCGAAACGCTTACGAGGTTAGCTGGCGGGTTCGGGCTCGAGGATAGCCCTACCCTCAAGGATACTTTTCAGCAGTATCCCAAGGGATTCACCCCAAAGGATGGGTCCCCCGTTTCCCTGACGGGAATTCAGCGTCTGCTTTTTCTTTTCATTGCTGCTCATTCTAGCACCGCGGTAATTCCCAGTCAAAACTGGAAGTTACAGCGGGCAAAGCAAACACCAATTCAAAGGTAATAATTATGGCTTTTATATTCCTAGCTCTTTTATTTTCTCTATTTTGCTTTTGTTTACGCCGGAAAACAATATGACTCACCCGATAGTAGATAAAACTGAGAACAGTTGACGAAAAGAACCTGGATTGGAATTAGAAGGTGTGATATAAAAAAACCAAGTAAACGCTCATAAAAAAAGTGGGGACGGTGTAAGGATATGGAGTACGGGAGCAAAAAGGTAGCGGCAGTAGCTGTCAGGATGGCTCTTTCCGAGAATCGGGAAGAAGAAAATAGGCTCAAGCAGGAATTTGCAGCCCAGGGGATTCGTGCAGCAGCGGTGGATTATGGAGGGGAGTTCATAAGTTCCATCCAGAAAATAGTAGAAAGAGCAGTGGTAGCTGCTAAACGAGAGGGCGTCATCAAAGAAACCCATGCTGAGGAAGGTGCGGTAGCCGGTGCTACCCGGGAAGCCCTCTCTCAACTTATACTTAAGGCTTTAGGCCTTAACATAGGAGGCAAGATCGGTATTGCCCGTTACCATGATCACATTAGTGTAGCCGTCTTTTTTTGGCATCGGGCTTTTACATTTAGACGAAGTGGGTATCGGGTTAGGGCACCGGGCGGTTTCGTAAAGATAGAAGGGGGAACAAGTGGGTCTGAGAAGAAAAAATAAATGTAGTATGGTAGGAAGGTGGGCTATCATGGGAGATATGAGAGTTCGGGGCATCCGGGGAGCCATTTCTGTAGACAGGAATGAGGCCAGCGAGATTCTGGACAGTACGGGCAAACTTTTACGAGAAATCGTAAAGGCTAATCAACTAAAAGAAGCGGATATCATTAGTGCCTTTTTCACAGTTACTCCGGATCTCAATGCGGCTTTCCCCGCCGAAGCTGCCCGGCGCCTGGGCTGGAGGGAAGTAGCCCTTATGTGCGCGACAGAAATCCCGGTGCCGGGAAGTCAACCCGGTATCATCAGAGTGCTGATTCATGCTTATAGCAAATTACCGCCCCAGCATGTTTACCTCGGGCGGGCTGCCCTCTTAAGGCCGGATTTGAAGTGAGTTGGGAGTCCTAAAAAGCCCTACAGTTTTTGCAGGGCAGGCCCAAAGTTATTGACAGGAGTTTGCCTATTATGTATGATAGACTTACATAAAAATCAATGTAGGTTAGAGTTTTAGCTGAGCTGAGCTGAGGAGAGGAGAGCTGGAGATGAGCCGGGCGAGAGAAGATAGAGTGCCGGTGCTCATTCGAGCGTCGGCTTTTTTGTTTGTTTGGGGGTGAAGGGATGGTACCCGTCTGGCAGGAAGTGCTGGCTGATACGGAAACCCCCGTATCTTTATACCTAAAATTCGGCAGAACCCCTTATAGCTATCTTTTAGAAAGTGTAGAGGGCGGGGAGAGGCTGGGACGCTATTCTTTTATCGGGTTTGACCCTCTTCTCGTTTACCGTTGCCGGGGCAACAATGGCAGCCTCTTACGCGATGGTATAAGGGAAGAAATATCCGGCCCTTTAGACTTTCTACGCCGGTTGTTAAGTGAATTAAGAATTTCCCCTATACCGCCGGAATTGCCGCGGTTCTTTGGAGGTCTGGTCGGTTATTTTAGCTATGATTTTGTGCGCCAGATAGAAAAATTGCCGGCGAAAGGCGAAGACGACCTTAAGCTGCCAGACCTTTATCTGGTACTGAACCGCACCCTTTTAATTTATGATCACCTCTTGCGGACAGTGAAGGTGGTCTGCCTGGCCCGAACCGGTAATCAGCGCGACTACCAGGAAGCGCAAGTACGCTTGCAGAAGGTAATCGAACTGCTCCGGCAAAAAGTTGAGACACAGCCCTTAGAAGGGAAAGGTCCAGGTCCCATGCTCCCCGGGCCTGTCAACTACCAGGCCAATATGACGCCGGAAGAGTTTAAAGATAAGGTAAGGCGTATCCAGGAATATATCGCTGCCGGTGACTGTATTCAGGTAGTCTTATCCCAGAGGCTGGAGCTCCCCTTTTTGGGAGACACCTTTACCGTGTATCGGCGGCTAAGAACTATAAACCCTTCTCCCTACATGTTTTATCTTAACTTTCCAGAAGTACAGCTGGTCGGTTCTTCCCCTGAGATGTTGGTGCGGGTAGAAGACGGTATTATAGAAAACCGCCCCATTGCCGGGACGCGTCCCCGGGGGCGGACGGCGGAAGAAGACTTAGAGCTGGCGCGGGAGCTAAAGAACAACGAGAAGGAACGCGCCGAACACCTGATGCTTTTGGACCTGGGACGTAACGATGTGGGGCGTGTAGCTATTCCTGGGAGCGTACAGGTACCCCAATTTATGGTAATAGAGAACTATTCCCATGTGATGCATCTGGTTTCCAATGTGACCGGCCGTTTGGCGCCCGGCAAAACCGCCTTGGATGCTCTCCTGGCTTGCTTCCCGGCCGGCACGGTTTCAGGTGCGCCTAAGGTGCGGGCCATGGAGATAATTGCGGAATTGGAGCCGACCTGGCGCGGCCCCTATGCCGGGGCCGTCGGTTACTTAAGCTTAACCGGAAATATGGATACCTGTATTGCCATCCGGACCATTGTCTTCAGCAGGGGTAAGGCCTATGTGCAGGCCGGTGCGGGAATCGTTGCCGATTCGGAACCGGAGGCTGAGTACGAGGAGACCTTGAATAAAGCCAGGGCTTTGCTTAAAGCGCTGGACTTAAGAGGGGATGAGTACCATGTTGCTAATGATTGATAACTATGATTCCTTTACCTATAACCTGGTTCAATACTTTGCTGAACTGGGCGAAGAAGTAATCGTGAGGCGCAATGACGCCATTACTTTGGAGGAGATGGAAAAACTTAAGCCCCGCTACCTGGTGATTTCGCCGGGCCCTTGTACACCCAACGAAGCCGGTATTTCCCTAGCGGCCATTAAAAACTTTGCCGGCAAAATACCTATTTTAGGCGTCTGCTTGGGGCACCAGTGCATTGGGCAGGCCTTTGGAGGAAGAGTGGTCAGGGCCAAGCGCCTGATGCATGGGAAAACTTCTCCTATAAACCACGATGGGAAGACCATTTTTCGCGGCCTTAAAAATCCCTTCCTGGCAACCCGCTATCATTCCCTTATAGTGGAGGAAGAGACATTGCCTTCGTGCCTGGAAGTCACGGCCAAAAGCGACCAGGGAGAACTCATGGGTATACGCCACCGGCAGTTCCCCATTGAGGGAGTCCAGTTTCACCCGGAATCCATACTTACGGAAGAAGGTAAAAAATTGCTGGCCAATTTCCTGGCCTTAGCCTAGGGATTAAGTCCAGCTGAGAAGAGGGGAGAGGAGCAGAGCTATGCTGAAAGAATATATCCATAAAGTGGTAGGCGGTAATTCCTTAACAGAAGCCGAAGCCGAAGCGGCTATGGAAATAATCATGAGTGGGGAGGCTACACCGGCCCAGATTGCCGCCTTTTTAACCGCTTTGAGGCTTAAGGGAGAAACGGTGGAAGAAATTACGGGCTTTGCCAGGACCATGCGCCGCCTGGCCGAGCCATTGAACAGCCGCCAACAGGTTATGGTAGATACCTGTGGCACCGGCGGAGATGGTCGCCATACCTTTAATATTTCCACGGCCGCTGCCTTTGTAGTAGCCGGCGCAGGGGTACCGGTAGCCAAACATGGCAATCGCTCTGTTTCCAGCCGGGCCGGCAGCGCCGATGTCTTAGAAGCGCTCGGCGTGCGGGTGGATTTGCCGCCAGCAGGAGTGGCAGCTTGCCTAGAACAAGTGGGTATAGGGTTTCTCTTCGCCCCTGCTTTCCATAAGGCCATGAAACATGCCGCGGGTCCCAGGCGGGAAATAGGTATCCGCACGGTTTTTAATTTGCTGGGCCCTTTAACTAACCCGGCCGGGGCACCCTACCAGCTGGTCGGCGTCTATGCGCCGGAATTGACGGAAACAGTGGCTTCTGTTCTGGGGCGTTTGGGTTGCCGTCGAGCTTTCGTGGTGCACGGCAGTGATGGCTTGGATGAAATTACCATAACCGGGCCGACTAAAATTACCCGCCTGGAAGATGGTTCCATAGAAACTTTCGTTTTTTACCCGGAGGAAGTAGGCATTAAACCGGTACAGCTTCAAGATTTGTCAGGCGGCACGGCGGCCGATAACGCTCGCATTATACAAGGGGTGCTGGAGGGCAGGCCGGGGCCAGCGCGGGATGTGGTACTGATCAATGCCGCCTTTGCCTTGCTAGCGGCAGGGGCAGCGTCTTCGGTGAGAGAAGGATTGAAAATGGCGGCGGAGAGTATAGACTCGGGAGCGGCCGCTCTCAAACTGGCCGCCATGGCAACTTTCAGTGAAAGTTGGGCAGCCTGATGTTAGAACGGATTTTAGAGTATAAGCGTCGGGAGGTCGCTCTGGCGCGGGAGGAGCTGCCTTTAAGCCGGTTAGAGGAAATGTGTAATAGGTTGCCCTTTACCCGGGACTTTGCCGGCGCGCTTCGCCGCGGCAAATCTATTAATCTCATTGCCGAGCTTAAAAAGGCTTCTCCCTCCCGGGGCGTACTGTGCGCGGATTTTAATCCCCGGAAACTTGCCAGCATTTATACCCGTGCCGGAGCAGCGGCCCTGTCAGTATTGACCGATGAAAAGTTTTTTCAAGGACATCCCCGGTATATAGCTCTGGTGCGCGAGATAACCCCCTTACCCATCTTGCGCAAGGATTTTATCATCGACGAATATCAAATTTTTGCCACCAGAACTCTGGGAGCCGACGCCATCCTTTTCATTGTGGCTGCTCTGGAGGAGCCCCAACTTCAAGAATACCTGGCCCTGGCCTCCCGCTTGGAGTTAGCGGCCCTGGTGGAAACCCACACTGCAGAAGAAATTGAACTGGCTCTGAAGGCGGGGGCCCGAATAATAGGGATTAACAACCGCGATTTGCATACCTTTAAGACGGATATAAAAACCACGCTGGAGCTGCGCCACCTGGTACCTGATTACCGCCTGTTGGTGAGCGAAAGTGGTATCAAGAAGCGAGAAGACGTAGTTAAGCTGGCACAAGCCAGAGTAGATGCTATTTTGGTGGGCGAAACCTTCATGACGGCTGCTGATGTGGAGGCCAAAGTACATGAATTGTTGGGAACCGCTCCTTAAAGCCTGAGGGCGAGTAAAAAGGGGATAACCGAGGGTGAAATCACTTGGTAAGGGTAAAAATTTGCGGGATCAAGACCTGGGATGAGGCCAGGGCCGCTTTAGATGCAGGTGCCCATGCTTTAGGCTTTGTCTTTGCCCCTAGCCCCCGGCGAATTCATCCGGAGGCTGCGCGGGAAATTATCATGAAACTGCCCCCTTTTATTAATACTGTGGGTGTGTTTGTTAATGAGCCGCGTTACAGTTTACTGGAGATCGCTAGCTTTTGCCGGCTCGATGTGTTGCAACTCCACGGGGAAGAGCCGCCCGAGTATTGTCACGGTATTTCCAACCGTTTAATAAAAGCTATACGAGTAAAGGATATAAAAGCCCTGGAGCTTATCCCTAAATACCGGGTGGATGCCTTTTTGCTGGATGCTTTTGTTCCCGGCCGGGCAGGCGGCACGGGCCATACCTTTAACTGGGAAATTGCCCGCCGGGCGGTGGAGATGGGCCCACCCATTATTCTGGCCGGCGGTTTAACTCCGGAAAATGTGGCCGAGGCCATCCGCAAGGTGCGACCTTATGCCGTAGATGTGAGCAGCGGAGTGGAAACTAACGGCCAGAAGGACCCGGTCAAAATAGCCCGGTTTTTGGAAGCCGTAGCCAGAGCTTAAAGAGGAGGAAACGGAATGAGTTTGCCGGATGCCAAGGGTCGCTTCGGTAGCTTCGGGGGCCGGTTTGTGCCGGAAACCTTGATGCCGGCCCTGGAGGAATTGGAAGAAGCTTATTTAAGAGTGCGCCAGGATAAAGATTTTCAGGCTGAGTTAAATTATTACTTGCGTTACTATGCGGGCCGGCCTACGCCTTTATATTTTGCCCAAAATCTAACGGCCTATTGGGGCGGTGCTAAGATATATTTAAAACGGGAAGATTTAAACCATACGGGCTCCCATAAGCTCAACAACGCTCTAGGCCAAGCTCTGCTGGCCCGGCGTATGAGCAAGAAGCGTATTATTGCGGAAACAGGAGCCGGCCAGCATGGGGTGGCTACTGCTACTGCCGCAGCTCTCTTAGGCCTGGAATGCGAAATTTATATGGGTGCCGAAGACTGCCGGCGCCAGGCTTTAAATGTATTCCGCATGGAGCTTTTGGGTGCCAAAGTAAATCCGGTAAACAGCGGGACGGCTACTCTAAAAGATGCCATTAATGAGGCTCTTCGCGACTGGGTAACCAATGTGCGCACTACCTACTACCTGGTGGGTTCGGTAGTAGGGCCCCACCCCTATCCTATGATGGTAAGGGATTTTCAGGCAGTTATTGGTAAGGAAGTACGGGAGCAGATCCTGGCAGCTTGTGGCCGGCTGCCGGATCACCTGGTTGCCTGCGTGGGAGGGGGCAGCAATGCCATGGGACTTTTTTATCCTTTTCTGGAAGATGAAAAAGTAAAGCTTTGGGGAGCAGAAGCCGCCGGCAAGGGTTTGGAAACAGGGCTACATGCTGCCACTCTTACCCTGGGAAAGCCAGGGGTGCTGCACGGTTTTTACAGCTACTTATTGCAGGATGAAGCCGGGCAGGTGTTACCTGCTCACTCCGTGTCAGCAGGGCTGGACTATCCCGGCGTGGGGCCCGAACATAGCTACCTGAAAGATACAGGGCGGGCAACTTACGAGGGTATTACTGATGCCGAAGCTTTAGAAGCTTTTCGGTTGCTGTGTCGTACAGAGGGCATTTTACCTGCTTTAGAGAGCGCCCATGCCGTGGCCCTGGCGGGCAAGCTAGCTCCCAATTTAAGCCCGGAGGAGATTATGGTTATCAATCTTTCGGGCCGGGGAGACAAGGATGTACAGCAGGTAGCAGAGATTTTTGGGGGAGAGGAGAAACAACATGGGTAAAGAAAGGCTGGCCGGCGCTTTTGAACGGGGGAAAAAGGCTCTCATTATTTATGTGTGCGCGGGGGACCCTTCCTTAGAAGTTACAGCGGAACTGGTACTGGCGCTTGCTGACGCCGGTGCCGATATTATTGAATTGGGGGTGCCCTTTTCCGATCCGGTAGCCGATGGCCCGGTGATTCAGGCCGCCAGCCAGCGAGCCCTGGCCGCCGGTACCACTCTGACCAAGGTTTTGGATTTGACGTCTGCTTTGCGTGCTAAGATTAGGGTACCGCTGGTGTTAATGAGTTATTACAATCCTGTACTGCGCTATGGCCTAGCGGATTTCGGGAAAGATCTGGCTGCCGCTGGCGGGGATGGCGCTATTATTCCCGACCTGCCTTATGAGGAAGCAGGTCCCTTGCAGGAGATCTTCGAAAGGGAGGGTCTGGTCCTTATCCCTTTGGTAGCGCCTACTACTCCTGAGGACCGGCTGCGCCAAATTGCCGCCGGCGCCGGTGGTTTTATCTATTGCGTCTCCCTTACAGGGGTGACAGGGGCCCGGGAGGAGTTGCCCCCGGACCTGTTGGCTTACATGGAGAGGGTGCGAAGGGTTACCTCTTTACCTCTAGCTATTGGGTTTGGTATTAGCAGCCCTGACCAGGTAAGGCAGCTGGCACCCCTGGGTGATGGCTTTATAGTGGGTAGCGCTGTCATCCAGGCTTTGGCTGAAGGGGGAGTAGCCAGGGCCGCCGCCCTAGTCAAAAGCATGCGCGAGGCTTTAGATAGTATTTGAAATGAGGATATGCCAGCTAAGTTACTTGAGTTATCCCCACTTTTGAATTCAGGCCTGCTTGGCTTACGCTCGCGAAAGTTTCCCTTGCGGGCCAAACTAGCGCTTGGCTTATAGGCTTAAGGCAGGCTTCCCGGCAAATTTGACCTCCTGTCTCAATTGCCGGCCGCATGGCTATTGGGGCCTCAGGCATGCCTCCGCCTTTCGCCAAGCTTAAAGCCTGGGCTAGCCGCTCGGGAACAGATCCTCGCTTTCAAGCCAAAGCAGGCCTGTCAGGCAAAAACCGAGGGTAACTCCACCAGAGCCATCTGCGCTGACGGGGAAATAAGGAAGGTGAAGGTATGAAGGGATTGGGGTAAAAGATTTTACCCCGGGGAA